>NZ_JBEAJL010000038.1:0-14722 GCF_040065275.1 Klebsiella sp. JB_Kp042
GGGAATATCCCGGATGGCGGCGCGTAGCGCCTTATCCGGGCTACCCGACGGTCTGTAACCGTAGCCCTGCTAAGCGTAGCGCGAGCAGGGAAGCCGGTATCTATGCTACAACTTCTTACGCAATAACCGCAGCGCGTTAGCCGTTACCAGTACGGTGGCGCCGGTATCCGCCAGCACCGCCAGCCACAGGCCGGTCAGGCCGAGCAGGGTGGTGACAAGGAAAATCCCCTTCAGCCCTAAGGCAATCGCGATGTTCTGGCGAATATTCGCGTGGGTCGCCCGCGCCAGGGAGATCATCTGCGCCAAACCGGTCAGACGGTTGTGGGTCAGCGCGGCGTCGGCGGTCTCCAGCGCCACGTCGGTGCCGCTGCCCATGGCGATGCCGATGGTCGCCGCCTTCATCGCCGGGGCGTCGTTGATGCCGTCCCCGACCATCGCCAGCGGCGCATCGGCATTCAGCGCCATCACCGCTTCGACTTTGTCCGCCGGCAGCAGGCCGGCGCGGAATTCCAGCCCCAGTTCGCTGGCGATGGCCGCCGCGGCGCGCGGGTTATCCCCGGTAAGGATCACCCCCTGCACCCCCAGCTGGTGTAAGGCATCCACTGCCTGACGCGCGTCGTCGCGCAGGGTGTCGCGCAGCGCCAGGATGCCGAGAAGCGTCTCGCCGCGCATGACCAGCACCACCGTTTGACCGGCGCTCTCCAGCTGCTGGATCTGCGCCTCATGATCTGACGGGGCGGCTTTGCTGGCCGCGCAGATCACGATACGGCTGCCGTTGACCTCGGCTTCGATACCGGAGCCGGCCAGTGCCCGCTGGCCGCTGGCCTGCGGAATACTCAACTGACGCCGCTGCGCTTCGCGGACGATAGCCTGCGCCAGCGGATGGCTGGAGCCTTGCTCAACCGCCGCCGCCAGCGCCAGCAGCGTGTTATCGTCATTCTCAGCCGTGGCGATGACCGAGGTCACCTGCGGCTGGCCGACGGTCAGGGTGCCGGTTTTGTCGAACGCCACCTGGCGCACCTGGCCCAGCTGTTCCAGGGCCGCGCCGCCTTTAATTAACGCTCCGCGTCGGGCGGCGACCGCCAGGCCGGAAGTGATGGCTGCCGGGGTGGAGATGACCAGCGCGCACGGGCAGCCGATCAGCAGCAGCGTCAGCCCTTTATAAATCCACGGCAGCCAGGCGCTGGCGAAGAGCAGGGGCGGGACAATGGCGACCAACAGGGCCACCACCATAATGGCCGGAGTGTAGATCCGGCTGAAGCGATCGATAAAACGCTCGATCGGCGCCCGACGCTCCTCCGCCTCTTCAATCAGCTTCAGGATGCGGTCGATGGCGCTGTCGCCCGGTTCGGAGATTACGGTCAGCTGCACCAGGCGGTCGACGCTGGTGGCGCCCGCCGCTACGCGTTCTCCGGCCTGACGCTCCACCGGCACCGACTCGCCGGTCAGAGCGCTTTCATCAAAGCTGGCAAATGGCGACAGCAGCTGACCATCCGCCGGCAGACGCCCGCCGGCGGCCACTTCGATCACATCCCCGGGGCGCAGATCGCGCTGGGCGACGGTTTCCCGCACGCTGTTGCGCAGGCGAATGGCGGTGTCGGGCTTCAGCGCCATCAGCGCGCTCACCCCCTGCCGCGCGCGGCTGGCGGCCCAGCCTTCGAGACGCTCGCCGATCAGGAACAGCAGCAGGACCATCGCCGCCTCTGCGGTGGCGCCGATAAACAGCGCCCCGATGGCGGCGACGCTCATCAGCGTTTCAATGGCGAACCAGCTCCCGCTCTTGATCAGGCGCAGCGCCTGGCGGGCAACCGGCCAGAGGCCGACCAGGGTGGTGGCAATAAAGGCTAACTGACCGGCAGGGTGGTTGGCCTGCTCCAGCCCCCAGCTCAGGGCCATCATCATGATCAGCGTCAGCAACGGTAAATTGTCGCGCAGTCGCGAGCCTTGAGTTTTCTCTGACGCGGGGGCATCGGCATCGCGCAGCGTATAGCCTGCCTGACGTACCGCCTGCTCAACCTGAGTCCGAACGTCGCCTTCGGCGTTAACCAATAATTTTTCAGTGGCGAACAGCACCTGAACCTGACTGACGCCGGGCACCTGACGAACCGTCGTTTCCACCTTGCGGGCGCAGGCGGCGCAGTCCATGCCTGCAACCTGCCAGCTGTAGCGGGCGTCGCTGAGCGCTTCGGCGGCAGGCGCGGTCTCTGCGGCGCAGGCGTGGTCTGTGCAGCAGCTTTCCGCCGGGGCGGGCGCTGGCCGCATGGTGAATGACGAGAATTGTGGGACTTTTTTATCCTGCGCGTCTGGAGTCGACATGGCACCCTCCGGTAAATGATAATTTTCTCATTAGCCGTAGGATACACTCTGGAGTCGACTCCAGAGTCAAGGACTAAATTACAGGTACAGCGCGCGCACGATGAGGAAGTGGCCGGCAAAGTAAAACGCGGCTGCAATGGCGTTATCGGCGCGGAAACGGCGGCGATAGTGGCTCACCAGCCACACGGCATTGCTCAGCAGCAGCAGAGCGGCGCCGGCGAATCCGGACAGCGCGGTGTTGGTAGGGCGGGCAAACCACAGCTCGCCGGCCAGCCAGACCATCACCAGCGTCATGCCGATAAAGGTCAGCACCGGCATTTTCATCTCTTCCAGCCGGCTCCAGATCACCGCCATCAGCAGGGCGCCGAATACCAGCAGCACCAGCGGCAGCGGCCAGAAGAACGACAGCGTCAGCTGGCTGGCGAACCAGATGGTATACAGCAGATGCGACAGGAAGAAGGCGCCCACCGCGTACATCACCCGCTGGCGCGGCAGCAGGGTCAGGGCGTCGCCGAGCAGTGAGGCGCACAGGCCGGCCAGCACCAGGTAGCTGATGGCATTGAACATCGGCGCCTGCCAGGCCAGCAACAGCAACAGAATCAGGGTGACAGGTTTAAATACCCAGCGTCGCCAGGCCGGCCCGCGATAGGATGCATCGACATAAAGCCATGCGGAGAAACAGACAGCAATAAATGACCAAAGCATAGTAAGTCCCTGTATCTGTTATCATAAGGAAAGTTACGGATGCGTGAAGCTACCACTCAGTGTAGTGGTTTGGCGCAGCAGATGACAATGTTATTCCAGTCGCAGTATGCTGATTCCTGATATTTTTTATGGGTAACCTTAATGAGTAAAATGCCGCTCTTTTTTGTTCTGGTCGTCGCGGTGATTGTGGTGGCGGCTTCGTTTCGCTATGTGCAGCAGCGCCGCGAAAAACTGGCGAACGACGCCGCGCCGGTGTTGCAAAAGCGGGTGATCGTCAGTAATAAGCGGGAAAAAGTGATTAACGATCGGCGTTCGCGGCAGCAGACGGTGACGCCTGCGGGCAGCGAGATGCGCTATGAAGCGAGCTTTCGCCCTGAGAACGGCGGGCTGGAGGTGGTGTTTCGCCTTGACGCGCCGCAGTATCATGCGCTGAGCGTCGGCGATCGCGGGATGTTGAGTTATAAGGGCACAGCGTTCGTGGCGTTCACGCCCGATCCCTGAGCCCTTGTCAGGACTATTTCTTCAGCGTCGCCTTCAGTTTTTTCTGCCAGGCGACGAGCTCAAACACGCCGAAGATAAAAATGCGGATTTGCTCAAAGCGGCCCAGCGGCGGGGCATCCTTCGGCTGCGTCGCCTTGAGCAGCGTCAGCTGCAGACCGTGCATCAGGATCATAAAAATCAGCGCGACGTTGACGAAGATATTCAGCGGCTTCGGAAAGGGCTGAAACAGATTCAATAACAGAAAGGCCCAGACGCACAGCATCAGCAGGCGGCCTAAATTAATCAGCATGGTTCTCTCCTTGGGCCTCACGTTGGTAAAGACGGTACGCGACCTGTCCGGCCACTTTTTCACGATACAGATGCCAGTTCGCCGGTACCGGCGGTAAACCGTTTTCGACTTCGCTTTCGACGTACACCAGGGCCTCGTCGGCCAGCCAGCCCTGCGTTTCCAGCAGGCGCAGCGTCTCCTCCAGCAGCCCCTGACGGAACGGTGGGTCGACAAACACAATCTGATGCGGCGTGCCCGGTTGGCTCAGGAAGCTGAGGGTGTTAGTCGCGATCACCTTGCCGCGATCCGCTTTCAGGGTGGCCAGGTTTTTTTGCAACTGCTGAGCGACGCCGCGCTCCATCTCCAGTAGCGTGGTGCTGGCCGCATAGCGGGACAGCGCCTCAAGCCCCAGCGCGCCGCTGCCGGCAAAGCAGTCGAGGCAGTGCGCGTCAACGATGGACGGCGCCAGCCAGTTAAAAAGGGTTTCGCGAACCCGGTCGGTGGTCGGCCGCAGGCCCGGGCTCTCCGGCACCGGTAATTTACGGCCGCGCCATTGCCCGCCGATGATGCGGATCTGGCCGCTGCCCGCGTGGTTTGGTTTTTTCATCTCTCTGCTCAAGTCTCAACTTCCGGCCTGCTATTCTAGCGATCGACGGCGGTTGACGAAACCTTAATCCGGGGGCGGTGCTGCGAGTTAAGTTAAGTGATAGACTATCCAACTAATTTCATCATTTTTTCAGCTTCTGATGAAGCTGCGCCATGAATAAACAGCGAGGAGTGTGGTCGCAAATGGCAAAAGAGAAAAAACGTGGCTTCTTTTCCTGGCTGGGCTTTGGACAGAAAGAGCAGGCACAGGAAACCGAGACTGAACAAAAAGTAGAAGAACAACAAGCGGTTGCCCAGGAGACGCCGGCGGCGGAAACCCCTGCTGAGCCGAGCGCGCCGAAAGCGGACCCGGAGGCGTTTGCCGAAGAGGTCGTCGAAGTCACCGGGACGGTGGTCGAAAGCGAAAAGGCCCACCTCGCGGAGCCTGCCAGCGCGCAGGAAGAAGAGGCGGCGCCAGCGCCTGCTTTGGTTGAAGAGGCGCCGGTCGTCGCGCCGGAGCCTGCGGTCAGCGAACCGCTGAAGGCGGAGGAACAGCCGGCAGCGGTTGAGTCGCTGGTGGAGGACGTTATCGCCGAACCGGTGGCGGCGGAGGCCGTGGCTGAGCAGCCTGTAGAGGATGTCGTCGCCCAACCTCAGGAGACGGAAGCGCCGGAAGAGGACGCGCCGTTAAGCGATGAAGAGCTGGAAGCGCAGGCGCTGGCGGCCGAGGCGGCGGAAGAGGCGGCGGTGGTGGTGCCGGCGCCAGAGGAAGAGGCGCCGGTGGAAGCGCTGGTCCAGGAGCAGGAAAAACCGACGAAAGAAGGCTTTTTCGCCCGCCTTAAGCGTAGCCTACTGAAAACCAAACAAAATCTCGGTTCCGGATTTATCAGCCTGTTCCGCGGTAAGAAGATCGACGACGATCTGTTTGAAGAGCTGGAAGAGCAACTGCTGATCGCCGACGTCGGGGTGGAAACCACCCGCAAGATCATTACTCATCTCACCGAGGGCGCCAGCCGTAAGCAGCTGCGCGATGCGGAAGCGCTGTACGGTCTGCTGAAAGAAGAGATGGGCGATATCCTCGCCAAAGTGGATGAGCCGCTGAATGTTGAAGGCAAAACGCCATTTGTTATTCTGATGGTCGGCGTGAACGGGGTGGGGAAAACCACCACCATCGGCAAGCTGGCGCGTCAGTTTGAGCAGCAGGGCAAATCGGTGATGCTGGCGGCGGGGGATACCTTCCGTGCGGCGGCGGTGGAACAGCTGCAGGTCTGGGGCCAGCGTAACAATATCCCGGTGATCGCCCAGCACACCGGCGCCGATTCCGCCTCGGTGATTTTCGACGCCATTCAGGCGGCGAAGGCGCGCCATGTTGATGTGCTGATTGCCGATACCGCCGGGCGTCTGCAGAATAAATCGCACCTGATGGAAGAGCTGAAGAAGATCGTCCGGGTGATGAAAAAGCTGGACGTCGACGCGCCGCATGAGGTGATGTTAACCATCGACGCCAGCACCGGGCAGAATGCCATTAGCCAGGCCAAACTGTTCCATGAAGCGGTAGGTTTGACCGGGATCACCCTGACCAAGCTGGATGGCACCGCCAAAGGCGGCGTGATCTTCTCGGTGGCCGACCAGTTCGGCATTCCGATTCGCTATATTGGCGTCGGCGAGCGTATTGAGGATCTGCGTCCGTTTAATGCGGGCGACTTTATTGAGGCACTTTTTGCCCGAGAGGATTAAGAATGATTCGCTTTGAACAAGTCAGCAAAGCCTATCTCGGTGGGAGACAAGCGCTGCAGGGGGTGAACTTCCACCTGCAGCCGGGCGAGATGGCGTTTCTGACCGGCCACTCCGGCGCAGGGAAAAGTACCCTGCTGAAGCTTATCTGTGGTATCGAACGGCCCAGCGCCGGGAAAATCTTCTTCAGCGGTCATGAAATCAGCCGCCTGAAGAGCCGTGAGGTGCCGTTCCTGCGCCGCCAGATCGGCATGATTTTCCAGGACCACCATTTGCTGATGGATCGTACCGTGTATGACAACGTGGCGATCCCGCTGATTATCGCCGGCGCCAGCGGCGATGACATTCGTCGCCGGGTCTCGGCGGCGCTGGATAAGGTCGGGCTGCTGGACAAAGCGAAGAACTTTCCGATTCAGCTCTCCGGCGGCGAGCAGCAGCGCGTGGGGATCGCTCGCGCGGTGGTCAACAAGCCGGCGGTGCTGCTGGCGGATGAACCGACCGGTAACCTCGACGAGGCGCTCTCGGAGGGGATTTTACGTCTGTTTGAAGAGTTTAACCGCGTCGGGGTGACGGTACTGATGGCCACGCACGATCTGGGGCTTATCTCCAGCCGTCCGTACCGCGTGCTGACGCTCAGCGACGGCCATCTGCATGGAGGCATTCGGGGTGAATAAGCGCGACGCAATGAACCAAATCCGCCAGTTCGGCAGCAAGTTCGATCGCCTGCGCAACGCGGCGGGCGGCGGCGGCGGCGGGCGCAATGCGCCAAAACGGCCGAAAGCGGCGCCTAACCCGGCCTCGCGTAAGAGCAACGTGTTCAACGAGCAGGTGCGCTACGCCTGGCACGGCGCGCTCCAGGATTTAAAAAGCACGCCGCTGGCCACCTTCCTGACGGTGATGGTTATCGCCATCTCGTTGACCCTGCCAAGCGTCTGCTACATGGTCTACAAAAACGTCAGCAGCGCGGCGTCACAGTACTATCCCTCGCCGCAGATCACCGTGTATCTGGAAAAAACGCTGGATGACGATGCCGCGGCGCGGGTGGTCGGCCAGCTGCAGGCGGAGCAGGGCGTCGACAAGGTGAACTATTTGTCACGTGACGAGGCATTGGGTGAATTCCGTAACTGGTCCGGCTTTGGCGGCGCCCTGGATATGCTGGAAGAGAACCCGCTGCCGGCGGTCGCCATCGTGGTGCCGAAGCTGGATTTCCAGAGCACGGAAGCGCTGAACACCCTGCGCGATCGGGTATCGCGGATCCAGGGGGTCGATGAAGTACGGATGGACGACAGCTGGTTTGCCCGCCTCTCCTCGCTCACCGGGCTGGTGGGCCGCGTGTCGGCGATGATCGGCGTGCTGATGGTGGCGGCGGTGTTCCTGGTGATCGGCAACAGCGTGCGCCTGAGCATCTTCGCCCGCCGCGATACCATTAACGTGCAGAAACTGATCGGCGCCACCGACGGCTTTATCCTGCGTCCGTTCCTCTACGGCGGGGCGATGCTGGGCTTCTCCGGCGCGTTTTTATCGCTGATCCTGTCGGAGATTCTGGTGATGCGCCTCTCGTCGGCAGTGACCGAGGTGGCGAAGGTGTTCGGCACCCAGTTTGAGCTGAGCGGCTTAGGCTTTGACGAGTGTCTGCTGATGCTGATCGTCTGCTCGATGATCGGGTGGGTGGCCGCCTGGCTGGCGACAGTGCAACATTTACGTCACTTTACTCCCGATTAAAAAAAGCGTGATATAATCTTTCCCTGCTGCAATGAGTTCCTGTTCGCAGGGAAAGATACCGCAAGCTTGTTCTCCTTTTCCTGCCCTCACTTTTTCATCGTGGTGTCACATTTTGTGCGTAATTTATTCACACCGTTGCAGGGAACTTGTGGATAAAATCACTGTCTGATACTAATGTGAGTGATATTCTCGTTGCTCATGAATGCTGGCATGCTTGTTGCCTGATGGGGACAAGACCACGTCAGAAGATATCAATTGAGAGGATTTGAATGACCAAAGAAATGCAAACTTTAGCTTTAGCCCCCGTTGGTAACCTGGAATCGTACATCCGGGCCGCTAACACTTGGCCGATGCTGTCGGCTGATGAAGAGCGGGAGCTTGCTGAAAAGCTGCATTACCAGGGCGATCTGGAAGCAGCGAAAAAGCTGATTCTGTCTCACCTGCGCTTTGTTGTTCACATTGCTCGTAACTACTCGGGCTATGGCCTGCCGCAGGCGGATCTGATCCAGGAAGGCAATATCGGCCTGATGAAAGCCGTGCGTCGCTTCAACCCGGAAGTGGGTGTGCGCCTGGTCTCCTTCGCCGTGCACTGGATTAAAGCCGAAATTCACGAATACGTGCTGCGCAACTGGCGTATCGTGAAGGTCGCTACCACCAAAGCACAGCGTAAGCTGTTCTTTAACCTGCGTAAAACCAAACAGCGTCTGGGTTGGTTCAACCAGGATGAAGTGGAAATGGTGGCCCGTGAGCTGGGCGTGTCGAGCAAAGACGTCCGCGAGATGGAATCCCGTATGGCGGCCCAGGACATGACGTTCGACATGTCGTCGGACGATGAATCCGACAGCCAGCCGATGGCGCCGGTTCTTTATCTGCAGGACAAAACGTCAAACTTTGCCGACGGCATCGAAGACGACAACTGGGAAGAGCAGGCGGCGAATAAGCTGACTGACGCGATGCAGGGCCTGGACGAGCGTAGCCAGGATATCATCCGCGCCCGCTGGCTGGACGAAGACAACAAGTCCACGCTGCAGGAGCTGGCTGACCGCTACGGCGTCTCCGCAGAGCGCGTGCGTCAGCTGGAAAAGAACGCCATGAAAAAACTGCGTGCCGCGATCGAAGCCTGATACGCCACCCCTGCCTGACGCCAGGCACCCCGATAACGCCCCGCCTCAGGTTGGGGCGTTTTGTTTTTCTGCGCCATCCATGGGCCGCAGCACCTCTGGACAGTGCGTCCGCAGGCAGCCTATCAGCACGCTGAACGCCGGCGCCATCTGCTCCTCGGGCTGGCTGGCAAATCCCATCAATAATCCTTTCTTACGCGCCGCCGTCAGGTAGTAGCGCGAGAGCGGCCGCACCAGAATGTGGCGCGCATTGGCCTCGCGGGCGATCGCCACATCGTCCGCCTCCTCCGGTAAATTGAGGATCAAATGCAGTCCGGCATTATCGCTGAAGTCCGACAGGGCGTCGGGCATACAGTGCCGCTGAATCAGCTCGGTTAAAAAGGCGCGACGACGGCTGTAGAGCAGCCGCATGCGGCGGATATGCGCCGAGTAGTGACCAGCGGTAATAAACTCCGCCAGCGCCATCTGGATCAGCGAATGGCCGCCGCGATAAAGCTCGGCGTGGGCGTGCTTCAGATCGCTGACCAGCGGGCGGGGGATCACCACATAGCCCAGGCGCAGGCCGGGATAGAGCGTCTTGCTGAAGGTGCCGATATAGACCACCGGCGCATCGGCCACCAGCCCCTGCAGGGCGGGGATGGGCTGGCCGGAAAAGCGAAACTCGCTGTCATAATCATCTTCGACGATCCAGCTGCCCTGCTGGCGGGCGAGCGCCAGCAGCCGCTGACGGCGTTCAAGACTCATCACTGCGCCCAGCGGATACTGGTGAGAAGGGGTGACAAAGATGAGTCGCGGCGCATCGTCAACCGTTTCCGGCGGGCACAGCCCATTGGCATCGACGGTGATGGGGGCCGCCCGGACGTCGTTCATCGCCAGCACATGGCGAATGCCCCAGTAGGAAGGCTCCTCCACCCACGCCAGATCGCCGTTGTCGCACAGCATGCGAGTGACCAGGTCAATCGCCTGGTGGATCCCCTCGGTGATAAGAATTTGATCTGCCTGACAGTGGACGCCGCGCGATACCCGCAGATAATCCACCAGCGCCTGCTGCAGTTCCGGGGTACCGCCGTTGCAGCTGTAGCTGAGCCGCTCCGGCTTTGGCCGACGGCTGATGCGGGCCTGGATCTTGCTGAACAGCGGATGGGGAAAGGCGTTAACGTCCGGTACGCCGGGAATAAACGCTCCCCACTGGCGTGGGCTGGCGCTGACCTGGCCGAGCAGGTGCTGGCCACGGCGTGAAAGGTGCGCCGTCGATGTCGCGATACTGCTGTTTTCCCGCTTCCCATTAGCGGTCAATGAACTTTCAGGCGCGGTTTGGGCAACGAATGTTCCGCTTCCCCGACGGGAAACCACATATCCTTCCGCCAGTAATTGTTCATAAGTTGTTAATATGGTGTTTCTTGATACGCCGAGTTCTCCCGCCAGGTCCCGCGACGGCGGCAGGCGGCTTTGCGGCGCCAGCGAACCGTCAAGGATCGCGCAGCGAAGCGCGTTGTATAAGCGTTTGTGCAGAAGAGGGTCGCGCTCTTCCTGCAGACGGACCAGCACCAGGTCACCCACCAGCGAACGCAATTGGATCCCTCAGATATTCAAAATTGGTACTCGATTATAGGGCCAACTCCTGTGTAAATAAACGACATCGTTTCTAATTTGTTGCGATAACGTGACATACACGACAGGAGATTCGCAGGTGAAAAGCTCAGAACTGAATCAACGTCGCCAGCAGGCGACGCCGCGCGGCGTAGGCGTAATGTGTAACTACTTTGTCGAGAAGGCGGAGAACGCCACGCTGTGGGATATCGAAGGCAATGAGGTGATCGATTTCGCCGCCGGTATCGCCGTGTTAAATACCGGTCACCGTCATCCGAAGGTGGTTGCCGCGGTCGCTGACCAGCTGCAGGCGTTCACCCACACCGCCTATCAGATTGTGCCGTACGAAAGCTATGTCACGCTGGCGGAACGTATTAACGATCTGGCGCCGATTGACGGGCCGGCAAAAACGGCATTCTTCACCACCGGCGCGGAAGCGGTCGAGAACGCGGTGAAAATTGCCCGCGCTTACACCGGCCGTCCGGGGCTGATTACTTTCGGCGGCGGCTTCCACGGCCGTACCTTTATGACCATGGCGCTCACCGGTAAGGTCGCGCCCTACAAAATCGGCTTCGGCCCCTTCCCGGGCTCGGTGTATCACGGTGTCTACCCGAATGCGGCGCACGGTATCTCCACTGCGGATGCGCTGAAAAGCCTGGAGCGCATTTTCAAAGCGGATATTGCGCCGGATCAGGTCGCGGCCATCATCCTCGAGCCGATCCAGGGAGAAGGCGGCTTTAACGTCGCGCCAGCCGATTTCATGCAGGCGTTGCGCGATCTGTGCGATACCCACGGCATTCTGCTGATCGCCGATGAAGTGCAGACCGGTTTCGCCCGTACCGGCAAGCTGTTCGCCATGCAGCACTATGATGTGAAACCGGATCTGATGACGATGGCGAAAAGCCTCGCCGGCGGTTTCCCGCTGTCGGGCGTCGTTGGTCGCGCCGAGGTGATGGATGCCCCTGCGCCAGGCGGCCTGGGCGGAACCTATGCCGGTAACCCGCTGGCGGTAGCCGCGGCGCACGCGGTGCTGGATGTGATTGCTGAAGAGCAGCTGTGCCAGCGCGCTGAACAGCTGGGTAGCCATCTGCAGGAAGTGCTCAACCAGGCGCGCGCCACCTGTCCGGCGATTGTCGATGTCCGCGGTCGGGGGTCGATGGTGGCGGTGGAGTTTAACGATCCGCAAACTGGCGAGCCGTCGCCGGAGTTTACCCGCCAGGTGCAACAGAAAGCGCAGGAGAACGGCCTGCTGCTGCTGAGCTGCGGCGTCTACGGCAACGTGATCCGCTTCCTCTATCCGTTGACGATTCCGGACGCCCAGTTCTCGAAAGCGCTGGATATTCTGGCGCGCGTACTGAAGAGCTAACGTCTCCCGGTGGGCTGCGGCGGCAGGGAAGCCGAACAGAAACAGGAAGCCGCAGCCGGCTGTTCATGCTCAGCGTGAGTGGTTTATCACCCTGATATCACCTTTTTTCCGGCGGAGAAAACCGCCGGAGTAAAACGGAAAGTATTATGTCTGAAAACTCCACCTTTTCTCCCGTCCTCACCGGCCGGGAACGTACGGCTGTCCCTGCAAAATCTCTGAGCTTCGTCGAAGGGGTATCGATGATTGTCGGTACCAATATCGGCGCGGGTGTCCTCTCCATCGCCTATGCGTCAAGCAAAGCGGGCTTCTTACCGCTGCTATTCTGGCTGGTGCTGGTGGGCAGCCTGACCACGGTGACCATGCTCTATGTCGCGGAATCTACGCTCCGCACGCGTAAACATCTGCAGCTCAGCGGATTATCAAAGCGCTACGTCGGCGGCTTTGGCGCGCTGATGATGTTCCTCTCCGTCTGCGTCAACAGCGTCGGCGCATTGACGGCTTATATGACCGGCAGCGGCAAGCTGCTCTACTCCCTGTTTGGCATTTCGCCGGCGCTGGGCAGCGTGCTGTTTTTCGTCCCGGCGGCAGGGGTGCTTTATCTGGGGCTGAAGGCGATCGGCCGCGGCGAGAAATTTATCAGCATCGGTATGGTGGTGATGATCTCGGTGCTGGTGATTGCCACGCTGCTGAAAGAGACCACCCGCGTGGGCTATCTGCTCGACGGCAACTGGCTGTATATGGTTCCGGTCTTCAACGTCGTGGCGTTCTGCTTCTCGGCACAGTATATCGTCCCGGAAATGGCGCGAGGCTTCGCCGACAAACCGGAAAAATTGCCTAAAGCCATTATGGTCGGTATGGCGCTGACCTTTACCCTGCTGGCGCTGGTGCCGCTGTCGGTGATCTCGCTTAATGGCCTGGACAATATTTCGGATGTGGCCACCATCTCCTGGGGCAGGGCGCTTGGCGAATGGGCCTTCTTCTCCGCCAACCTGTTTGCGCTGTGCGCGATGTTGACCTCCTACTGGGGACTGGGCGGCAGCTTCCTGACCAACATCTTCGATCAGTTCCGCCTGGGGAATGATGAACAGCCCGCCCGCCGCTTGATGGTGCTGCTGGTGGTGGCGATCCCGCCGTTCGTGCTGGCCTACAGCGGTATGGTCTCTTTCGTCAACGCGCTCTATTTTGCCGGGGTGTTCAGCGGCGTTATTTTATCGATTATGCCGATCCTGATGCTTAAGGGCGCCCGCCAGCGTGGCGACCTGACGCCGGGCTGGACCTGTCCGGCCTGGATGACCCATCCGCTTATCCAATGCTTCATTGTGTTGTTGTATCTTTGCAGCGCCGTCTACGCGGTAGCGTCCGCGGTAGGCTACCTGCCCGCTGGCTGGTAATCAGGGCCTGTTTTGCACCGCGTCCGGTTCATGCTGGCGCGGTTTTTTTATTTGTCACTTATCTGTTACATAGCCCGCAATTTAGTCGTTTCAAATTCCTCAGAATGACGGTATGTTTAGCATAGTGTGCTGCAAAAGCGCGAGCAGCCCCCGGTTGGTTAGCTATCATATGCTTTTCCTATCGATATAAACAAAATAATGCGCTAACAAACAACATCACAACAAATGCAAAAACCATAATAATGGGGAGCCTCAGGATGAATATGAAGGGTAAAGCGTTACTGGCAGGATGTATTGCCTTAGTTATGAGCAGCGCGGCGCTGGCGGAAGATATCAAAATCGCGGTAGTCGGGGCGATGTCCGGCCCGGTGGCCCAGTACGGCGATCAGGAGTTTACCGGCGCCGAGCAGGCGGTAGCGGATATCAACGCGAAGGGCGGCATTAAGGGCAATAAGCTGCAGATCGTAAAATATGATGACGCTTGCGACCCGAAACAGGCGGTAGCGGTCGCCAACAAAGTGGTCAACGACGGGATCAAATACGTTATCGGCCACCTGTGCTCCTCTTCCACTCAGCCGGCGTCTGACATCTATGAAGACGAAGGCATTCTGATGATCACCCCCGCTGCGACCGCGCCGGAGCTGACCGCGCGCGGCTATAAGCTGATCCTGCGCACCACCGGTCTGGACTCCGACCAGGGACCAACTGCGGCGAAATACATTCTCGACAAAGTGAAGCCGCAGCGTATCGCAGTCGTGCATGACAAACAGCAGTACGGCGAAGGTTTGGCCCGTGCGGTGCAGGATGGCCTGAAAAAAGGCGGGGCGAACGTGGTCTTCTTCGACGGGATCACCGCCGGTGAGAAAGATTTCTCCACTCTGGTGGCGCGCCTGAAGAAAGAGAATATCGACTTCGTCTACTACGGCGGTTACCACCCGGAAATGGGCCAGATCCTGCGTCAGGCCCGCGCTGCCGGCCTGAAAACCCAGTTTATGGGCCCGGAAGGCGTAGCGAACGTCTCCCTGTCTAACATCGCCGGCGAGTCGGCGGAAGGCCTGCTGGTGACCAAGCCGAAGAACTACGACCAGGTGCCGGCGAACAAACCGATCGTGGATGCGATCAAGGCGAAGAAACAGGATCCGAGCGGCGCCTTCGTCTGGACCACCTACGCGGCGCTGCAGTCGCTGCAGGCGGGCCTGAATCAGTCTGACGATCCGGCGGAAATCGCTAAATACCTGAAAGGCGCGACGGTAGACACCGTGATGGGCCCGCTGTCGTGGGATCAGAAAGGCGACCTGAAAGGCTTCGAGTTCGGTGTCTTTACCTGGCATGCGAACGGTACGGCGACCGACGCCAAATAATTTAACCGGCGCCTTTCACGCTGCAAATGCGTTGTCTGCGCCCCTCAACCCCGGTCACTTAC
>NZ_JBEAJL010000039.1:0-14573 GCF_040065275.1 Klebsiella sp. JB_Kp042
ACACAACCCGCTACGGGGGAGACTTACCCGAAATCTGATTTATTCAACAAAGCCGGCTGCTATGGTAAATGCGGCATTTTTTAATTATATGGAGTGTATTTTTATGAGAATTAAAAAGCCTCACCTTCGTCCGATAGTCATAACCTTGTCCGTTGGTGGTATTTTTTTGACTTCTATTTTTATGATAGTTGTCATTATGTTTTATCAACACGAAAATATAGAAAAAGATTTGCTTGATGCTAATTCATCGTACGCTATGAAAATGTCGGATGTAATGAGCAGTTATATTGAAATGGCTCAGGGCGAACTAGCATATGGTGCTAAGAAAATTGAATCAACGACTGATGTCGAATATCTTAAAAATGAGGCTGATAGGCTAAGATTGCAGTCCGGCATGTTTAATTCAGTTATTGTTGTTAGTAATGGCGCTGTTGTTCTGGCAACTTCTCCAGAATCACTTGATTTAGTTGGTGTTCACTTGAACTCAAGTGTCAGTAAATTGGCTATTGAGGGCAAAAAGGCATTTATATCGCAACCTTACAAATCAGTTGCTGGGAATTTGATTATTTTGTTGTCACATCCTATTTATGATAAGAGTGGTAATTACATAGGGTATATCGGCGGGTCTATATATCTAAAAAAACAGAGTTTATTTAGCGATGTTTTGAGTAGGCATTTTTTTAATGACGACACTGAAATTACCATCGTTAGTGATGATGGTAATGTGATCTTTAATAAAGATAACAGTGTTGTTGGTCGACCGATGGTTATGCCTGATGATTTGAAATCAAAGTTAGCTTCGTCTGAAAGAGGCGATGGTACCTTTTTTTCTTCGGGGCATAAGTATCTTCTTGGTTATGCTCATATGAAAAATACTGACTGGAATGTGTTTGTTTATAGTCATGCTGACAACGTGACCACTATTCTTATTAATTATGCTAAAAATGTGCTTGTGCTGCTAGTTGTAATAATAGTTGTGTTTTCAGTTGTTTCATATTTCATTGCATCCCAAATCTCAATTCCTTTAGAAAATCTTGCTATATCTACCAATGCTAAAGATATAGAGTCCTCGCTGACTTATATCAAAGGTATCAATGCTTGGTATGCCGAAGCTGACCGCCTTAAAAAGGCACTTTTAACGAATGTAAAGGTAATGATGAAAAGGGTTAACACTCTAAATGAAGTGGCAGTAAAAGATCCCCTAACCGGTGTAAATAATAGATTGGGGTTTTCGAATAAAACAAAGGATTACACGCAAGGCTCAGGGGCTTCAGTTATTGCTATTGATGTTGACTTTTTTAAAAAGATAAATGATTTCTTCGGGCATGGGGTCGGAGATGAGGTGCTTATTTCTTTGGCTCATGTTATTAATTCTTGCTGCCGAAGTGAAGATATTGTTTGCCGGTTTGGTGGTGAAGAGTTTGTTATTTTTCTGCCGAATACTTCAGTGGTAACAGCAGAGCGTATTGCGGAGCGTATCAGAAGTGTTATTGAAAGTACTGTTTTTACTAATGACTTGCGTGTCACCATATCTGCTGGTGTAGCAACGCAAACTGATCCCCTTAGTGGGATCGACTTTTTGCTGAAAAATGCTGATGATGCTCTTTATCAAGCAAAGGGAGAGGGGCGTAATAAAGTGATTGTATATAGTGCTATTTGAGTTTTGGGTAATGCTCCCAACTTACTGATTTAGTGTACGATGGTGCTTTTGAGGTTCTCACGTGGCTTACATTTGAATCGCCACGGATAATCTAAACACTTCCGAGCCATTGATAATGCTGGTTTTCATATCCTGTCGGTGACATCTGATTGCTCGACCCATGTCGACGCTTACTGTTATAAAAAATTTCGATGTAATCAAAAATTTCGCTGCGGGCTTCTCCCGCCTTCCGTAGATCTTTTCTTTATGCGCTCTCGGTTCAGTAACTGAAAAAGTTTTCTGCAACCACGTTATCGTGACAGTTACCGCGACGGCTCATACACCCTTCCATGATTGCCGTGGTTCCGCGTCGTCTGGCCTGCAAAGATGATTATCTGGTGATTGTGGATATGCCACTGGAAGTACCATGCTTTACGAAAAGCATGGCCTGGAATCGCGATCCGGCGCATCAATGGATCCGGGCGTTGTGCGTTGAGGTCAGTCAGGATGATCCATTTAGACGGTATCAGAATACAGGGCGACTGTCGGTAAGATATAAAATTACTTATTTTCCTGATGCCGGATAGATGTAAGCAACACCCCAAACCAGATTCATTACTTGCAAAACGGAGGTAGTCCATAGATGTAAAAAGTGGGCTCAGAAATGCCCATATTTCGGCAGACTTCCCCGACGCGAGTGCCGGTTTCGGCCTTTTTCAGCGCAAACGCAATCTGTTCTTCAGTATAGCTTGTCTTTTTCATGGCGAAATACGTGAAATCGCTATTTAGCTATTTTTTATGAAGAATGATGATCCGAGATACTTGAAAACCGTTGTTGCCCTTTGAAAGCATCCCATTTTGAAAAAATCTTGAATTCAAAATGTTGAAGACAAAATCGGATGGAAAAAGTTAACTTATCTGGTATTGTCAGTAAAACCGGCAAAGGATTCAACTTACCAGGGGTGGTTTGTTGAATATGGAGCAGTAGCAGCCCCTTTGCCGGTTTGTCAGCCTATCATGCTTGCATCACTTTCCTTCCTGCACCTAAAGACATCCACATACGATCTGCAAATAAGAAGCTCAGGTTTCATTATGGGAATGAACTTCTTTTAACGATAAATGGATCTCGCCAGATGCATGAAACGTGACACTGTCACATTTAGATGGATATGATTTAATTACGTTGGTTATAGCTACCATGGTAAATATCAATATCGATAAAATAACATCAATTAATTATAAAATTTATACATAATAAATAAAACGAGGTTTCAGTATTTTGCTATAAAAACAATAAAAATGTATGGATTCAGGAATAATGAGAAATATGCTCATTTTTCCATCGCTTCAAGAGGTATGCAACATCCTATTTACAGTTAGAATAATAACGATTATTCCATTTGTTATCATATTGTAAAAAAGAGTAGGGCGGTATCTTTTCCTAGTTCGTGCTTAAAAAAGTAACTTTTTCGCGCCTCTCTACTGAGTAACGCTACGTGAAATCTGGAGAAATTTAGGGGGGTGAGTACGCCAGATTTTGCGTAGCGCACGGTTGTCAAAGTACAAAATTTGTCTGATTTATGCCCGGATCGTGGTTGAAATGAAAACGAAGTATGAAGGGCTGGCGAAGTGAAGCTTTTTACGCCATAAAAATACTTTTGTGCTTTGAGGAGGGAGTGGAACAGCTTATAGACCACATCAAGCCTTGTGTAACAGTGTGTGGGTCATCCTCTTGGTTGACCTGCTCCCCGTTGATTAACACACCGCGATGAGAGCTTCGTGAAAACGATAAAGCGTGACTACATAAGTATCATGCCCAAACCAGACGGGTTAACGGCAGCAAAGAACCTTGCAGAGGCGTTCGAGCATTATAACGAATGGCATCCGCATAGTGCGCTGGGTTATCGCTCGCCACGGGAATATCTGCGGCAGCGGGCCAGTAATGGGTTAAGTGATAACAGGTGTCTGGAAATATAGGGGCGAATCCACTTTTCCTTTCGTTTACCATCAGAGGTGGAAGTGTGGGTGATGTGGTTTCTGGTCTGTTGTCGTTCTCCGCATGTGAAGTAATGGCGTTCCCTGCTTATCAGGAATTTGCGTTATCTTTCGAGGTAAGAGTGGGTAAACGATATGGCGCCGGGGACTGTTCTGGCCTGGTCTTGTCTGGAGTTTCTTCCCGGGTATTCTCTTCCGTGTATTGGGGAATAGCGTTCAGAGAAACTGGCTTTCTCTCGCCGCTTTTTGGTGGTGGTCGAGATTTGCTTCATGTGGTCGGTAGCCTGGGGCAATGAGGTTGGTCTTTTCGGTAGCCTGGCAGGAAGAGTGATCTTACCCAGCAATAGTGGACACGCGACTAAGTGAGTAAACTCTCAACCAGAGGTGACTCACATGACAAAACCAACATCAACCACCAAAAAGCCACGCAAGCAGCACACTCCTGAATTTCGTCAGGAAGCCCTGAAACTGGCTGAACGCATTGGGGTGGCAGCTGCCGCCCGCGAACTTAACCTGTATGAATCACAGCTCTACAACTGGCGAAGCAAACAGCAAAATCAGTTCTCTTCTTCTGAACGCGAGCAGGAAATGTCCGCTGAGATCGCCCGTCTGAAACGTCAACTGGCAGAACGGGATGAGGAACTGGCCATTCTCCAAAAGGCCGCGACATACTTCGCGAAGCGCCTGAAATGAAGTATGTCTTCATCGAAAAACATCAGGCTGAGTTCAGTATCAAAGCCATGTGCCGTGTACTTCAGGTTACCCGTAGTGGCTGGTACATCTGGCATCAGCGTCGTTATCAGGTAAACCGGCGTCAGCAGTTCCGCCTTGTCTGTGATAACGTCGTCCGGGAAGCATTCAGTGACGCAAAACAACGCTATGGCGCGCCACGCCTGACGGATGAGCTTCGTGCCCAGGGTTACCGGTTCAACGTGAAAACCGTGGCTGCCAGCCTGCGTCGTCAGGGGCTACGGGCGAAAGCTTCACGAAAGTTCAGTCCGGTCAGTTACCGCGAACATGGTCTGCCAGTCTCAGAGAATCTGCTGAAGCAGGACTTTTACGCCAGCGGCCCGAATCAGAAGTGGGTGGGTGACATCACGTATCTTCGCACTGGTGAAGGCTGGCTTTATCTGGCCGTGGTTATCGATCTGTGGTCGCGGTCAGTCATTGGCTGGTCGATGTCCTCACGGATGACAGCACGGCTTGCCTGCGATGCGTTACAGATGGCGCTGTGGCGGCGTAAACGTCCGGAAAACGTCATCGTGCATACAGACAGAGGCGGTCAGTACTGTTCAACGGATTACCAGAGCTTGCTGAAACGCCATAATCTGCGGGGGAGTATGAGCGCCAGAGGTTGTTGTTACGACAATGCCTGTGCGGAAAGCTTCTTCCATACGCTGAAGGTGGAATGTAACCACGGAGAGGACTTTGTCAGCCGGGAAATCATGCGGACAGCAGTGTTTAATTATATTGAGTGTGATTACAATCGGTGGCGTCGTCACGGTGCCTGTGGCGGTTTTAGTCCGGAACAATTTGAAAACCAGAACCTCGCTTAGGGTTGTGTCCATATTACGCGGGTAGGATCAGAGGTGGGTATTGCCTGGGTGTGGGGTAATGGCAGTTCCTTTTCTTCGTTATCTTGTTTTGTTGTATTCTTGTAGCATAAAACAATTTGTTTATACCATCATTAAACGCAACGAGAGCCATTCTGAGCGTGTCTATTTTGTGGTGGTATCAGGAGTCGTTTTTGGCGTTTTCGTCGCAGGGTGTTGGTCTCTGGTACGCTGCTTAAGGGATAGAAGAAGTGGCATGGCAAAACGTCAACTTTTGAGACCAAATCAGGGTAAAGCGTTGACTTTTCGTTGATGTGTTATTTATTTGTTTTTTTGTGGGTGTTATGTGCGTAAAAGCCTTGCCGCGCCTGGAGTGTATGAGGTTGGTGGGTAGGGAAGAGGGGCGATCAACGAGTTCTTATAGAAATCCTCAATTAGTGACCGCCAATGTCAACGCGTTAATTAGTATGTCGCCTGGGAGTCTGTACGCGTAGCCACGCTTCATTCCCCCCAAATCACGCGTCACAAAGCTGCCAGCGTAACGTTTGGTAATGACCTGGCAGACATAACAGATGGCGAGAAGATAAAGCATGGACTTCTTGTTAACCTTGGTAAAACATAGCAAGACAGGTTTCATCACTTTGTGCATCCGCAATGCGAGTCTACACGAACGAAAAACACAAGCCGAGCAGTCAGCTTTTCCACTGCATAAATTATGCTTGTGCAAATACTGTACTCGTTACACTCTTTAGATTAAAATCAGCCAGTTAATATAACACATGAGGTTTATGATGGCTGGCCAGTATGAAAAAGCAATAACGATAAAACAAGCGATAGATTCGATTAATTTACGCCACTACCTTCTGCCTGCAATTCAGCGAAAGTTTGTCTGGAGCAGCAGGCAAATATGTCTGCTATTTGATTCCATCATGCGAGACTACCCGATAAACTCTTTCATGATGTGGGATATCAGTAGTATCAGTATTAAAAACGATTACAAATTTTATGAGTTCCTGAAAGAATACTGTCAGCGATTTAATGAAGAAAACCCATGTGTACCAACAAATGCGGGATTTCATGATTTTAAGGCGGTGATTGATGGTCAGCAGCGTCTCACATCTTTATATATTGGACTGTGTGGAACGTATGCGTATAAACAACCCCGGGTGTGGTGGCCTTCGGCACAGGATGATCGCATCCTGCCGCCCAGAAAGCTTTACGTCGATTTAACAGCGCCACTTGACTCAGACGATGAGCCCATGATGAAGTACAACTTCAGGTTCCTCACCGACAAGCAATACACTGATTCACTTACCGATAACAAACATCACTGGTTCTGCCTTCACGAAATATTCAAATACGAGCAAATTGATTCTCCGGATGATATCTTATTTAAAGTTGTCGTACCAGAACTCGAAAAAAGAGGACTCATTTCCAGTGAATTCTCCAGAAAAACCCTGCTTAAACTTTATACCAAGATAAGAACTGAGAATCTTATCCACTACTTCAATGAGAGCAGCCAGGACATTGATCATGTGTTGGATGTTTTCATCCGCACGAATAGCGGGGGGACAAAACTTGAGTTCTCCGACTTACTGATGTCAATAGCTGTAGCACACTGGCAGGGTGATTTCAGAAGAGAACTGGATGAACTAACAAAAAACATTTATCAGAATAATGAAATGGGGTTTTATATTGAAAGAGACTGGTTCTTAAAAACCAGCCTGATGCTTATTGACTCTGACGTCCGGTTCAAAGTAAAAAATTTCACTTCAGAAGAGGTCGGTAAGATACAACAACAATGGTCTGAAATAAAATCCTGTATCAAGGAGACTTTTGTTCTTATCAGGCGATTCGGCATCAATCCACAGTCACTGATATCTAAAAATGCAGTCATTCCTGTGGTCTACTGGCTTTACAAAAAGCAAACCAATGGACACCCATTATATACAACGATTAATCTCCTGAATAAAAACCACAATGAACGCTCAGTAATTAGCCAGTGGTTTTACATGGTACTTCTGAAAGGGATCTTTGGAAGCCAGGCAGATGCGCTACTCACGAGCATCAGAGACGTAATGAAGAATAGTCTTTCAGATGTTCATTTTCCTCTTGAGAAAATTATTGACAGGTACAAAGGCTCGAATAAGGACCTCAGATTTGACGACGAATACATCGAAAGCCTTCTCAATATCAGATATGGCGAAGGTCGCTGCCGCGCACTATTGCATCTTCTGTTCCCTGAAATGAATCCGACCGAGGTGTTTCATATTGATCACCTTCATCCAAGAAATCATTTTTCAAATAAATATCTTGAAAAATTAGATTATATTGTGAATTCACCGGAGAAACTCAGCTTTTACGAAAATCCGGGACACTGGGACACCATACCTAACCTTCATTTACTGAATCACTCTCAGAATACAAGTAAACAGAATACATCCCTGAAACAATGGCTATCTCACTCATCAAACAACTATACTCCATCAATGCTGTTAGTTTCAGATGAAAATATTGAGTTCAGTCGCTTCCAGGAATTCTACAATGAGCGAAGAAACGCCCTAAAGCAAAGACTACTGAATCGGGTATTTCTTACAACAAAAATAGATTCATCACCATCCACAATAGATACGGATGAAGAAATTCTCACCGACTGAACGTTCAGCCCCGATAGTATCGGGCTTCAGTATTTATCGTCAGCGCAACGTTTCTACTGGCCTGACTGAAAGAGCGTTGGCTACACAACCGGGCAAACGAACTCTCAGTGCAACGCATGACATACAAAACCTGTCATCAATATGAAATTGCGATAAAATCGGGCCAATAACAGTACTTAAGAATCATACAACAGGATACAAGATGACAAGCCTTCAGCAGCGTGCAGAGCTACACCGTCAAATCTGGGCCATAGCCAATGATGTCAGGGGCTCAGTGGATGGATGGGATTTTAAACAGTATGTACTCGGTGCACTTTTCTATCGCTTCATCAGTGAGAATTTTTCCAGCTACATGGAAGCAGGGGATGAGAGCATACATTATGCTGCACTTGATGACAGCATCATTACCGATGACATCAAAGACGATGCCATCAGGACTAAAGGCTATTTCATCTACCCGAGCCAGCTGTTCTGCAACGTTGCCGCTAAAGCTAACACCAACGACAGGCTGAATGCTGATTTAAACAGTATCTTCGTTGCTATTGAAAGCTCTGCCTACGGCTATCCGTCCGAGGCCGACATCAAAGGCCTGTTCGCCGATTTCGATACGACCAGCAATCGACTGGGGAACACCGTCAAAGATAAAAACAGCCGTCTTGCCGCCGTACTGAAAGGCGTGGAGGGGCTGAAGCTGGGGAATTTTAACGAGCACCAGATTGATCTGTTTGGTGATGCCTACGAGTTCCTGATTTCTAACTATGCGGCGAATGCCGGTAAGTCTGGCGGGGAGTTCTTCACACCTCAGCATGTCTCTAAGCTGATTGCTCAGCTTGCGATGCACGGTCAGACTCACGTCAACAAAATCTATGACCCTGCTGCAGGCTCGGGCTCACTGCTGCTGCAGGCGAAAAAACATTTTGATAACCACATCATCGAAGAAGGCTTTTTTGGTCAGGAAATCAACCATACGACGTTCAACCTGGCGCGTATGAACATGTTTCTGCACAATATCAACTACGACAAATTTGATATCAGACTGGGGAATACCCTGACTGAGCCTCACTTTTGCGATGAAAAACCGTTTGACGCGATCGTCTCTAACCCACCGTACTCAGTTAAGTGGATTGGCAGTGACGACCCGACCCTGATTAACGATGAGCGTTTCGCTCCGGCAGGTGTGCTGGCACCAAAATCAAAAGCTGACTTTGCGTTCGTGCTTCATGCGCTTAACTACCTGTCTGCTAAGGGGCGTGCAGCAATAGTTTGCTTCCCCGGTATTTTCTACCGTGGCGGAGCAGAACAGAAAATCCGCCAGTATCTGGTCGACAACAACTATGTAGAAACCGTGATTTCACTGGCACCGAACCTGTTCTTTGGCACCACCATTGCCGTAAACATTCTGGTGTTGTCTAAACATAAAACAGATACAAAAGTTCAGTTTATTGACGCCAGCGAATTGTTCAAAAAAGAGACTAACAACAATATCCTGACCGATGCCCATATCGAACAGATTATGCAGGCCTTTGCCAGCAAAGCAGATACCGACCATCTGGCGAAAACTGTCCCTCATGAAACAGTTGCCGCCAATAACTATAACCTGTCAGTCAGCAGCTACGTCGAAGCCATGAATACCCGCGAAATAATTGATATCTCTGAACTGAATACTGAACTGAAAATCACCGTCGGCAAAATCGATCAGTTACGTAAAGATATCGATGTAATTGTGGCTGAAATTGAAGGCCGTGAGGTGCAGTCATGAGCAAGCTGAGTTATCTAGACAAATTGCTAGATGGAGTTGTTGTTGAGTGGAAGACTCTGGGAGAAGTCGCGAAGTATATACGTGGTTTAACTTACAGCAAATCGAATGAAAGCGCAGATGGTCAAGGTTACAGGGTCCTTCGTGCTAACAATATCACTTTGTCTAGTAATTGTTTAAATTTAAATGATGTCAAAGTGGTGAAGTTTGACACCAAAGTAAAGGATTCGCAAAAACTATATAAGGACGACATACTGATAAGCGCAGCAAGTGGTAGCCGTGAACATGTTGGAAAAGTTGCTTACATTGAATCAGATATTGACTACTACTTTGGCGGATTTATGGGTGTTGTCAGATGCGATGAAAAATTAAATCCGCGTTATTTATTTCACGTTTTAACAAGTGATATTTTTCAAAAATATCTCGATGAAATGTTGAATAGCTCAACCATCAACAACTTGAACTCAGCAGTAATGGGAGGATTCAAAATCCCTATACCTTGTCCGAATAAACCGGACAAGTCCCTTGCCATCCAGTCTGAAATCGTCCGAATTTTGGATAAATTCACTGCCCTTACAGCTGAACTTACAGCTGAACTTACCATGCGTAAAAAACAGTACAACTACTATCTTGACCAATTGCTTAGTTTTGAAAAGGGTGAGGTTGAGTGGAAGACGCTGGGAGATATTGGTGATGTAAGGATGTGCAAGCGCATCCTCAAGAATGAGACTCTGCCTGAAGGGGATGTGCCATTCTATAAAATTGGCACATTTGGAAAGAAAGCGAATGCATTTATTTCCAGGGATGTATTTGAGGCTTACAAGAACAAGTACTCCTTTCCAAAAAAAGGTGATGTTCTAATTTCTGCATCAGGGACCATAGGGCGTACGGTTATATATGACGGAGAGCCTGCTTATTTTCAGGATAGCAATATTGTCTGGCTAGAAAACGACGAAAGTATTGTTACTAATAAGTATCTCTGGCACTTCTATAAAATCGCCAAGTGGGCTGTTTCAGAAGGTGGAACAATAGACAGACTCTATAATGACAACATCAGGAAAACGAAGATTATCGTACCTTACCCGAGCGATCCCAGTAAATCACTCGCGGAGCAAAACCGTGTGGTTGCCATCCTCGAAAAATTCGATGCTTTGACCAGTTCAATCAGTGAAGGCCTACCTCGCGAAATCGAGCTACGACAAAAACAGTACGAATACTATCGTGACTTGCTGTTCAGCTTCCCGAGACCAGAAACCGCCAGCAACTGACGGACCATTGATACCGGCAGGGTTTGTTCTCACCCGCCCGGTATCAGGCTTTACGAATGCCGGAAGATGCTTCTGATACCCTTCCGGACTTTGCCAGATGACGCACAGGATGCACCATGACACAACAGATACACACCATTGCTGAATCCAATAACTTTATCGTCCTTGATAGGTACACTAAAGTTCAGGATACTGGCGACAGCTACCAGAGCGAATCGGACCTTGAGCGGGAGCTGATTCAGGACCTTCTTAATCAGGGTTATGAGTTTATCTCCGTTAAGTCACCGACTGCGATGCTGGCGAATGTGCGGGACCAGCTTCAGCGTCTTAATGGTGTGGTGTTTAACGAAAGTGAATGGCGGCGCTTCACAGAGCAATATCTGGACAGCCCCAGTGACAGCAGCCTGGACAAAACCCGTAAAATCCATATCGACTATATCTGTGATTTTACGTTTGATGATGGTCGTCTGGAAAACATCTATTTGATAGATAAAAAGAACCTGCTGCGCAATAAGGTGCAGGTCATTCAGCAGTTTGAACAGACCGGCTCACACGCTAACCGTTATGATGTTACGATTCTGGTCAACGGCCTGCCGCTGGTGCAAATCGAACTCAAAAAGCGCGGCGTGGCGATTCGTGAAGCCTTTAACCAGATACACCGTTACAGTAAGGAAAGCTTTAACAGCGACAACTCCCTGTTTAAATACCTGCAACTGTTTGTGATATCTAACGGAACCGATACTCGGTACTTTGCCAGTACCACTAGGCGGGATAAAAACAGCTTTGATTTCACCATGAACTGGGCGAAATCGGATAACACCCTGATAAAGGACCTGAAGGACTTTACCGCCACTTTCTTCCAGAAGCATACCCTGCTGAATGTTCTGTTTAATTACAGCGTGTTTGATAGCAGCCAGACACTGCTGGTCATGCGTCCCTATCAGATTGCCGCCACCGAGCGCATTCTATGGAAAATCAACAGCTCTTTTAAAGCGAAGAACTGGTCAAAACCCGAAAGCGGTGGATTTATCTGGCATACCACCGGGTCAGGAAAAACCCTGACCAGCTTTAAGGCCGCACGTCTGGCTACTGAGCTGGACTTTATCGATAAAGTCTTCTTCGTGGTCGACAGGAAAGACCTCGATTACCAGACCATGAAGGAGTATCAGCGCTTCTCTCCGGACAGTGTCAATGGTTCGGATAATACAGCAGGCCTCAGAAGAAACCTGGATAAGGACGATAACAAAATCATCGTCACAACCATTCAGAAACTCAATAATCTGATGAAAGCCGAAGCTGACCTGCCCGTCTATCAGCAGCAGGTGGTGTTTATCTTTGATGAGTGTCACCGCAGCCAGTTTGGTGAGGCCCAGAAAAACCTCAAAAAGAAATTCAGACGCTTTTATCAGTTTGGTTTTACCGGTACTCCTATTTTCCCGGAAAACGCACTGGGAGCAGAAACTACAACCAGCGTGTTCGGGCGTGAATTACATTCTTACGTAATTACTGATGCAATTCGTGATGAAAAGGTGCTGAAGTTTAAGGTGGACTATAACGATGTCCGCCCACGGTTTAAGTCTCTTGAAACGGAAACTGATGAGAAAAAACTCAGCGCGGCTGAAAACCAACAGGCATTTTTGCACCCACTACGTATCCAGGAAATAACGCAATACATCATCAATAACTTCCGTCAGAAAACGCACCGAACCTTCCCGGGAGCTAAGGGCTTTAACGCCATGTTAGCAGTTAGCAGTGTGGAAGCGGCAAAAGCTTATTACTCGACGTTTAAAATGCTACAGGAAGAAGCAGCAAAAAAATCAGGCAGCTATAAACGCCTTCGGGTTGCAACCATCTTCTCCTTTGCTGCAAATGAAGAGCAAAGCGCTATTGGTGATATTACCGACGAAAGCTTTGATACCAGCGCAATGAACAGCAGCGCAAAGGAATTCCTGGATTCAGCCATTGATGACTATAACAACCACTTTAAAACCAATTTCAGTACCGACAGTAACGGCTTCCAGAACTACTACCGCGATTTAGCTCAACGAGTGAAAAATCAGGATATTGACCTTCTCATCGTGGTGGGAATGTTCTTAACCGGCTTTGATGCCCCGACGCTTAACACTCTGTTCGTTGACAAAAACCTGCGTTATCACGGCCTGATGCAGGCATTTTCCCGCACCAACCGTATCTATGATGCAACCAAAACCTTCGGCAATATCGTGACTTTCAGGGACCTGGAGCGTCCCACCATTGATGCCATTACACTTTTTGGCGACAAAAACACCAAGAATGTGGTACTGGAAAAAAGCTACGAAGAGTACATGCAGGGCTTTAGCGATGCGGCAACCGGCGAAGCTAAACGAGGTTTTATGTCTATTGTTTCGGAGCTGGAGCAGCGTTTCCCTGACCCTGCCAGTATCGACAGTGAAAAAGAGAAAAAAGCCTTCGTCAAACTATTTGGTGAATATCTGCGGGCAGAAAACATCCTGCAAAACTACGATGAATTTGCCACGCTGAAAGCCCTGCAGAATGTTGATATTAGTGACCCGGAAGCGGTAGAAACCTTTAAAGCAGAGCACTACGTGGATGATGAAAAATTTGCTGAATTACAAACCATTCGCCTCCCTGCCGAACGTAAAGTTCAGGACTACCGCTCAGCTTACAATGATATCCGGGACTGGCAGCGACGTGAAAAAGCAGCAAACGACAGGGATACATCAACCACGGACTGGGATGACGTGGTGTTTGAAATTGACCTGCTCAAGTCGCAAGAGATTAACCTGGACTACATTCTGGGCCTGATTTTTGACCACAACCGTCAGAAAAAGGGTAAAGAAGCCCTGACTGAAGAGGTCAGGCGCTTAATCCGCTCAAGTCTGGGCAACCGTGCCAAAGAAGGTCTGATTGTTGACTTTATTCAGCAAACTAACCTTGATGACATGCCGGATAAGGCCAGTATCATTGATGCATTCTTTACCTATGCTCAGCGTGAACAGCAACGGGAAGCGGAAGCGTTGATTAAGGAAGAAAACCTCAATGAAGAGGCGGCAAGGCGCTATATCCGTACATCACTCAAACGGGAATATGCTACCGAAAATGGGACGGAGTTAAATGAGACGCTACCAAAACTCAGTCCACTGAATCCTCAGTACAAAACGAAAAAGCAGACCGTATTCCAAAAAATTGGGGCGTTTATCGAAAAATTTAAAGGGGTTGGAGGAAGGATTTAAATTACATTAGGTTATTAAGAAATTTTTTCTTAAAAGAGCTTAGGGATATGATCTTATATCCCTACCAAATAATTTCCACTTCCAATGTACGTAGTACAAATCTTAAACACTTTTTCCAGTGACGTTCGTCGCCATAAGTGAAGTCGTGAACCTGGTGCATGAACGCGATCCCTTTCTCGCACTCGGCCACGATTGCATGGATGACGTTCATCTATTTGCTGTGGTCGATACCGGTGTTCGAAGCAAAAGACTCAAGGACAGAAAGCGCTGTACTCATAATTTCACCATATAAACAATTTGTTTTCTTATTGGTTTTATTATCTCAAACAAGAAAAGGCGTAAAAGATGTATATAGAGGGCTACAGAGGAGGGGAAGGGGGCCCTCGCCCCCTTGTTATTTCAGGTTCAGTGGCTGACTTGGGCTTTGTTGAATAAATCAGATTTCGGGTAAGTCTCCCCCGTAGCGGGTTGT
>NZ_JBEAJL010000040.1:0-13525 GCF_040065275.1 Klebsiella sp. JB_Kp042
CAAAGGCTGGGATGCCAGAAAGCGTGCGTATTGCCTGAAAATCCAGCCAGCTACAGGGTCGTTCGCACGAAATCTTATTTATTCAACAAAGCCCATCAAAGCCTTTCAAATTTCGGCTAATCAACTCCAGACACTGGCAGGCATATTCAGCAGGTAAGATTTCAATTGCGTCCGGTGGACTGTGTTTAACAATATCGAGCGACTGATCAAGCGATCGCGAATCGATAAGTAAAACCCGATATACGGTCAGCAATCCCTCTTTTTTGGCGTAGCGTAGCGCGGAGAGATTGGAAGAAATAACACCATCAACCTTGTAATAATTTTTCAGTAGATTGATCCCCGCCTGATCCGGTTTGAAACCACCCAGTAATTCAAGGTGAACGAGGACTTTCTTACCGCTTTGATGGCATTTGCCAATTAGCGACTGCAGATTGCCGATATTCGCTTCGGATAGCAGCACATATTCTGACTGGCAGGATAATGCTTTCTCAAAGTATTTATACTTCCTGATGGAAGGGATGATGGTGTTATTTAAAATCATATTAATTTCCGATGTTATTTAGCCATGTAGAGGCTGTATGCATCTTCCGCTGTTGCGTTTTCATGGATGATGGCATTCAGACCTGCTACCACTTTCGCCGGCTGCGGATCCTGGGTAATGTTTCGTCCCACAGCCACGCCTTTCGCACCCATCTGCATACAGTGCTGAACAAATTTGAAGTAACCATCGATGCCGGTTTTTGGCCCCCCTAAGGCAAGCACCGGCACGCCAGCAGCTTCAACGATCAGTCGGTCCTCTGGTGAACCGGTAAAACGCGTTTTGATGACGTCCGCGCCCAGCTCCACCGCTGCGCGGGCCGATGCAGCGATGATCGCCGGATTGTTAGAGTCATCGCTGGTGACGGGATAACCATACGGGAGCGATTCGACAATCAGCGGTACGTTCCAGCGATCCGCTGCCTGCGCGAGTTGCATCGCCATAATGTGGGTTTTTTCTTCATTGAAGGCGCCGGGGAAGGTCATGCAGACCACTCCCTCGGCAGCGACTTTAAGCGCATCTTCGACGGAAAAAACGGGGGTAGTATCGGGAACGGTATTGTCAAAGATACTGACCGTGCTGTCGACGCGTAACACAACGGGAACGCTGTTCAGCGCTTCACGATAATTCTTCAACATGCCGTACGTGACGAGCGCGCAATCCAGGCCGTGTTCCACCAGAGCAGGGAGCTGATTTATCGTATTATCAATACCATTTGTTTTCGTGGAAAAATAGTAGCCATCCAGCGCTAAGGTCACGGATTTACCATCTTTTGCGAATATTCTTGAGAGACGACGTTCTTTAGACATTTATTTACTCCTGAGATAAAAAACAAAAAAAAGCCCTCAGAGACTCGCGTCTCTGAGGGCTTTCTGTTCACATACCCTTTTGATAATGGTTCGGGAATCCAAAGCATTATCAATGCAATTTTTTAGCAAAGTGAGAAAGGTTTAACTTTTGTTTAAATTAAATCTGTTCTCTTGCGTGATTAAATAACTAACACACGCGATAACTTACTGTCCAGTTGGTGTCGTTGAAATGAGAGATTCATCACATCAATATGTTGTATGACGTGAAAAGTGCCGGGTTAAATACAGAAACCGAACCCTTAAAAAACCAGGCAATAACGCATCCTGACAAGAGGGAGAACGCCAGGCGTTTATTTCATCCGCATGAAGAACCCATCCATGCATGCTCCTGCCTGCAGGTCGCCATCCACAAACGCGCATTTATTCCCGTCCGGATGGCGTACAAAAACGTTATAGCATCGTTGTCGGCATGGCGGTCTGTCCCCCGGAATGATTTCTTCCCGGCGCCCGGGCAAATTACTCGTCCGCTTTGTGCGCCCAGGCAGGCATCGCCGTCAGGTAACGTTTTGCCCGTTTCCGTGATTCCGCTACGCCCACCTTTTGCCAGGAGTCGAGAAAAGCCGCCAGACCGGATACGGCCTCTTCCCAGGATTTCAGATTACCGTCGCTGTCGCTGCAATACGCGCAATATTTATCGCTGGCCCCTTGCGCATCGGGTGCGGACATCGGCATTCCGCAGGCCTGGCAAAACCGTTCGTGCTGTGTCATAGAGCGCTCCTCCTGTCGTTGAGTTGTCTACTAAACATACAGAATTTACGCCTGGCGTTTAGCGTTTCAGATCAATAGATCCTGCCGTAACCGTTCTGGTGGATCTTCTGCCGGGGCGTGCGGGAGGGATAACGGGCAACGTACTCCGTATCGCGCAGCTATCGCCTCCCTTATTTCTTATTGATGCAATGGTTGATCGCAGGCCGCGAGGATGGATTCATGCATCGCTTCGGAAAGTGTTGGATGCGCGAAGATCATCGACAGGAGACTTTCATCTGTGGCCTCCAGGTGACGGGCGATGCCAAACCCCTGGATCAGTTCCGTGACCTGTGCGCCAACCATATGCGCGCCCAGCAACTCGCCGGTTTCAGCATCGAAAATCGTCTTCACAAAACCCTCTGTCTCGCCGCTGGCCAGCGCCTTACCATTATTCTGCCAGGAGAACTTACCGATCCTGACGGGCCGTCCCCTGGCCAGGGCCGTCGATTCCGTCAGGCCCAGGCTGGCAACCTGGGGCCGGGCATACGTGCAACCGGGCACATAGTCGCGATCAAGCGGGTGGGCGCCTTCGACACCAGCCAGTGTCTCAACGCAGATCACGCCTTCGTGGCTGGCCTTGTGCGCCAGGCACGGCGGGCCGGCTACATCGCCGATGGCATACAGCCCGAATACGTTAGTGCGACAAGCGGTGTCCGTCTTGATAAAACCGCGGTCTAACTCGACGCCCAGCGTTTCCAGCCCCAGATCTTCAATATTCGGCTGTACGCCAACCGCCAGCAGCACGCGTTCGACGTCCTGAGAATATTCGGCGCCGGTGTTTTTCATGGTGCAGCGCACCCCGGTCCCGGTGAGCTGTACTTGCGTCACCAGGGTCTGGGTATGGATCTGAATACCGCGTTTTTCGAATGACTTACGCACTGCTGCAGACACCTCGGCATCTTCCACTGGCAAAATCTGCGACGCCAGCTCGACCAGCGTCACTTTACAGCCCAGATCGTTATAAAGGCTGGCGAACTCGACGCCAATCGCCCCTGAACCGATGATTAATAGCGACCTGGGCAATAGCTTAGGCCGCAGCGCTTCGAAATAGGTCCAGATATATTCGCCATCTGGCGCGATGCCTGGTAATGCGCGTGGTCGGGCGCCCGTGGCCAGGATCACGTGATCGGCCCGGTAATCGCGCGTCTCCCCTCGGGCATCCTCGACCGTTATTTGCTCCTTGCCGCGCAGCCGCGCGGTGCCATCAATGACCTGCACGCCATTTTTCTTCAACAGGTACGCCACCCCGCCGGTGAGCTGTTGCGATACGGTACGGCTAAACTGCACCAGTTTCTGCAGATCGATGTTCACCTCACCCACGCTGATGCCCAGCTGACTGGCATGGGTGATACTGTGCGCGACCTCAGCGCCATGCAACAGCGCCTTGGTTGGAATGCATCCCCAGTTCAGGCAGATGCCGCCCAGATGTTGTTTCTCCACTAATGCGGTACGAAGCCCTAGCTGGCCGGCACGGATGGCGGCCACGTATCCCCCAGGACCACCGCCGATAATCAGCACATCGTATTTATCGTGCATAGCTCGTCTCCTGGATAAACAGCAAGGTTGGGGTTTCCGTCAGTCGCCTGAGTTCCCGGAGAAAAGCCGCACCTGCCGCGCCATCGATAACCCGGTGATCGCAGGATAGCGATACCGTCATTTGCTGGCGCGCGACGATTTGCCCGTCGCGTACTACCACCCGCATTTCGCCGGCGCCAATGGCGAGGATTGCGCTTTGCGGTGGATTGATGATGGCGTCAAACTGCCGGACGCCAAGCATCCCCAGATTTGACACGCTAAAGGTCCCCCCCTGGAACTCTTCCGGCTTCAGCGTGCCCGCTTTGGCCCTGGTCACCAGCGAGTGAATTTCGTTCGATATGTCGCTAATTGATTTCCGGTTCGCCGAGCGAACAATAGGGGTAATTAGCCCGGCAGGCAGCGCAACGGCCACTGAAATGTCGGCATCCGCAAAGCGGCGGATACTTTGTGTCGCTTCATCAAACTGGATGTTGACGTCAGGCACGGCCACCAGCGCCAGGGCGCAGGCCTTCACCAGCAGGTCATTAACCGAAATCTTGACGCCGGGTACTTCGCGGTTAATTTCCTGACGTAGCGCTAACAGTCTTTCCAGATCGAGATCGACGCTCAAACGGAAATGGGGAGACTGTTGCTTGGACGTTTGCAGGCGAGAGGCGATAGCCCGGCGCATACCGGACATGGGGATGCTTTCATAGGGTACCGGGGTACTCTCCTGTACCGGGCTGGTCTGCGGGTGCTCGTCGAGTAACAACGCCGCGGCCAGCACATCATCGCGACTCACCCGGCCGCGTGAACCGCTGCTTCGGCAGTCATGCAAATTGATACCCAGCTTGCCGGCCAGACGGCGCGCCAGCGGGGTGGCCGATACCTGGCTGTCATCGGCATGCGAGCGGGGCGCTTTGCTGCGACGAACGGGGGGCGTCGGGGAGGCCAGGCGACCGCCGGCGGCAAGGATCGCGCTTTCCAGATCAGAAACAGAGATACGATCCCCGCGCCCGCTGCCGCGGACTTTTTTCAGGTCGACACCCCAGCGGGCAGAGAGTCGTAACGCATGGGGCGTGGCATTAACATGAGTCACATCGGTCACGCCTTGCAGACTGACGGGGATGTCGGTTTGCCCAACGGGGGGCTCGGGGCTGGTGGATGGCGGCGAAACAACGGAAGGTGGCTTAGCGCCTGCCTGTGCCGCTACGTCCGGCGCGGCAGCCTCCGTGCCAGGGGCTGCGGATTTCGCCGTAGCCAGAGCGGCAGCGAATTCGTCCAGGTCAGCATCGCTGACCGAAGCGTCAGCCGCCAGGGCCAGCACGGCGCCTACCTGAAGCGTCTCACCCTCTCGGGCGAGGATCCGACGTAACGTACCGGCAAAGGGGGCCTCCAGCACATTGACGATTTTACTGGTTTCAATCTCACAGATTTCCTGCCCTGGGGTGAAGCTGTCACCCTCCTGGATTGCCCACCGAGCGAGCAAGCCTTCTTCCATGGAAAGCCCCCACTTTGGCATTTCAAGCGTCTTGATTTCGCTCATAGGTTAATCCTCCAGCACTTGACGGACGGCGGCTTCGATACGTTCTACGCCAGGGATCCAGAGTTTTTCGAGAGCAGGGGAGAACGGGACCGGCGTGTGTGGCGGCGTCACCAGCAGAACGGGCGCTTTGAGGAAATGGAATGCCTGGGACGCGATCAGCGCCGCGACATCATGCGCAAAACCGAAGCGTGCCGCGGATTCGTCGACAATCACTACCCGCCCCGTGGACGCCACCGATTCCAGAATCCCTTCCTCATCCAGCGGCGAAATGGTCCGCGGGTCGACCACCTCGACCGAGATCCCCTCTCTGGCCAGTTTGTCCGCCACCTGATTGGCTTTATGCACCATTGCCGACAACGCAATGATGGTGACGTCTTCTCCTTCGCGGGTATAGTTGGCTACACCTAGCGGGATGGTATAGCTCTCGTCCGGTACCTCGCCCTTGAGGTCGTACAGCATTTTATGCTCGCAGAAAACCACCGGGTCGTCGTCGCGAATTGACTGGATTAACAGACCTTTGACGTCATAAGGCGTCGAGGGCACCACCACCTTCAGCCCTGGCGTGGTGGCAAAGATATTATAGGGTGACTGTGAATGCTGGGCCGCGGCGGAAAACCCCGCGCCGATCATACCTCGCATCACCAGCGGGGCTCTGGCTTTGCCACCAAACATGTAGCGGAACTTAGCCGCCTGGTTGTACAGCGCATCGTGACTCACGCCAAAAAAATCCATGAACATCAATTCCGCGACCGGCCGCAGACCCGTCGCTGCGGCGCCGGCCGCCATTCCGATGATGGCCGACTCGGTAATGGGCGTGTCGATCACCCGATCGGAGCCGAACTGCGTCCACAGCCCTTTAGTGACGCCGAGCACACCGCCAAAGGCTTCTATCTTCGCCTCTTCGGGCGCATTTCCGCCATGACCGCCACGCAAATCTTCACCGATGAGCACCACGCGTTCATCGCGTTCCATTTCCTGAGCCAGGGCTTCCTTGACCGCTTCACGATAGGTTTTAATCGCCATAGTTATCACCCTCAGTATGAGACATAAACGTCTGTCAGCAGGTCTTCCGGAGCCGGATAGGCAGCGGCGCGGGCCTTCAATACCGCATCGTTGACAAGGGCTTCTACTTCCTCGTCAATCGCTGCCAGTTCTTCCTGGGTGATATGCTGTTTGACCTTAGCGGTGAAAATCTTCAGCGGATCATGTTGTTCACGCAGGCGTTGCACTTCACCTTCCGCGCGGTATAGCGCGGGATCCCCCTCAAAATGACCGTGCCAGCGGAAGGCTTTGGCCTCAATGACGCTTGGGCCACCGCCTTCTCGCGCACGTTTGACCGCCTCTGAAGTGGCCTCATAAACGGCAAAGAAATCGGTGCCATCAACGGTCACTGCCGGCAGGCCGAAGCCAGCGGCGCGTCGGGCGATATCACGCCCACCCACGGCGTAGTCATGACCGGTCCCTTCGCCGTAACCGTTGTTCTCGAAAATAAAGACCGCTGGGAGCTGGAGCACGACGGCCATATTGATGGCTTCAAAGACCAGGCCCTGATTAGAACCCCCATCGCCCGTAAAAGAGACACCGACGTTGCCGGTTTTTAGCGTCTTTGCCGTTAGCGCGGCGCCGATGGCCAGGGGAGGGGCTCCCCCAACGATAGCGTTCGCTCCCAGCATTCCTTTCGACAGATCGGCAATGTGCATCGACCCACCCTTACCGCGACATAACCCGCTGTCCTTGCCGAATATTTCGGCCATCATGCCGTGAATGTCGCACCCTTTAGCAATACAGTGGCCATGTCCACGGTGTGTTGAACCAATAAAATCTGCGCTCGTTAAATTTTCGCAGACCCCCACCGCGATGGCCTCCTCACCGGTGTAAAGGTGAATGAAGCCTGGAATATCACCGCTGGTATTTTCCTGATGCAACCGCTCTTCAAAGGTCCTGATCTCCCGCATCTTGCGGTAAGCCTGCAATAACGCCTGTTTGCTGAGCATGATTTAATTCTCCTCAATAAAGGTCACCCAGGCGGGGCCAACAGACAGGGCGGATAACCCTGGCCACACCCATGCAATGAATCTACGAGCGGTTAAAGGGAGTGCGAAGCCACCTTCATGGGGGGGGAGGTGGGGGTTTTCATGCTTGAGGTCAAACTTTCTAAATTTTGTGTAGCTATAAAGTTTGGCGGCCCCATGTCATCCCGGGGGCTGGCGTACAATTGAAAAAAAACAAAGCGAGTAGATAACCACGGATGAAGCCATCGGATTTAGAAAGTCGCCAATCACCATCACTGGTCTCCGGGCCATTGCGGCTGACGCGAGGCTTGCCGCTAATCCTGACCAAATTCGTCCCGCCTCGCTCCTCGATACAATTGCTGGAGCGCCCCCGGCTTCTTCAGCTTCTCAATCCCGTTCAGCAGTGCCGGCTGGGCGTCGTTTGCGCTGGCGCTGGATTTGGCAAAACCACGCTGTTGGCGCAATGGCATCAGCAGATGGTCGCCCAGGGGGAACGTATCGCCTGGCTGAGCCTCGATGAGGATGATGATGACGTATGGCAGTTTATTCCTTACCTGCTGCAAGCATTGCGTCCACTTTATGCTGACTGGGACGCCGATTTCTGGCGTGATATGGAAGAACAGAAGCTCTCCAGCTCCGAGCAACTGCTGGCCGGGCTCATTAACCAGCTACACTACTGCCCGCATGACATATACCTGATTATCGACGACTTTCACGTGATTAACGATCGTGGGGTCTATGAAGCGCTGGGGTATTTACTCAAGCATGCGCCTGCCGCCTTGCATCTGATCATTGGCAGCCGTTTCCACCCCAATCTTGCGCTGAGCCAGCTGCAGGCCCAGGACCAACTGGTGGAAATCTATGATCGAGACCTGCAATTCACGCTCGAAGAAACGAAACACTATTTTAGCCGCACGGTTGCGCTACCCCTCAGCAACCACCATGCACAGCGGCTGCAGTCCGTGACTGAGGGCTGGATCGCAGGGATGAAGATCGCTTCATTGTCCGCAGAATTACAGCATGATCCCGAGCATCTGTTGCGCAATATGCATGGAGGAACACGGTCCATTGCCCGCTATCTTAAAGAGGTGGTCCTGGACCCGCTGCCGGAAGAGGTGCTTGATTTCCTGGTGAAAACGTCCTTCCTCAGTCGGTTAAATGCCGAACTATGTAATGCAGTGACTGGACGTGATGACAGTCAAGCAATGCTGGCATGGATTGAGCGACACAACCTTTTTTTGTCAGCCCTTGACGAACAAGGCTACTGGTTCCGCTACCATCCTCTGTTGCAGGAAAATCTTCGGACCATGCTGCAGCAGAACAACGATATTGATCGCAAACAGCTACATGAATTAGCCAGTCATTGGTTCGTCGAACAGAAGCTGTGGTCTGAGGCGGTACGCCATGCGCTCAGCGCAGGCAAGCCGGTGCATAGCCCCGGGCAGGACGGCGCAAGCGCTCAGTCACTGGCGGAAGAAGGGGATATCGATACCCTGATCTCATGGATGCATCATTTACCGCCCAGCACCGATCCTGCGCGCATTGACCTGCAAATTAATCTGGCCTGGGCACTGGCGCATTATTTCCACTTTGATGAGTCGAGGCAGCTGCTTGATAACCTCGATCAGATGGTGCTTCATCACCGTGATGATTTAACCCGCAGCACCTGGTGTAAATTGCGCGTTGTGCGGGCAATTTGCGAAGCCTTTGCTGAAAACATCCCGGAGAGTCTGGCTATTGTTCAGCCGTTGCTGGCCGAAGTGCCCTGCGGCGACACCTGGGTTGATGGTCTGATATGCAATATTCTCAGCTATTGCCATGTTGTTAACCAGCGCTATCACGACGCGCTGGAGGTTCAACAGCATATGCCCTCTCCGGAAAGTCCTTTAGATAATCTGTTTGTCTCGGTTTATCGCGCGTTTATCATTGCCCAGTGTCATCTTTGTCAGGGCGATCTGGGAAAAGCCGGGTGGTACGCAGAGAAAACGTTGCGCCAGGCTGAATGTTATACCGGCACCCAGTCGACCAGTGGCGCGACGCTGGCGCCGCTGCTGGCGGAGATAGCCTATGAATGTCAGAGGGGTGACTCGCCCGAGCATCTGTTAGCCGACCGGCTCGAATTCATCGACCGATTCAGTCCACCCGACGCGCTGAGTCGTTGCTATACCTATCTCGCGCGTCAGGCCTTAGATAGCGATATGCCCTATGAGGCCGAGCGATTGCTGGAGCATGCGCAGCGCCTTGCGGTGTCTCGCGGCTGGCAACGGCTCCAGGCCATGATGTTAGCCGAGCAGGTGAGGGTGCGCCTGCAGCGCGGCAATTTCACCGGCGCAGAGCAACTGCAACGGCAGCTTGAACAAATGGCCGCCAGCTTCAGAATGGATGCCGAACATCCCTGCCAACGCGCCATCGTTATGTCTGCATCTCTTAGCCGCAGCCGGCTTCTTCTCGCCAGAGGCCAGGCGCCGCAAGCCTGCATTTTACTGGCTGAGATGGTCTCCGATCAGGAAAGCCGGGGGGACAGGTTAACCGCAGCGCGTCTGCGTACGCTCTGGTCATTAGCCTTGTGGAACAGCGGCAGAACTGCCGCTGCGCGCACGACATTTCAACCAGTGCTGCAGCTGGCTGAACACCAGCATCTCAAAGGCCTCTTTCTTGACGCTGGCGATACCTTGCAACCTTTGCTTGCTGGTATGAATGAATCCTCTTCGGCTTGTACAGAGGAAGGGATAGTCCATGAACCCTGGGCCGGCAAGCGCGCGCCTGCAAATGGAACACCGTTTAATAGTGGAAGCCCCGATATTCATGGGGAACTCAGCGAGCGAGAATTTCAGATATTACAACTGATCGCTGAAGGTCAGATGAACAAAGAAATCGCCCGCTCCCTCGCTATTTCTGCCGAGACGGTCAAATGGCACATCAAAAACATCTACGCGAAGCTTAAAGTGAATAGCCGCACTCAAGCGATGAGCCGGGCGCTGGAGATGAAATTGCTGGATTAATGGTTTGAACAGGGGGGCTGGATAGAAAATCTTATTAAGACGAGCCACTTTCTTAACGGGGCTATGAGCCATGGATAATCGAGTACTAGTAAGTCCATGGGGAGCTATCTCTGAACGGTGATGGCAGTTTTGATGCCCTGGCTCAGCGATAAGGACATTGAGGTTAGGGGCGTTGGTCGACATCACGGAAAATGAATCCCAGAGAGGCTTTAAGGACTGTTTTCAGTAACGTTTTGATTGAGGTGGTACGATAATAGAAGTAAATAAAGTGCGTAACACGTTGTTCCATTGTAAAAATAAAAAAAATCTTTTTGGGGTTCCTGAAATACCCTCGCCAGCAAAGGCAATAGGTCAAAGGAGAAAAATTTTAAAGGGATAATAAATAGCCACATGACGTATCGTGTAATTGTTTTTCGATCATCCTTATCCGAGGTGTTTCAATCTGACCTGTAATTAAAAACAAGCAGATCAAATCTCATACTTAGCTATTGCATCAATCACTGCTACACCATAGCGATTAATCATTGATTGATAAAAGCTATGCTCGATGAATTTTGCATAACCCATCTCCCCTTTAAGAGTAAGAATTTCCTTTGGAGACAATACGCCGCTGACGTAGTGATGTATTTTACTTCTAAGAAGGCGCTTTCTCTCTCGCCCTAATGAAAGATGGCCATCTGGAGTGATCGTTACACCTGTAATATGACGATTAAATTTTCTAGATGAAAACACTGTTTTTTCATGATTTATTTTTATATTTCTTAAACTTACTTCATTAAGTATTTCACGCACTATCTTAGGCACATTGAACAATACACCTTTTACTTTAGTGCTGAATGTCAAATCATCCGCATAACGTGAATAAGTTATTCCAAGCGCTGCGCATTTTTTTGTCATTTTTTCATCAAAAAAATACATAACAACATTCGAAATCTTCGGGGATGAAGGCGCTCCTATACTCAGTCGAAGAGGACTACTTCTTCTCAACTTCCAGAAAAAAAGGTTTTCAATTACAAATACATCAGTTTCATTTAGTTCAATGCCAAACTCTTTTAAATTTCTCAAAAAGTTGAACGGCTTAATGCTTAAAAAGAAATTTTTGAAATCCATTTTAAGCAAATAGTCATTTCTACAATGTATTAAAGCATTGGCTTTGATGCCTTTTGAAGATTCATATGCGAAAGCGCTCTCATGAACTTGTAGCACATCTGATATATGGTTCAAAACAGCAGACTGCAACGACTTAACCTGCCTCGCAGGCTGAGCGATTAATCTAAAGGCTTTACCATTTCGTTTTAAAATATGATATTTTTTATAACGCCGAGGAATAGTTGAAATATATTTCCTCGCCTCTTCGTCACTGAGAAAAAGACCGTTGGCAATATAATTTAGAAGTTCCATATCAAGCACCTCCCCGTACAATATTTATTTGACTAAGCGCATTTTTTCTCTTTTTGGCTGTCTCATCCATGTCCCTAGTATCCATGCTAAGATAAGATTGCCGGATGGCGACTTTAATATTCATAGAGTCTTTGATTTTGCCACTAGCGCTAATACCAAATTTGAGTTTGCTTTCTCTGCGTCCGCGAGAATAATAATAGTCGGTACCACTATATGACAGAGATGAGGTCAGATTCATTTTACTCAATAAATAAAGTAACCGAGAGATTATTTTTTGAGGTACATCTATGTCCATACAATATAGAGCCCACTCTATTTCTGTTTTCTTAATAGGCTCTGATAAAAGGATTATTTCATATATTAATATTGCGAGGTGTCCAGTATTTTCAGTATTATAACGTTCTGTTTTTTTTACTCGTTTCAGTCTGGAGTATATATCATGATAGATCAACTCAACTTCATCGTACTTCATACTCTCAGATTTTGGCCATGGGTAGACAGATACTGAAGCATCATCGATTCTTTTGAGGTATTCCAAAGGGCCTAAATATATAAAAGAAGATCTTGGAGGGATTTTTTTCTCTTCATTCCCTTCAATTTCCGCCAACGGAGCTACAATATGTAATTTCTGAGCAAGAGATTTTTTGTTTACAAAAAGTCCCAACTCGACTAATGATCCAGCACTTTCAAGACAAATAACAACAAGAGTTGATATATTTGCAATATCGTCCTCAAAACTCATCAAATCAGAATAAGCACCATCTTTAAAATAATCATGGAAGTTTTCAGCCAATACAAGGGAGTCGGATAAAATAGGGTTATGCCCAGCCACATATGTAAATATATGGTCTCGGACACTCATAGGGAGCGCATTCATTGGCCCACCACAAACAAAAATAATTGGGGGCATAAACTGAACAATGAAATTCGAATATCTCAAATCACTAAATTGTTCTTGTAATGCATTCATGTATGCAGAATCACTCACCCTTGTGACCCCCTTCTGCTAAAAGAAAAGGTGGCTATCAAGCCACCTTCAACCCCTTTACCTAAAGGATGCGCTTTAGACTTTCAGCAAGCTCCTGAAATGAAACGCAGTGGAATGAAGGATCTTGCTGAAAGTGCTGAAGCGCAACCCTAAATGTCCACAATAAGTTAGTGTCTGGCGAAACGCCCGACAAGGATAAACCTGTTATCCCACGCGTAAAGGTAAGATTAGCATAGCAAAAAAAAAAGAATGATCAATGGATGGCTAATCCAAAAATTGCGTTCAGTTCAGGAAACAGCAAGCTTCGCATCATGGAAAATTTTTAAAATCCGCAAAAATCGCACTACACTGCACCCGCCTGCAGTTTTCAGATCACAAAAATTTTTAGTTGGGATATTTTACAAATGATAGCGCCAAACCGCGCCACAACTGGGGATATACAGCGAGCAGGGAAGGTAAAAGAGTGAGAAGAATTTCAGCTTTTTTCAGTTTAGCTTACTCCAACATCGTCATCACTAGAATTAAGCTATTGATAGTAAATAGATAAAAAATTTTGAGTGAGATTATTCATGGAAACCAACGATACACTTAAAAATTAACTATCTGATTTTTATGCGCTTTTTTATTAAGCAACTGAAATGTAATGAACCGAAGCCGGGACAAATTGAGTTACGCCAGTAACGCGAGCCATTAGGTTCAATCTGAAGGTACAGGCCATCTCCCTCAGATAGCTTAGAGCTGTTCTTTTTTCCTTCAGCGGCTTCAGCCTTGCAGGCATTCAGCATCATTCGGGCTATATTTCCTGGACCGAACAGAACATGCCCACAGTTGTATGTTGATTTCAAGGTATTGGGGGCTTTGTTGAATAAATCAGATTTCGGGTAAGTCTCCCCCGTAGCGGGTTGTG
>NZ_JBEAJL010000041.1:0-13498 GCF_040065275.1 Klebsiella sp. JB_Kp042
ACACAACCCGCTACGGGGGAGACTTACCCGAAATCTGATTTATTCAACAAAGCCCTGGTTTATTATATCCCCCGGCTTCTGGAAGCATCTGAATCTATCAATGTTGCCGCCTACGAACGATGGTATGACTTCTATATACGGAAAAAAGGAGAGGGTGTACTGAATGAGGCTGAAATTGAATTTTTGTCTTTTATAGTGAAAATCATTAACTGGAACTTGTCCATACATAACCTTCCCACCTTCGATAGCAAGCAGGCCTTTCGGGATTGGTTTTTGCTAAATGATCCTAACAAGTCGCTATAGATCAATCTGTTTCTGCCCCGGGTTAAACCTGGCCTCCTGTACCGCTGGATGTGTGCTGTTTGGTTAAGATTCTTTTGATGCCAGCCGGGCGTATAGGGGTCCGCTTGGAAAACGGAAATTATCCCACGCTAAGACTATATTTTGTACAGCAGTGGAGAAGGATGAGAGACCAGCAGTTCATTAACAGGGACTCCTTTTTGCTTAAGCGGCTCAATGGTTCTTTCTATATAAACCGTATTCCAGAGTGTTATCGCCGCCGTATGTAGTGTCAGCGCCGGTGGCGTGGTAACGCTGATCCTCCCACCCCCAGATCCCTGATTTCATTCAGCCGGTGCATGAAGGATGCTCGCCCAAGGGCCTCACCCTTATTCAGCCCCGCCTGTATGCATCGGCCTAAGCCTTTATCGCAAAATCAGTCCAGCATAAACAGCGTCCGATCTCTGCAGAAAATCGCCCTCTGCGCTACGAGTTTGAACGCATTTACTCTGTTTATAGGTAACATTCGCTCCACGATATAATGATATCGGCAACGTATTCAGCATCCTGAGCATGAGTCAGAAGGTGATCCGCCTTACCCAACGAAATGAAACTCTTGGGATGCTTTGCTGCTTTGAATATTTTTTCGGCCTGCTCAATTAACACAGTATCATCTTCAGTCGCATGAAAAATAAGCAGAGGCTTGTTCATGGCGAACACCTTATGAGCGATTTTGTGTTCCTGAATATTGTCCAGCATCTGTTTCTTTAAGGTAAATACCCGCCCGGCCAGCTCAACGGGATAGGCTCCATGCTGGTTAATGTTTTCAACATCATCCTTAAAAAGACGTTTTACGTGTGTCAGTTCTCCGGGTGATCCTATGGTGACAACGGCCTTTGCCTCAGGAACTTCGCCGGCAATAGACAGAATGGCCGATCCCCCCAGGCTATGGCCAATGAGCAAAGAAGGCGCTTCGTACTGTCGGCGGAGATAATCTACCGCGCAAAGCAGGTCCGAAATATTGGATGAGAAGTTGGTGTTGGAAAAATCCCCTTCGCTGTTTCCCAGACCAGTAAAATCAAACCGGAGAACGGCGATAGCATTCTCTGTCAGTTTCCGCGCAATACGCGCCGCGCCTTTGAGGTCTTTGCCACACGTAAAACAATGAGCTAACAGCGCAAACGCTTTAGGATTTTCAGGAAGTTCAAGCAATCCGGCCAGTTCTTCACCAGCCGCATTTTTGAACGTAAATTTTAGTTTTTTCATAGGATATTCCAGGTCTTAAACTGATTTCATATGTTTGATCGCAGGGAAAAATAATCTTCTGCTCTGCATCTGGCATTACGCGTTTTCCTTCCTCTACTGGGGATGTGAAACAGAATTCATTCCGAATGCCTGTCCTCACCTTCCAGTTTGAAAGCTGATTATTGCTTCCTGTTCGGTGATCACTTACGCTATGCTACCAACTAGATGGTAGTTTACAAGAATTTTATGAGGTCTCACTGAATGGCCAATTGCGCGCTCATTCTTAAAATATCCCTGGCAATGCTGGCGTTTGCTGCAAACTCTATTCTGTGCCGTCTGGCCCTGCAGGGAGGCCACATTGATCCCCTTTCATTCAGCAGCCTCAGGCTGGCCAGTGGTGCACTCGTCCTGTCACCTTTCTTGTTTTATCACGCAAAAACTACATTATCGCTGTGGCGTCCGCTGAGCGGATTTTACCTCATGGTGTACGCAGTGCTCTTCTCTGTCGCCTATATCCATCTCGATACCGGGGCAGGTGCGCTGTTACTTTTTGGTGCCGTACAGTTTGCGATGGTGATCCACGGATTATTTAAAGGGGAATCACTCTCCGTTATGCGGGCTTGCGGTTTAGTTATTGCTCTGGCAGGAATTGCTGCCCTGCTGTTACCCGGGGCGAAGGCACCGCCGCTTTACAGTGCACTTATGATGATCGTTGCCGGATTAGCCTGGGCCGCCTATTCCGTCAGGGGGAGGGCGGGCCAGGCGGCCGGGGCTTCAACGGCGGCAAATTTTGTACTCGCCACGCCGATGGCTCTCGCTCTTTCGTTGCTGTTTATGAAGCAGGGTCACTATGATGCTGCGGGCATTGCTTTGTCATTGCTGTCCGGTGCCGCCGCCTCAGCCGGTGCATATGTATTGTGGTATACCCTTTTACCCTCTCTCGGCTCTATCACCGCCAGTACCCTTCAGCTCAGCGTTCCCTGTCTGGCAATGCTAGGGGGTGTGGTATTCCTGGATGAATCACTGACGGTCAGAACGATATTTTCTGCCCTGGCGGTGCTGACTGGCATTGTGATGGTGACACGCGAGAAATCCCCCCGTCAGTCGATGACAAAGGCGAGAGAACCTTAATAACGCAATTAATTCATGCAGTTGTGATGATTCTCTTATGTTAATCACACGAGCCAGTTTTCCCGCTCCGGCATCAGACTGACAGTAATACTGAGGTCGACGTTTCTGACTATACCTAAGGCAGGTTTATGAAATGAAATATGATTTTGATGAGTACGTAAGCAGAGAGAAAACAGACAGTCTCACCGTGGACGGCTGGCGGGAATACCTGTTTTCGGGACAGTCCGAATTTGCAATGCGGTATCCGGCAGAAGGGCTAATCAACCTCTGGGTTGCTGACATGGCTTTTGCCACACCAGAGCCGATTCTTCAGGCCATCAGAGACCGTCTGGATAGAAAAATACTCGGCTACACTAAAATCTACGACGAAGAATACTATGAGATCTTTGGCAGCTGGTGTGAGCGACAATATGGTCGCCGTTTCAAAACGGAAGACATTGTGCTGTCTCCGGGCATTATTCCCGCGCTGAACCGTCTCGTCCCGCTTCTGACCGACATGGATGACAGTATTCTTATTATGACGCCTTCATATGGCCCGTTTAAAAAGGCGGGTGAATACAGTCAGCGTCGCGTGGTGTACTCGGCGTTAAAAAAATCAGCAGGCGGCTGGGAACCTGACTGGGAAGACTTTGCACGCAAAGCCAGTCAGGCCGATTTACGTGTGAAAATTCTTTTCCTGTGTAATCCGCATAACCCGACCGGACGAGTCTGGCGGCCTGATGAACTTAAGCGGATTATTGAAATTTGCCTGGCCAATGACATCTGGGTGATATCTGACGAAATTCACTGCGACCTGTCCCGAAGCGGTATCGGTCATACACCGGCCGCCTCTCTTTTCCCTGATTCTACACGCATTATTACCTGCATGTCCTCGAGTAAAACATTCAATCTGGCCGGGAATTTGTTGGCAAATATTATTATTCCGGATCCCGGTGTCAGAAGCGAGTGGCGTCTCAGACACGACGAGTTCATCTCTCCACTGAGCCTGGCAGCAAACAAAGCGGCGTGGAGTGAATGTGATGACTGGCTTGTCCATCTGAGGGAATATATTGACGGCAATTTCCAGTACCTGCACGACTATCTCAAAAGCTATTTACCCGAAACCAGGTTCTCGATCCCCGAAGGGACATATCTGGCCTGGATAGATATTAGCCGCTACCTGCCCGACACCGCAGGTGAGGATTTATCGCTGTATTTTGCCCGGGAGTCAGGGGTCCTTCTTGAAGGGGGCTTGCTGTTTGTCGACAATGGGGACGGATATATCCGGTTAAATCTGGCCTGCCCACGGAGTATGCTGACAGCAGGGATGAAAAGAATTTCACAGGTACTGCGGATACCGGCTCCTCATCGTGTATAACCCCTTTCTCTCTGGCCGTTTTGTCCTGTCAGGATGTCGTCAGAACCCGGCATAACACCCTGTGCCGGGAACACAAAAGGCACGGATGAACAGGTCGTGAATATTCTTAGTGAAGCCTGCTGATGACATGTCTGGCGACAAAAAAATGCCGCCCTTAAGGGGCGGCTTATGCCAGCGTCACGGGGTTATCGTCTGACCGCCATGATGCCCGCATCGACATCCCAGATAGCGCCCGTCACCCATGAGGTTTTGTCAGACAACAGGAAGAGAATAGTGTTTGCCACATCTTCGGCAGTTCCGACGCGTCCCAGCGGGTGGAAATCGTTCAGCGACTTCATAGCATCTGCGATATCCGCTTTGTCCATGAAGCCTTCGTATATCGGCGTATGAACAATCCCGGGAGACACCGCGTTGACACGAATACCCGCGCTGGCCAGCTCAATCGCCAGATTACGCGTCAGGGCATGCAGACCCGCTTTTGCCATTGAATAGGCCGAGGCCGGCGAGTCACCCAGTGCAGCCTGAGCACCAATCGAACCGACGTTGACGATAGACCCTTCGAGCTTCGCGGCGAGCATGTTCTTCACGACATCCTGTGTAATAAAGAACGTGGCTCGGTTCAGCGAAAGATACATGTCATAATCGGCAAAGCTGTGCTCGGTAAATCCTTTGGGCATGAAGATACCGGCGGCATTCACCATCAGGCTGATATCGCGATGGTGAGCATTAATTTCCTGACGGATAGTTTCCATACCTTCTTCGGTCATCAGGTTCGCCGCGATGACCGCAACCGGTCCCAGAGGGCTCAGTTCTTTTTGCACCGCTTCGGCTTTGTCTTTTTTATTCCCGGTCAGCACGACACTGCCGCCCGCTTCCAGTACCATGCGTGCCACGGCCAGGCCCATGCCGCTGGTACCGCCGACGACGAGCAGTTTTTTACCTTTGAAAAAAGTGTTCATTTTCTGACTCCATTACTGGTGGGTAAGACGTTGCCGGCAGCGTGAAACTGCCGGCGGTTGACGGATTAAATACTGCAGCCATCCGTTCCGCAGGTCTGACCCGCAGTGGCTGAAAATTCGGTTTGCTGTTCATCCCAGACCTGACGCAGGGCATTCAAAAAGTTATCTGCTGCCTGAGCCCCGCTGATGGCATATTTTTCGTTCATCACAAAAACCGGAACGCCGCTGAGGCCAATAGACTGTGCGTGGGCTTCATCGTCGGAAACGGTGGCGCGAAAATCGTCATTTTCCAGGGCGGCTTCAGCGTCAGCTTTCGGCATACCGGCTTCTACGGCCATGGCAACGAGCTGCTGACGGTCAAAGAGAGAGCGACCTTCGGTGATACTGCCATGATAAAAACGTTCTTCCACCGCGTCCGCAATTCCGGCCTTACGCGCGGCAACCAGCAGGGTGTGTGCATCTTCTGTATCACCAAACATCATGCCGTCGAAGTTGTAGATCAGACCTTCAGATTTACCGGCGGTGCCCACCTGATTCATCATCAGCTCCGCTGAATGCTGACTGCCCAGCTTTTTAACGATGGCATCCTTAAAAGGCATCGCGGGAGTACCACCGGCCAGACGGTAGCTGTGATGGCGGATCACCACCTGGTCGCGAAATTCAAAGCGATTCAGACCCTGTTCAAATCTTTTTTTAGCAATCCAGCACCACGGGCAGACCAAATCTGACCAGATATCGATGGTAAGGGTGGGTTTCAGCGTTTGCATAATGATTCCTCAAAGACGTTGGGCGGTCGGATCTCACTTATCAGAGAACCGCGACCGTATGGGATTTATTGCGCCTGCCAGACCGGGTAATCGGTATAGCCTTTTTCCGGGGAACCACTGACGCCGTAGTAGGTGGCGCGGTCACTTTCTGCCAGTGGCCAGCCGTTTTGCATTCTTTCAACCAGATCCGGGTTAGCGATGTAGGGCACACCAAATGCCACCAGATCCAGCTCATCATCTTCCAGAGCCTGCTCTGCGATATCACGGGTAAAACCGCCGGCAGCGATGATGGTGCCTTTAAACGTGTTGCGAAAACGGCGGCGGAAGCCTTCCGGAAGTGGCGCTTTGGTGTACACCGGCTGATAGTAAAGGTGTACGTAGGCCAGTTCCCGCTGACCGAGCGCGTCGGTGATGGCTGACCAGGTTTGCTCTTCACCTTCATACGGCGCGAGGTCATAAATGCGGCCGAACGGTGACAGGCGCACGGCAACGTGGCTGTTACCCACGGCTTCCGCCACGGCGTCAATGGTCTCCAGCAGGAAACGCTGACGATTTTCCACCGAGCCGCCGTATTCGTCGGTGCGGGTGTTCAGTTCGCTACTGAGGAACTGGTCAAAGATGAATCCGTTTGCCGCCATGATTTCCACGCCGTCAAAGCCGGCTTCCATCGCCAGGCGTGCGGAGTGCACGAAGTCTGCAGTGATGCGTTTAACTTCATGCGTTTCCAGCGCGCGTGGCTGGCTTGGTACAACCGGGCCCGGTTCTCCGGATTCGGTCAGCGCAAAAACGGTGGTATTGACCGCCTGAACGGTGCCCGCTGAAACCGGCGCTATGTGGCCTGGCTGAAGAGAGACGTGAGACATACGGCCGACGTGCCAGAGCTGCGCGAAAATACGGCCACCTTTGGCGTGAACCGCTTGTGTCACCTTACGCCAGCCCTGGACGTGTTCGTCGTTGTAGATACCAGGGGTATAAAGGTAACCCCGGCCTTCTTCTGAAACCGGCATCCCTTCGGTGATGAGCAGGCCAGCAGAAGCACGCTGTGCATAGTACAAAGCCACGACCTCATCCGGCACGTCATTCATGGTGCGGGTGCGGGTCATCGGTGCCATGACTACACGGTTTTTTAACGCCAGGCCAGACAGATTGTAGGGGGTGAAAAGCTTACTCATCGTATACCTCACAAAAAACAAAAAGGAGTATCCCGGCAGGGATTTGCACAGCCCGGCAGTATCATCGACTGGACGTCGCGCACTGGAGTTGCATAAACATCTGATGGGTGGCAATATACCAACCATCTAGTAGGTAGGTCAATGGGTGTGTCGTATTTTTTTGTCATAACGCAGCCATTTCTGAATTGTCACTCATTTTGCGAGGTCATCACCATGCGTACATTAACAGCTTATAACGAAGATAATTTCCGCCAGATAGAGCAGTACAAAGGAATATCGGTGGTACGTTTCTCTGCACCCTGGTGTCCGCCCTGTCAGGCCAGCGAAGAAATGTTCAGTCAGTTTGCAGACCGGCTCGATAGAGATATTCAGGTGGGGAAAGTCAATGTAGATCAGGCGCCGGTGCTGACAACCAAATACGAGATCTGGGGGCTGCCGTCTGTGCTGATATTTCATGAAGGGCAATTAGTTAAACGCATACCGGGTGTGAAACCTGCATCGGTATATGCTCAGGCTATTGCGGACATAAAAAAAGGGCAGTAATGCCCTTTTAACGTGGAATTTATTAATGCTTAACCGCGTGCCTGACCGACGGCATCCAGAGTGCGGGCTGAATAAATGACCGCCGCGCCAGCGTTGAGGTTAATCGCCACGCCCAGCGCTTCAGCAATTTCAGCGTCGGTTGCACCGGCTTTCACAGCGGCGTCGGCGTGAAAAGCAATACAGCCGTCGCAGCGGGTTGTGACTGCGCACGCCAGGGCAATGAGTTCACGCACTTTTGCGCCCAAAAGGTCAGTTTTGTTACCTGCGTTGCCCAGGGCAACCACGCCTTTCATGGTCTCGGGGGTCAGTTTGCCCAACTCGCCTAAACGTTGCATTAACTCTGAGCGATAGTTGTTCCAGTCCAGCATAGTGTCATTCTCCTGAATAAGGGGTATTAAGAAGCAGTTTTATATACTTAAGGCTGTTGGCGAAGACTTCGGGTCTGGCCGTTGCATGCGCCACTACGCTTGAGCCTTCACAGACATTAATGATCATCAAAGCAATATCTGATGGTTCGGCATGGGATGAAAACTCACCTGACTCCATGCCCGCCCTGACGACTTTTGTGAGCCACTCGATTTGCATATCGAAATAAAGTGATGTCTGTACAGTAATTGCCTGAGGCAGATTGGCGGTCTCTGCTGACAACGCACAACACAGTGGCAGTAGCGAAGCTTTATGGCTTTGCGCGAAGATATCGATGTAAGCCGCAATTCTTCTCTCCGCGCTTTTCTCAGTCGCCTCTATCTGCTCAAATACGCGTTGTGTATCAGAGAACGCCTGTATTACCACCTGCTCACCCAGAATATCTTTGGTCGGGAAATGGTGATGAATACTGGCCTTGGTGATACCCACTATTTTTGATAAATCAGCATAGCTGAATGCTGAATACCCTTTTTCGCGCATCAGGTGTTCTGCTTCGCTGAGCAGCCGTTCCCGTGTCATGGTTGTCATAATTACTCCATATAATCTACTAGTTGATAGATTATATTGTTGCTATTTTTCCGTAGCAAGTTGTATCACTGACTCAGTATCGTGCAGAGCTGAACGTCACTGCCATCCTGCATTCTGAATGGCAGCATTACATCTCTGACATCACGCCAGGCGTGTAATCATTTCAACCGGATTAGCCAGAGTATCGTGGATTGGCGAATTCTTTTGCATTTCGCTGACCAGCGCTTCTAACTCCTCGCGACTGGCGGTCTTGCTCGTAAGGTGAACATCGACGCGAATAGATTTCGCACCTTTACGCACGTTGCTGTCCAGCCCAAGGAAGCCGTTGAGGTTGATATCGAAATTAAGATCCAGCTCGATACCGTCCAGGTCGATCCCTTTTTCAGCAGCCATCATGGTAAGGGTGGCGGTATAACAGCCAGCCAGCGCCTGCATGATGTATTCAGTCGGGCTCATGCCGGTATCGGTGCCGAGTAAACCTGCGGGTTCATCACCGATATTAGAAAATTTCCCCACACGGCTGGTATCGATAACGCCGTTCTGGATTGTGGCGCCGGTCTCTGTGCGAACGGTTAATCCGCCGCTGGAACGGGCTTTCATCTGGAAAGTCAGGTTACCCAGGCCAGGCTGGCTGCGAACTGCTTCACGGGTATTGTGGATCGCAGCTGCGTCTGCAGAAGGTTTAACGGTAGTAGACATAATGGCTCCTGTAATTTCTTGATAAAAGGTATAGCTGGTGTAATCAGTACCAACCATCTAGTTGGTAGATTAATATCGCGAACCTCTTTTGTCTACTCTTTTATAAAAAATAGGGGGAAAAGAACCCAGCAGGCTGTTTTATTTCATAATAACCATTTGATTTTTTTATAATCTTCCCAGCCGCTCACTCTTGCAGCAATCCAGCCTTTACCCGAAGGATAGTCTGGCGGGTGGTATTAAATTCCCGGGCAATAGCACTGATACTGATGCCAGCATTTAGGCGCTCTGTCACTGTTTGCTTTTGTTCCTCGCTCAGGATGGGGGGGCGACCGAAGCGTTTTCCAGCCGCTTTTGCCCTCGCAATACCTGAATACGTTCGCTCAAGCAGCAAATCCCGCTCAAACTCCGCTACAGCAGAAATTACCTGCATAGTCATTTTTCCGGCCGGACTGGTCAAGTCAACGCCTCCGAGTGCGAGACAATGAACGCGAATATCTAAAGCCGCCAGTTGCTCTACTGTTTTTCGGATATCCATCGCATTACGACCCAGACGGTCAAGTTTGGTGACAATCAGTACATCCCCATTTTCCATGCGATCTAGCAACCGGATAAATCCGGGGCGTTCGCTGGCAGCAACCGAGCCACTGATATGCTCCTCAATAAGTCGTTGGGATCTGATGGCAAAACCCGCCGCTTCAATTTCACGACGCTGGTTTTCTGTGGTCTGTTCCAGAGTTGAGACCCTGCAGTAGGCAAAAACACGTGACATGGGAAACTTTCCGTACGAAATGGATGTCCGAATTATAACGTGTGTCCGAAATTAATTTCACTAAGTTTCGGACATGTGCTGTAAGTGGTGTACGAAACCGACCGGTTTCGGTCACAGCGAACAAATAACAGATGAAAACTATACGCGAGGGAGGCATTTATGCCACGGCGACAGATACTGAGCAGCGAAGAGCAGGAACGCTTACTGGTTATACCAGATGATGAAATTATTCTGACCCGAATGTGTTTTCTGAACGAACCGGATATTGCGCTCATTAATAAGCACCGAAGGCCAGCGAATCGCCTGGGCTTTGCTGTATTACTCTGTTATCTGCGTGGACCTGGATTTATTCCGGACAAAAGCAGTGCTCCTCACAATGGCGTTGTATCCAGGGTTGCTTCCCGACTGAAACTTCAGCCTGATTTATGGCCGGAATATGCATCCAGAGAGCAAACCCGCTGGGAACATCTGACCGAACTTTATCGCTACCTGGAACTATCCCCGTTCAGCCGGTCAATGCAAAAAGACTGTATCCGTCATCTGCACCCCTATGCCATGCGAACTGACAAAGGATTTATGCTGGCGGAAGAAATGCTCAGCTGGCTACATAACAATAATGTTATTTTCCCTTCTGTTGAAGTGATCGAACGGACGCTTGCCGAAGTCGTCACGCTCGCTAACAGATCGGTATTTTCGACACTTACCGCGCAACTGGAAAAGCAGCATAAATCAGCACTCGACAGCCTGCTCATATCAGAGGGTGAACAACCTTCCCGTCTGGCATGGCTGCTACAGCCTCCGGGTAAAATAAACGGTAAAAATGTGCTGCAACATATCGACCGGCTTAATTCCATCGCTGCGCTGGGGTTGCCTGATGGTATTGCACTTTCCGTTCACCAGAACAGGTTGCTTAAACTGGCGCGTGAGGGCCGGAAAATGAGCAGCAGGGACCTGGCAAAATTCACCGATGTCAGACGTTACGCTACGCTGGTTTGTATAATAACAGAGGCCAGGGCCACCCTGACTGACGAAGTGATTGATCTGCACTAGCGTATCCTGGGTAGTCTGTTCAGCAGGGCAAAACGCACGCAGGCCGAACGGCTCCAGCAAACGGGAAAGCTTATTCAGAGCAAGCTGAAGCAGTACGTTACCGTCGGGCAGGCGTTACTTAACGCCAGAGAATCCGGGGAAGATCCCTGGACTGCAATAGAAGATGTCCTTCCCTGGCAGGAATTCATCAACAGCGTGGAAGAAACGCGGTTTCTTTCCCGTAAGGGCAATTTCGACGCGCTTCATCTGATCACCGAAAAATACAGTACGTTGCGTAAATATGCCCCGCGTATGCTGTCAGCATTGCAGTTCATGGCGACACCTGCGGCGCAGGCGCTCAGCGATGCGCTGGACACCATAACGGAAATGTACCGTAAACAACTTCGTAAAGTGCCGCCATCAGCGCCAACAGGGTTTATCCCTGAAAGCTGGCGAAAACTGGTGCTCACGCCTTCAGGCATCGACCGCAAGTACTACGAGTTTTGCGTACTGAATGAACTCAAGGGTGCATTACGTTCCGGTGATATCTGGGTAAAAGGATCGCGCCGCTACAAAAATTTTGATGATTATCTCATCCCGACTGCTGAGTTTGAGAAATCCCGACATAATGACCAGTTACAGTTGGCCGTTCAGACCGATAGCCAGGCATACCTTCAGGCCCGTATGACTCTTCTTGCATCTCGGCTGGAAGAAGTTAACGCGATGGCGCTTGCCGGTGATTTGCCCGATGTAGATATCTCAGATAAAGGCGTAAAAATCACTCCACTGGAGAACAGCGTTCCTTCAGGTGTTTCGCCCTTTGCAGATTTGGTCTATGGCATGCTTCCCCATCCGAAAATTACGGAGATACTGGAAGAAGTTGATAGCTGGACGGGATTTACGCGTCACTTCGCGCACCTCAAAATAATAACGTCAGACCAAAAGACGGAAAACTGTTGCTGACCACCATTCTGGCTGACGGCATCAACCTTGGGCTGACAAAAATGGCGGAATCCTGCCCTGGGGCCACAAGATCGTCACTCGAAGGTATTCAGGCATGGTACATCAGGGATGAAACTTATTCAGCGGCACTGGCCGAGCTGGTCAACGCACAGAAAGAGCGGCCTCTGGCCGCATTCTGGGGCGACGGGACAACATCGTCGTCAGACGGGCAGAACTTTCGGGTAGGCAGTCACGGACGTTATGCCGGTCAGGTCAATCTTAAATATGGTCAGGAGCCGGGCGTGCAGATTTATACGCATATCTCAGACCAATACAGCCCGTTCTACGCCAAAGTGATCAGCCGGGTGCGCGACTCAACCCACGTGCTTGATGGCCTGCTGTACCATGAAAGCGATCTGGAAATTACCGAGCATTACACCGATACCGCAGGCTTCACTGAACATGTTTTCGCCCTGATGCACCTGCTGGGATTCGCTTTTGCGCCAAGGATCCGTGATCTTCATGACAAGCGGCTGTTTATTCATGGAAAGGCCGAGCGCTATCCGGGGCTTCAGTCTGTCATATCAACAACCTGCCTGAATATCAAAGACATTGAGTCGCACTGGGATGAGGTATTGCGCCTGGCAACCTCGATTAAGCAGGGGACAGTCACCGCATCACTGATGATGAAAAAGTTAGCCAGTTACCCAAAACAGAATGGACTTGCCAAAGCGCTGAGAGAGATTGGCCGCATCGAACGGACACTATTTATTCTGGACTGGTTCCGTGATCCCGGTCTGCGCCGACGCGTGCAGGCGGGGCTGAATAAGGGTGAGGCCCGTAATGCCCTTGCGCGAGCGGTCTTTTTGCACCGTCTGGGTGAAATAAGGGATCGTGGGCTGGAGAATCAGAGTTATCGCGCCAGCGGGCTGACATTACTGACAGCAGCGATCACGTTGTGGAACACGGTATATATAGAAAGAGCTATTGAGTCACTAAAACGAAAGGGTATCCCGATAAATGAGCAACTGGTCTCTCATCTTTCTCCCCTGGGCTGGGAACATATCAATCTGAGTGGAGATTACGTCTGGCGTAATAATCTTAAGCTGGGATCCGGAAAATACCGCTCATTACGTACAGTCGATACCGCTTTGTACAAAAAACAGTCTTAGCGTGGGATAATTTCCGTTTTCCAAGCGGACCCCGTATATCACGCTGCAGCAGGTCACGGCGATTTTAATGTCGACTGTAGTCGCTGGTAGTGTCAAAGCTGGCATGTTAACGGGGTCGGTAGAGGGGAATCATTCTCAACGCTGGCGGGTAAACGGATCCGCTACCGGTGCTCATCCTCAACGCTGGCGGGCAAACAGGGCCACTGCCGGTGCTCCTCCTCAACGCTGGCGGGTAAACGTGACCGCTGATGGTAGCTATCCTCAACGCTGGCGGGTAAGCGTGGCCGCTGATGGTGGCTATCCTCAACGCTGGCGGGTAAACGTGGCCGCTGCCGGTGCTCATCCTCAACGCTGGCGGGCAAACGGGGGCGCTGACGGTGCTTATCCTCAACGCTGGCGGGTAAGCGGGGCTGCTGACGGTGCTCATCCTCAACGCTGGCGGGTAAGCGGGGCCGCTGCAGGTGCTCATCCTCAACGCTG
>NZ_JBEAJL010000042.1:0-13220 GCF_040065275.1 Klebsiella sp. JB_Kp042
AGGCACCGGATTCTGATTCCGGCATTCCGAGGTTCGAATCCTCGTACCCCAGCCAAATTAAAAAGTCGTTCAGCAATGAACGCACTGTTGCGCTAAAACCGGGATAGTGACGGTTAAATGCAACAGACAATTGGGGTATCGCCAAGCGGTAAGGCACCGGATTCTGATTCCGGCATTCCGAGGTTCGAATCCTCGTACCCCAGCCACTTCAATGCAAAAAAGCCCACCTCGGTGGGCTTTTTTGTTATTGGCGTTTTGCCATCCTGGCGCATCACTGACTGCCGGGCAGGCGCTTTCCACGACGCCCCTGCCCGCGACGCCGGTTTACAAGCCTAACGCATACTTCAGCGCCTGACGCTTCAGCGCCCCGGCGCGTTCGGCCGCCATCAGGCCAATATTGCGCAGCATCCGCACCGGCGCCAGGTCATTGCTGAATCCGGCGTAAAACAGATCCATCCCCGACTGCATAATAAAATTATCCGCCCGCCGCCGCCCCTGGTAGCGCTTGAGCACCGGCAGGCTGGCCCACTCTTCGCCGCGGCCGCGCGCTTGCGTCAGGACCTCCAGCAGGGCGTCGACATCACGATAGCCAAGGTTAACCCCCTGCCCCGCCAGCGGATGAATGGTGTGCGCCGCATCGCCCACCAGCGCCAGACCAGGCTGAACATACTGCAGCGCATGACGCCGGGTGAGCGGGAAGGCGCCGGCCGCCTGCGGCGTCACCCGCCCGAGACGCGCCGGGAAATGGCGGGCGATCTCCTGCTGGAGCTGGGGCATGGACATACCCTGCAGCTGACGGATCCGCGCCGGGGCGTCATACCACACCAGCGAGGCCCAGTTGTCGAACAGCGGCAGGAAAGCGCGCGGTCCGCTGGGGGTAAACTGCTGCCAGGTGCTGTCGCCGGGATCGTCGGCGCATTGGACGCTAATGAGCATACAGGATTGCTGATATTGCCAGGCATGCACGCCGATGCCGGCCATCTCCCGCACCTGAGAGCTGGCGCCGTCGGCGCCGATAACCAGCCGGGCGTGGATCGTCTCCCCGTCGCGTAAACGCAACGCCGTCTCCGCCTCGCCGCGCTGCATCGCCTCCAGTTCGCCGCCAACACGCAGGGTAACCCCTTCGTGCGCCGTCAGCGCTTGCCACAGGCCCCACTGCAGGACCTTGTTCTCGACCATATAGCCCAGCTCCGGCAGCTTAAGCTCGGCGGCGTCAAAGGCGACGTGGGCGCTCTCCCACTCCCAGGTCTCCAGACGACGGTAAGCGTGGACGCGCATCGCCCGCACGGCATCCCAGACGCCAAGGCTTTTCAGCAGGCCGACCGAGGCCGCGCTGATCGCCGAGATCCGCACATCCGGAGCGGATGCCGGATCGAAAGCCGGAGGCGCCGTTTTCTCAAGCACCGTCACGGTAAATCCCTGTTGCGCCAGCCCCAACGCCAGGGCGCCGCCGACCATGCCGCCGCCCACGATGGCGACATCTGTTGCGTGAATTGTCATGGCTATTATCCTTAAAGCAGAATCCGTTAAGTTTACCGGATTTTTCGCCCTCTTGCGGTGATAACGCTCGCACTGGTCAGGGGGCGACCAAAGCATTACAATACGCGCCCTGGAATGCGAAATTCACCCTGTATATATCCCCGCGTTTTGGATATCTATTACTGAGCATGAGCAAGTCAATGACAAAAAAACTCCATATTAAAACCTGGGGCTGTCAGATGAACGAGTATGATTCATCAAAGATGGCCGATCTGCTGGATGCGACACATGGGTATCAACTGACCGAAGTGGCGGAAGAAGCAGATGTGCTGTTGCTCAATACCTGCTCAATTCGTGAGAAGGCCCAGGAAAAAGTTTTCCATCAGCTTGGCCGCTGGAAGCTGCTGAAAGAGAAGAACCCGGACCTGATTATTGGCGTTGGCGGCTGCGTGGCTTCCCAGGAAGGCGACCATATTCGTCAGCGCGCGCACTATGTCGATATTATTTTCGGGCCGCAAACCCTGCACCGCCTGCCGGAGATGATTAACTCCGTGCGCGGCAACCGCAGCCCGGTGGTTGATATCAGCTTCCCGGAAATTGAAAAATTCGATCGTCTGCCAGAACCGCGCGCCGAAGGCCCGACCGCCTTTGTCTCGATTATGGAAGGCTGCAACAAATACTGCACCTACTGCGTGGTGCCCTACACCCGCGGAGAAGAAGTCAGCCGCCCGTGCGACGATATCCTGTTTGAAATCGCCCAACTGGCGGCGCAGGGCGTGCGTGAAGTCAACCTGCTGGGCCAGAACGTGAACGCCTGGCGCGGCGAGAACTACGACGGCACTACCGGCAGCTTTGCCGATCTGCTGCGCCTGGTGGCCGCTATCGACGGCATCGACCGCATTCGCTTCACCACCAGCCACCCGATCGAATTTACCGACGATATCATCGATGTCTATCGCGATACGCCGGAGCTGGTGAGCTTCCTGCACCTGCCGGTGCAAAGCGGCTCCGACCGCGTGCTGAACCTGATGGGACGCACCCATACCGCGCTGGAGTATAAAGCGATTATTCGCAAGCTGCGTGAAGCGCGTCCGGATATTCAGATAAGCTCCGACTTTATCGTCGGCTTCCCCGGCGAAACTACGGAAGATTTCGAAAAGACAATGAAGCTTATCGCCGACGTCAATTTCGATATGAGCTACAGCTTTATCTTCTCCGCCCGCCCGGGCACCCCGGCGGCCGATATGGTAGACGACGTGCCGGATGCCGATAAGAAACAGCGTCTGTATATTCTGCAGGAGCGCATCAACCAGCAGGCGATGGCCTGGAGCCGTCGCATGCTCGGCACGGTACAGCGCATCCTGGTGGAAGGCACGTCGCGCAAGAACATCATGGAGCTTTCCGGACGTACGGAGAACAACCGGGTGGTCAACTTTGAAGGCACCCCGGACCTCGTCGGCAAGTTTGTGGATGTCGAAATTGTCGATGTTTACACCAACTCGCTGCGCGGCAAAATCGTGCGCACCGAAGCGGAGATGGGTCTGCGTATCGCTGAATCACCTGAATCAGTGATTGCCCGCACCCGTAAAGAGAACGATCTGGGCGTGGGTATCTATCAGCCGTGATCCCTTCAGGCCTGTCGGTTCCGGCAGGCCTTGTAATTCCTCTATCCGTCCCTATATCTACAGCAATGCTTGCGCCATTTTCCTGTGACGTAAATAATTTCCTGATTAGCCGGCCACGCGCCGCGTCCGGCCACCTGCGTAAAGAGGAACAGTTTGAACATAGACACTCGTGAAATTACCCTGGAGCCAGCGGATAACGCACGCCTGTTAGCCCTGTGCGGCCCGTTTGACGACAACATCAAACAGCTGGAACGTCGGTTAGGCATTGAGATCAACCGCCGTGACAATCACTTTAAACTGACCGGACGCGCCCTATGCGTGCACGCCGCCGCCGATATTCTGCGCAGCCTGTATGTCGACACGGCGCCGATGCGCGGTCAGATTCGTGATATTGAACCAGAGCAGATCCATCTGGCGATCAAAGAGGCGCGCGTGCTGGAGCAGAGCGCCGAGAGCGTGCCGGAGTACGGAAAAGCCGTCAATATCAAGACCAAGCGCGGGGTGATCAAACCGCGTACGCCGAACCAGGCGCAGTACATCGCCAATATCCTCGATCACGACATCACCTTCGGCGTGGGTCCGGCAGGTACCGGGAAAACCTATCTGGCGGTGGCGGCGGCGGTCGATGCGCTGGAGCGCCAGGAGATCCGCCGCATTCTGCTGACCCGTCCGGCCGTCGAGGCGGGCGAAAAGCTCGGCTTCCTGCCCGGCGATCTGAGCCAGAAGGTCGACCCGTATCTGCGCCCGCTGTACGACGCGCTGTTCGAGATGCTCGGCTTTGAGAAGGTGGAAAAGCTGATTGAGCGTAACGTCATCGAAGTGGCTCCGCTGGCCTATATGCGCGGACGGACGCTGAATGACGCCTTTATCATTCTTGATGAAAGCCAGAACACCACCATCGAGCAGATGAAGATGTTCCTGACCCGCATCGGCTTTAACTCCAAGGCGGTGATCACCGGCGACATCACGCAGATTGACCTGCCGCGCAGCACCAAATCCGGTCTGCGCCACGCCATCGAAGTGCTGGCGGAAGTCGATGAGATCAGCTTTAACTTCTTCCATAGCGAAGACGTGGTCCGCCATCCAGTGGTCGCCCGCATCGTGAACGCCTATGAGGCATGGGAAGCCGCAGACCAGAAACGTAAAGCAGAACTGGCCGCCGAGCGCAAGCGCGAAGCCCAGGAACAGGAGCAAAAATGAGTCAGGTGATCCTCGATTTACAGCTGGCCTGCGAAGAGACCAGCGGCCTGCCGGACGAAGCCCTTTTTCAACGCTGGGTCGACGCCGTCATTCCGCCGTTTCAGGAGGAGTCAGAGTTAACGATTCGTCTGGTCGACGTTGCAGAAAGCCATGAGCTGAACCTGACCTATCGCGGCAAGGATAAGCCGACCAATGTCCTCTCTTTCCCGTTTGAAGCGCCGCCGGGGATTGAAATGCCGCTGCTCGGCGATCTGATCATTTGCCGTCAGGTGGTGGAGCAGGAAGCCAGCGAGCAAGGGAAGCCGCTGGAGGCGCACTGGGCGCATATGGTGGTTCACGGCAGTCTCCATCTGCTGGGCTACGATCACATCGAAGATGACGAAGCGGAAGAGATGGAAGCCCTAGAAACAGAGATAATGCTTGCTCTGGGCTATGAGGACCCGTACATTTCCGAGAAGATTGCTGAATAGCCCCCTGCCGGATGGCGGCGCTTGCGTCTCATCCGGCCGCTGTTCATGCATTTTACCCGCCTGAACCTCAGGCAACCCATGCCGTCCGGCGCTGAGTGTACGCGCGACGAGCGACATTAAATCAACATGAGAACCCAAACGACGCCATGAGCGACGACAATTCACACAGTAGTGACACAGTAAACAGCAAAAAGGGATTTTTCTCCCTGTTACTCAGCCAGCTCTTTCACGGGGAACCGAAAAACCGCGATGAACTGCTGGCGCTGATCCGTGATTCCGGGCAGAACGACCTTATCGATGAAGATACCCGTGACATGCTCGAAGGGGTAATGGATATCGCCGACCAGCGGGTCCGCGACATTATGATCCCCCGTTCACAAATGATTACCCTGAAACGCAATCAGACGCTGGACGAGTGCCTTGATGTCATCATCGAATCCGCCCACTCGCGCTTCCCGGTCATCAGTGAAGATAAAGATCACATCGAAGGGATTCTGATGGCCAAGGATCTGCTGCCGTTTATGCGCAGCGACGCCGAAGCTTTCAGCATGGAAAAAGTGTTACGGCCGGCGGTTGTCGTTCCGGAAAGCAAGCGGGTCGACCGCATGCTAAAAGAGTTTCGCTCACAGCGCTACCATATGGCGATCGTTATTGACGAATTCGGCGGCGTCTCCGGTCTGGTGACCATCGAGGATATCCTTGAGCTCATCGTCGGGGAAATTGAAGACGAGTACGACGAAGAAGAAGATATCGATTTCCGCCAGCTGAGCCGCCATACGTGGACGGTGCGCGCTCTGGCCTCTATCGAAGACTTCAATGACGCCTTCGATACGCACTTCAGCGATGAAGAAGTGGATACCATTGGCGGACTGGTAATGCAGGCCTTTGGCCACCTGCCGGCTCGCGGCGAATCTATCGACATTGATGGTTACCAATTCAAGGTAGCAATGGCAGATAGTCGTCGTATCATTCAGGTGCATGTTAAGCTGCCGGATGACGCTCCTCAGCCGAAGCTGGAAGAGTAAGCGGCGGCGCTGAAGGTCACGGCCAGCCGGGAGACAGACCGTGGGCGATCCCCGGTTGTCCCCTCCCCCGGCTGGCAAATAGCATAGCCTGTGGCAACAGGCGTTAATTAACGGGACGATTAGCCTAAATGGTATTTGCCTCTCTTCTTGAACGTCAGCGCGTACGTCTGCTGCTGGCGCTGCTATTCGGAGCCAGCGGAACGCTGGCTTTTTCACCTTATGACTTCTGGCCCGCGGCGATTATTTCGCTGGTCGGTCTGCAGGCGTTAACCCTCAACCGCCGCCCGCTGCAAAGCGCCGGCATCGGCTATTTCTGGGGGCTCGGCCTGTTCGGCACGGGTATCAACTGGGTCTATGTCAGTATCGCGCAGTTTGGCGGTATGCCGGGCCCGGTTAACGTCTTCCTCGTCGTGCTGCTGGCGGCCTATCTCTCGCTCTACACCGGCCTGTTTGCCGGCCTGCTCGCCCGTCTGTGGCCCAAAACCAGCTGGCTGCGGGTGGCGATCGCCGCTCCCGTCATCTGGCAGATCACCGAGTTCCTGCGCGGCTGGGTGCTGACCGGTTTTCCGTGGCTGCAGTTCGGCTACAGCCAGATTGACGGCCCGCTGAAAGGCCTGGCGCCGGTAATGGGCGTCGAGGCGATCAACTTCCTGCTGATGATGGTAAGCGGCCTGCTGGCCCTGGCCCTCGTACAGCGCAACGGGAAGCCGCTGGTCATTGCCGCGCTGCTGTTCGCCCTGCCGTTCCCGCTGCGCTATATCCAGTGGTATCAGCTGCTGCCGGCGCGTGCGACGCAGGTCTCGCTGGTGCAAGGCGATATCCCGCAGGCCATGAAGTGGGACGAGAAGCAGCTGGTTAACACTCTGAAAACCTATCTGACGCTGACCCAGCCGCATATCGGCCACTCGCAGCTGATTATCTGGCCCGAATCGGCGATCCCGGATCTCGAGATCAACCAGCAGCAGTTCCTCAGCATGATGGACGATCTGCTGCGCGCAAAAGACAGCTCACTGATCACCGGCATCGTCGACGCGCGTCTCAATAAGCAGAACCGCTACGACACCTACAACACCATCATTACCCTCGGCAAAGATAACCCGTACCGCTACGACTCGACCAACCGCTACAACAAGAACCATCTGGTGCCGTTCGGCGAGTTTGTACCGCTGGAGTCGATTCTGCGTCCGCTGGCGCCATTCTTCGACCTGCCGATGTCCTCCTTCAGCCGCGGTCCCTACGTGCAGCCGCAGCTGATGGCGCATAACCTCAAGCTGACCGCGGCCATCTGCTACGAGATCATCCTCGGGGAACAGGTGCGGGATAACTTCCGTCCGGACACCGACTTCCTGCTGACCATCTCCAACGACGCCTGGTTCGGCAAGTCCATCGGCCCGTGGCAACACTTCCAGATGGCGCGGATGCGCGCCCTGGAGCTGGCCCGCCCGCTGCTGCGCAGCACCAACAACGGCATTACCGCCGTCATCGGCCCGCGCGGCGAGATTCAGAAGATGATCCCGCAGTTTACCCGCGAGGTGTTGACCACCACCGTGACGCCCACCAGCGGCTTGACCCCTTACGCCCGCACTGGCAACTGGCCGCTGTGGGCGCTGACGGCGCTGCTCGGCTTCGGCGCGCTGCTGATGAGCCTGCGTCAGCGTCGCCGATAAATGCTCTGCCGGCGACGCCCGTCGTCGGCTTTTTTTCTTCCCGTCATTTGCCACCCTGGCACAGTCATTGCTTTATTTAATCGGGTAGCGCCGTCCTCTGGCCCAGTGCAACCGGGTTGCACCATAAACGATCGACGGTCGCGCTATTTTGGTGCAATGGAAGATATTTGCCTCCGATTGGTGCGGAGCGCTTCGCAAAAATAAACAATAAAACAGCAAAATCTTTACATTAAGCCAAACTAAATGCTAACAAACACATACAAATGCGGCACGTGGATGCGTGCCCCCAATAACAACACACACAATCACAATGGGTATCAATAGCGTCGGTGACGCTGCGGATAAGGAGTTGGATATGCAATTACGTAAACTGGCCACGGCAATGCTGGTAATGGGAATGACCGCTGGTCTGGCGCAGGCGGAAGATGCTGCCCCGGCGGCTGGCCAGAGCACTCTGGATAAGATCGCGAAAAACGGCGTTATCGTTGTCGGCCATCGCGAATCTTCCGTCCCTTTCTCTTACTACGATAACCAACAGAAGGTTGTGGGTTACTCTCAGGACTACTCCAACGCCATCGTCGATGCCATCAAGAAGAAGCTGAACAAACCCGATCTGCAGGTCAAACTGATCCCGGTTACCTCGCAGAATCGTATCCCGCTGCTGCAGAATGGCACCTTTGATTTCGAGTGCGGCTCAACCACCAACAACCTCGAGCGCCAGAAGCAGGCGGCCTTCTCCGATACTATCTTCGTCGTCGGCACTCGTCTGCTGGTGAAGAAAGGCGGCCCGATCAAAGATTTCCCGGACCTGAAGGATAAGGCGGTCGTTGTCACCTCCGGGACCACCTCAGAGATCCTGCTGCATAAGCTGAACGATGAGAAAAAAATGAATATGCGCATCATCAGCGCCAAAGATCATGGCGACTCTTTCCGCACCCTAGAGAGCGGACGCGCGGTGGCCTTTATGATGGATGACGCTCTGCTGGCCGGCGAACGCGCCAAGGCGAAGAAACCGGATAACTGGGAAATCGTCGGCACCGCGCAGTCGAAAGAAGCCTATGGCTGCATGCTGCGTAAGGACGATCCGGCCTTCAAGGCGCTGGTCGATGAAACCGTTGCCCAGGCCCAGACCTCTGGCGAAGCGGCGAAGTGGTTCGATAAATGGTTCAAAAACCCGATTCCGCCAAAAAATCTTAACCTGAACTTCGAGCTGTCGGACGACATGAAAGCGCTGTTCAAATCACCTAATGACAAAGCACTGAACTAATTATAACAACCAGGGGCGGGATATCCTGCCCTCCCGATGGTTGTCACAGCACGGACAGACTATACGGCGGCTGGTCGTTCCCCAGCCGCCGCGAATACCGAAACAAGCTGGACAACCGTCTTCGAGGGTAGCAATGGCTACCCTTTTTTTTCCAGGAGTCATGTATGTCAATAGACTGGAACTGGGGGATATTCCTGCAACAGGCCCCCTTCGGCAACACTACCTACCTGGGCTGGCTGTGGAGCGGTTTTCAGATCACCGTCGCCCTCTCCATCTCGGCCTGGATCATCGCTTTTCTCGTCGGCTCGCTGTTCGGTATTTTACGCACGGTGCCCAATCGTCTGCTCTCAGGGATTGGCACCTGCTATGTCGAACTGTTTCGCAACGTGCCGCTGATCGTGCAGTTCTTTACCTGGTACCTGGTGGTGCCGGAATTCCTGCCGGAAAATATCGGCATGTGGTTTAAATCGGAGCTGGACCCAAATATTCAGTTCTTTGTCTCCTCGATGCTGTGCCTGGGGCTGTTTACCGCCGCTCGCGTCTGCGAGCAGGTACGCGCCGCTATCCAGTCGCTGCCGCGCGGGCAAAAGAACGCCGGTCTGGCGATGGGGTTGACCCTGCCGCAAACCTACCGCTACGTGCTGCTGCCGAACGCCTATCGCGTTATCGTGCCGCCGATGACCTCGGAGATGATGAACCTGGTGAAAAACTCGGCCATCGCCTCCACTATCGGTCTGGCCGATATGGCCGCGCAGGCGGGCAAACTGCTGGACTACTCCGCTCATGCCTGGGAGTCTTTTACCGCCATCACCCTGGCCTACGTTTTCATCAACGCGGTGATTATGCTGATTATGTATGTGGTCGAGCGTAAGGTTCGCCTGCCTGACAATATGGGAGGCAAATAATGTACGATTTTGACTGGAGTTCGATCGTTCCCTCCATGCCCTACCTGCTGGCGGGGCTGGTGATCACCCTGAAGATCACAGTGATTGCCATCGTGGTCGGTATCGTCTGGGGCACCCTGCTGGCGGTAATGCGCCTGTCCAGCTTTCTGCCGCTGGCCTGGTTTGCTAAATCCTACGTTAACGTGTTCCGTTCTATCCCGCTGGTGATGGTTCTGCTGTGGTTCTACCTGATTGTCCCGGGCTTCCTGCAGAATGTGCTGGGACTGTCGCCGAAAACGGATATTCGCCTGATCTCGGCGATGGTGGCGTTTTCGATGTTCGAAGCCGCCTACTACTCGGAGATTATCCGCGCCGGCATCCAGAGCATCTCCCGCGGCCAGTCGAGCGCCGCGCTGGCGCTGGGAATGACCCACTGGCAGTCGATGCGGCTGGTGATCCTGCCGCAGGCCTTCCGCGCCATGGTGCCGCTGCTGTTAACCCAGGGGATCGTCCTCTTCCAGGATACCTCGCTGGTGTATGTATTGAGCCTCGCCGACTTCTTCCGTACCGCCTCGACGATTGGCGAGCGTGACGGGACCCAGGTCGAAATGATCCTGTTCGCGGGCGGCGTCTATTTTGTGATTAGCCTCAGCGCCTCGCTGTTGGTCAGCTGGTTGAAGAAAAGGACTGTGTAATGATTACCCTGAAAAATGTTTCAAAATGGTATGGTCACTTTCAGGTGCTGACCGATTGCTCCACGGAAGTGAAAAAAGGCGAAGTCGTGGTGGTCTGCGGGCCGTCAGGCTCCGGTAAATCCACACTGATTAAAACCGTGAACGGCCTTGAGCCGGTGCAGCAGGGGCAGATTATCGTCGATGGCACCGTGGTTAACGATAAAAAGACCAATCTTGCCAAACTGCGCTCGCATGTCGGAATGGTGTTTCAGCATTTTGAACTATTCCCACACCTGTCGATTATCGACAACCTGACGCTGGCGCAGGTTAAGGTGCTCAATCGTGACAAAGCGTCATCGCGCAAGAAGGGTCTCAAGCTGCTGGAGCGCGTGGGCCTGGCGGCGCATGCGGAAAAATATCCGGCGCAGCTCTCCGGCGGCCAGCAGCAGCGCGTGGCCATCGCCCGTGCGCTGTGCATGGACCCGATCGCCATGCTGTTTGATGAACCTACATCCGCGCTCGACCCGGAGATGATCAACGAGGTACTGGACGTCATGGTGGAACTGGCCAACGAAGGGATGACTATGATGGTGGTTACCCACGAAATGGGCTTCGCCCGCAAGGTGGCCAACCGGGTGATCTTTATGGATGAAGGAAAGATTGTCGAAGACGCCGATAAAGAAGCGTTCTTCGCTAACCCACAATCCGATCGCGCCAAAGACTTCCTCGCCAAAATTCTGCACTAACTTCTGCGGCGCGCACGATATCACCGTGCGCGCCTGTCAGCCCCTCCCCTTTTCAATCGCTTCATCTCAAAGCGACAGCTTCACAACGTGAAGTAAAAATTTCACAAAGAATTCAGGGGCCGTAGAATAGATTAACCGCCACGTCATCGTTAGCATACGGCATCTTGTAATAATCCCCGTGAGTTTAAATTTCTTGAAAATAATATTTCAATTGACTTGCTATACGTCGCGCAGGCTATTTCATGCCGCGCACAACCATTAATTATAATCTTACTCAATGAAACAAACGGATATTGCTTCATGCGGACTAACACTAACAGACTGGCCATTATTTTGTGTTTAAATTTGCTCACCTGCTTTACCGCCTGGGCGGGTATTGAGGCCGCAACGGTAAACCAGGTTGAACAGGATAAAGCCCGTGAAAGCGCATTAATGCCCCATCAGCAGCAATACCAATCTTCTCGCACCTATGCGAAAACGCAAACCTTGATATTTCCCGAAGAAGCGACCTGTCGGTATATCACGAAAGTTGATATTACCTCCGAGGACAACGCAAAAACCACCGCCCTCCTCGGGAAGATCGCAGCCCAGGCGCCCGGCCATTGCCTCGGAATAGATGGGATTCGCCTGCTGACGAACGCCTTACAAAATGAACTGATAACGCAAGGGTATATTACTTCCCTGATCGATATCCCTTCTCAGTCACTAGAAGGGGGCATTCTCAAAATAACGCTGACTTATGGCAAAACGGGGCATATTGATTTTGCGCCGAATAGTGCCGTGACGAACCTGTGGACCTCCATGCCCACGCATACCGGTAAAATCCTGCGCCTCAGCGATCTTGAACAAGGGATGGCTAACCTGCAGCGGCTGCCTGGCACCAGCGCCCATATGAAGCTGCGGCCCGGGGAACACATTGGCGAAAGTGATATTGAAATCGCCCGGGTAATGGATAAACAGTGGCAGGTTGGCGCCTGGCTTGATGACGCAGGCAGCCGCGCCAGCGGTCGCTATCAGGGCGGCGGCGCGCTATACCTTTACGATTTATCTTCATTGAACGATATTCTTTCCATCTCGGCAGGCGGCGACGTTGAATTCAACCAGCACAACGACGGCAACCATAACGGCAATCTTTACTACTCCGTGCCTTTTGGTTACTGGTCATTGAGCCTGTACGGCTCCTACAGCCAGTACCGCCAGCTGTTTAAAGGAAGATGGTCAAGCATCGACTATAAAAGTAAAAACCGTTATTACAGCGCGACCCTTAGCCGCCTGCTTTCGCATACCCGACAACAAAAAACGACCGCCGATCTGCGCATAGCAAAGAGCAGTTCGCACTACTTTTTTGGCGGCGATGAGCTGCATGTAATGCGTAAACAAAATCCTGTCTGGGAATTTACCCTGCGCCACCAGCGCTATTTTAACAATAAAATTGTCGACGCCAGCGTAGGTATTCAGCGCAGCCTGCCGTGGCTCAGCTCCGTGCCTACGCCGGAGGAAAAAGCCGGTTTATATAGCCGCCATTCGCGCATCGTTCACGCCGATATACAGGCCTTAATGCGGTTTGCCGCAACCGGCGATAAGTTTAGCTGGATGCCGCGTTTCCATGCCCAGTTCAGCCCGGATAGATTATCTTCGGACAACCAGTTTAATATCGGCAATCGCTGGACGGTTCGCGGCTTTGATGGTGAAAATACGCTTTCGGCCAATCAAGGCTGGTACTGGCGCAATGATTTTAGCTGGAATATTCCCACCCCCGACCGGCAGGTATATCTTGGTCTTGACTTCGGCCGGATCATTGGTAGCGAGCGCGCCAGGCAAGGAAAAAGTCTTTCTGGCGCAGTCGGCGGCGTCCGCGGAGAAATAGCGTCTACGCAATATGACTTTTTTATCGGCACGCCCATCAGTAAACCTGACGACTTTCATAGCGATGCCATGAATATGGGCTTTTCATTACAGTGGAGGTATTAGTTTTCATCAGCACATTACTGCAATTTACTGATTCATTTTTTCATATTTAAAGGAATAAATTACATGTTTAAATTCAAGGTTTCATATGTTGCGCTGGCTGCAGCGCTAAGTTCATCCGTTGTTTATGCCGATCCCTCAAGCTATACGCATAAATCAGGGGGCTTTGTTGAATAAATCGAACTTTTGCTGAGTTGAAGGATCAGATCACGCAT
>NZ_JBEAJL010000043.1:0-13063 GCF_040065275.1 Klebsiella sp. JB_Kp042
AAGCAAAAACCCGCCTTTTGGGCGGGTTCTTTAAATAGTGGTGCCCGGACTCGGACTAACGCCGTAGGCGTTGAACAGCGCGCGTGTCGCGCTGGCCCCGAAGGGGTGAGCCGCTGTGCGGCGAATAATCGAACGCAGTTCGATGGAGAGTCCGGATGCAGAAAAGCAAAAACCCGCCTTTTGGGCGGGTTCTTTAAATAGTGGTGCCCGGACTCGGAATCGAACCAAGGACACGGGGATTTTCAATCCCCTGCTCTACCGACTGAGCTATCCGGGCAACGGGGCGCATTAAACCGTAATCGCCGCGCCTCGTCAACGAAATTTATCTGTTTTGCAGCAGACTGAACAATCTATCACCACATTGCGCTAAAAGCACGCGTCTTCAGGCAAAAAACAGCGTCCAGGCCGCTGAAATCGGCATCGCCAGCACCAGCGCAGGCAGCATATTCACCACGGCAAACATTTTTATTCCGCAGATGCGCAGCCCGGTGGCCACCAGCAGCATACCGCCGACGGCGCTGAAATCCGCCAGCATCATCGGCGTGGTGAGCGGCATAATGATCGCCGCGCAGGCCGCGAGGGTCAGCTGGATAAGCAGCATCGGCACGCTGATGGCGGCGACGGCAATGCCCAGGGTGCAGGCGAAAATGGTGGCGGTGAAAAAATCAAGAAACGCTTTGGCAATCAGAATGCTGGCGTCGCCGGTCATCCCTTCGCGCATGGCGCCGAAGACGCCGGTGCCGCTGGCGCAGAACAGGACGATAATCGCCACATAGCTCTGAATATAGGAGTCATGCGCCGAGGCCTTTTTCTTACCCTTCGATGACAGCAACTGCTGAAGCTGACTGACCAGCGTATTTATGCCTTTTTCCATATTGCATATTTCGCCGAGCAGCGTTCCCACCAGGGTCGACAGCACCATCACCGGCAGATTGGCGCATTTAATCACCAGTAAAATACCGATGCCTAATGACGCCAGGCCAAAAATTGAGGTCATGGATGTGCGGATCCGTTCCGGCAACCGCTGGCTGAGTAAGGCGCCTAACACGCCGCCGACCAGCACCGCGCTGGCATTAATAAAAGGTCCTGTAACCACGCTGACTCCTGTTAAATATCCCTGATAACCGATTGATTATGACGTTAACCCGCCGTGAAAGCTTGTGTATCCGTGATATAAGTGCATACGGTTTTCATCTTGCGCCTGTCAGGGAAAGGTGCCATGATTGCGCGAATTTTCTCCTCCCTGATATGAGGCCGCCGATGACGACACTGCCATTACCTCGCCAGCGACGCCGCGCACAGATGCGTGGGCTGCCTCATCTTGCTACGCTTACCCCTTCGTTCACCATGCGGTGAAGGACACGTATGCTCACTGTAGGGCAACAGTAAGATCGGACGCGTCTGCTTTTACTGATGTCCGGCGGTCGGAGCTGAATCCGTCAGACCCGGACACATCGTTGGGCAAGGTTTTCCTTGTCTGAGATTTTTACACTCCCGATACGGGCATTTGCGCTTATGAAATCCATGCACATTGCCGCCAGCTGCGAGCTGGTCACCCGCTTGTCCACCCACCGCCGCGTTGTGGCGCTGGACAGTACCGATTTTACCGATGTGGCGGCAGTCGTCATCACCGCGGCGGACAGTCGCAGCGGTATCCTTGCCCTCCTCAGGCGTAGCGGATTTAACCTGCCGGTCTACCTGCTGAGCGAGACGGCGGTCGATAAGCCGGAGGGGGTACAGGCGGTGATCGCCGGTAAAGATCAGGAGTGGCTCGAGCTGGAAGCGGCGGCCTGCGATTATGAAGCGCGTCTGCTGCCGCTGTTTTTCAATACGCTGACCCAGTACGTCGAAATGGATAACAGCACTTTTGCCTGTCCGGGACACCAGCACGGGGCCTTTTTCAAAAAGCATCCCGCAGGCCGTCAGTTCTATGACTTTTTTGGCGAAAACGTCTTTCGCGCCGATATGTGTAACGCCGATGTAAAATTAGGCGATCTGCTGATCCACGAAGGGTCGGCCAAGCATGCGCAGAAGTTCGCCGCGAAGGTCTTTAATGCGGATAAAACCTACTTCGTCCTTAACGGCACCTCGGCGGCCAACAAAGTCGTGACCAACGCGCTGTTGACCCGCGGCGATCTGGTGCTGTTCGATCGCAACAACCACAAGTCAAACCATCACGGGGCGCTGATTCAGGCTGGAGCGACGCCTGTCTATCTTGAAGCCGCGCGCAATCCGTTCGGCTTTATCGGCGGTATTGACGAGCGCTGCTTTGATGAGCGCTACCTGCGGGATCTCATCCGTGAAGCGGCGCCAGAGAAAGCCACGGCCGCTCGCCCGTTTCGTCTGGCGGTGATCCAGCTCGGAACCTATGACGGCACGGTCTATAACGCCCGCCAGGTGGTCGATAAAATCGGCCACCTCTGCGATTACATCCTGTTCGACTCGGCGTGGGTGGGCTATGAGCAGTTTATCCCGATGATGGCCGACTGTTCGCCGCTGCTGCTGGAGCTGACGCCGGACGATCCGGGCATTTTTGTCACCCAGTCCGTTCACAAGCAGCAGGCCGGTTTCTCGCAGACGTCGCAGATCCATAAAAAGGATAACCATTTGCGCGGCCAGGCGCGCTTCTGTCCGCACAAGCGGCTGAATAACGCCTTTATGCTGCATGCCTCTACCAGCCCGTTTTATCCGCTGTTCGCCGCACTGGACGTCAACGCCAAAATCCACGAAGGCGAGAGCGGCCGCCGCCTGTGGGCCGAATGCGTGGCGCTGGGCATCGAGGCGCGCAAAGCGATCATCGCCAATTGCAAGATGATCCAGCCTTTTATTCCGCCGATAGTGGCGGGGCGCCCGTGGCAGGATCACCCGACTGAGGCGATCGCCCGGGAGCGCCGTTTCTTCAGCTTCGAACCGGGCGCGCGCTGGCATGGCTTCGAGGGCTATGCCGACGACCAGTATTTTGTCGACCCGTGCAAGCTGTTGTTGACCACCCCGGGCATCGACGCGGAGAGCGGAGAGTACAGTGAGTTCGGCATCCCGGCGACCATTCTGGCGCATTACCTGCGGGAAAACGGCATTGTGCCGGAGAAGTGCGATCTCAACTCGATTCTGTTCCTGCTGACGCCGGCGGAAAGCGCCGAAAAAATGGCGCAGCTGGTGGCGATGCTGGGGCAGTTTGAACAGCATATTGAAGCGGATACGCCGCTGGCCGATGTGTTGCCGACCATCTACAACAAATATCCGGTGCGTTATCGCGACTATACCCTGCGCGAACTGTGCCAGGAGATGCACGATCTGTACGTCAGCTTTGACGTGAAGAGCCTGCAAAAAGAGATGTTCCGTAAACAGAGCTTCCCGCGGGTGGTGATGAATCCCCAGGATGCCAACCGCGAATTTATCCGCGGCGACGTGGAGCTGGTGCGTCTGAGCGAGGCGGAGGGCCGCGTCGCGGCGGAAGGGGCGCTGCCGTATCCGCCGGGGGTATTATGCGTGGTGCCCGGTGAGGTCTGGGGGGGCGCTGTGCTGCGCTATTTCCTCGCGCTGGAGGAGGGGGTCAATATGCTGCCGGGCTTCTCGCCGGAGCTGCAGGGAGTCTATAGCGAGACGGATCCGGACGGCATTAAGCGGCTGTATGGCTACGTGTTGAAGGGATAAAAAAACGCCCCGCCGAACAGGCGGGGCGTTTTACTTTTGCCGATCACGCGCTCTGCTGCGCGGCGGTCGGCTGTCTGACGTGTTTGTATTTGAACAGCGCCACGAAGGCAAAAGCCAGCGCCAGCGAATAGCCGGCGAAAATCAGCCACACGCTCTGCCAGTTAGTGATCCCTTCGACGGTAAAGTGCTCCACCACTTTGCCGCTCACCATGCCACCGAGAATACAGCCGAAGCCGTTGGTCATCATCAGGAACATCCCCTGGGCGCTGGCGCGGATTTCCGGGCGCACCTCTTTCTCAACGAACACTGAACCGGAGATGTTGAAGAAGTCGAAGGCGCAACCGTAGACGATCATCGACAGTACCAGCAGCACGGTGCCAAACGGCGTCGGGTCGCCAAAGGCGAACAGGCCGAAGCGCAGCATCCACGCCACGATACTCATCAGCATGACGTTCTTAATGCCGTAGCGGCTGAGGAAGAACGGGATGGTCAGGATAAACAGGGTCTCGGAGATCTGCGAGATCGACATCAGCACCGAGGCGTGTTCGACGATAAAGCTGCCGGCAAACAGCGGATCTTTATCGAAGCTGTGCAGGAAGGTATTACCGAACATGTTGGTGATTTGCAGCTCGGCGCCGAGCATCATCGAAAAGATAAAGAAGATGGCCATGCGCTTGTTTTTAAACAGCGCGAAAGCGTTAAGCCCCAGCATCTCCGTCCAGCTTTGATTACGCTGGGCGTTAGCCACCGGGATCGTCGGCAGCGTCAGGGTGAACAGCGCCAGCAATACCGACAACGTCGCACCGATGTACAACTGCATATGGCTCAGCTCAAAGCCGGAGAAGCTGACGCCCCACATGGCGAAGATAAAGCCGATAGTGCCCCAGATACGGATCGGCGGAAAATCGGTAACGATATCCAGCCCCGCCGACTGCAGGCGATAGTAAGAGATGGTGTTAATCAGCCCCAGCGTCGGCATATAGGCCAGCGAGTTGAGGAGGATCACGAGGAACATTTCGCCCGGCGTGGTGACCTGCGCCGCCAGATACAGCGTCAGCGCACCCACCAGGTGACAAACGGCATACACCCATTTGGCGCTAATCCACTTATCGGCGACGATGCCGAGCAGCGTCGGCATCAGCACCGCGGCGATACCGAGCGAGCTATAAACCGCGCCGATTGCTGCGCCGTCAAACTTCAGGGTGACAAACATGTATGAGCCAAGCGTGGTAAGCCAGCTCCCCCAAAGACAGAACTGCAGGAACGACAGTATTTTGAGCTGCAGCTTAAGATTCATGTAGTTATCCTCACGAATGTGGGCTTGTTATGTTTTTAAAATAACATTAAACCCGTTATTTTGATGCGATTCTATCATTCGCCAACCGAAGGCTTCTGTTAACTGCCGCAGAAAACCGAAAGATATTGCACCGTATGGCGCAGAAAAACGCGGCCTCAGCGCGGGGCTGAGGCCGGTGTCAGGAGGGGGGTTATTTACGGCGGTAGCTTTTCTGCGCCGTGTTAACTTTATACAGATAGCGGCGCGATTCCGCCGAAGGATGGCGGGTGGTCAGGGTCTGGTAGACGTCCCCTGGCGCCATGCTGTTGATGATATTGGCCGCCTGGACTTTATCGCTGGAGAAGACCCGCAGTACGCTGCCGGCGCCGCCGTTATAGGCGGTGATCACCGCGTAGCGACGCGAGGTGGGGTTATCGATGCCGGCGAGGTAGACATTGTTCAGCATCGCCAGGTAGGCGGTACCGGTGTCAATGTTATTCGCCGGGTCGAACAGATAGCTGCGGCTTGGCAGGCCCGATTTACCCTGGGAACGGAAGACGTCTCTGCCGGCGCTGTGCTGGACCACCTGCATCAGCCCCATGGCGTCGGCATGGCTGACCGCATAAGGGTTAAAGGAGGATTCGGTCTGCATAATCGCGAGGATCAGCGACTCATCAACCCCATACTTACGCGAAGCCTGACGCACCATGCCGAGGTATTTATGCGCACGTTTGTCGAGGTGGTTCGGCACCAGGTTGATGGTGATGCTGTAGACCACGCGCAGGCCGTTGTTGCGGCTCTTCAGGCGGGTTTGCAGCAGATAGTCGGCAAAGCGCGCGGCGCGCCACTCCCAGCGAATCGATGCCCCGGTGTTATCCACCACCTGGCCATAGAGGAACGGCTCTTTGGAGATCTGAATGTCATCGACATCGGAATAGAGGTCGATGGAGTTGGGGTCATCGCCCATCAGCAGGGTTTTGACGATCGCCTGGCGCAGTCGTCCGCGCGGATCGGTGCCGGCGATGGTCTCGACGGTGATCGTCCCTTCATCGAAGTTGATGTGGCTGCGGGTTTGATACTGGTCGGTGTATTTGACGTAGTCCTTCGGCCCGGCGAGCAGGACTTCGTTGTACCCCCAAATGTTCTCGATGTTGTGGGCAAACTGGCCCATCAGGATATCAAAACCGTTGGTATCCTTGACCCAGGCCTCGTTGTATTCGGCGCCTTTTTTATTGGAGCTGGAACACGAAACGAGCAACGGCGCAATCAGCGCGAGCGCTAAGTATTTTTTCATCATTCCGGGCGTGCGTGTTGTGTTTGTTTTTAAAAGGCCGCAGGGCCCTTACTGTTTTTCCGGCGGCGTATAGCCTTCGATGTGCACGTCTTTCCCTTCAAACAGGAACTGCACCATCTCCTGCTCCAGCAGCTTGCGGTGCTCCGGGTTCATCATGCTGAGCTTTTTCTCGTTGATCAGCATGGTCTGCTTGTGCTGCCACTGCGCCCAGGCTTCTTTGGAGATTTCGTTGTAAATGCGCTTCCCGAGTTCGCCCGGATACAGCTGAAAATCCTGGCCGTCCGCTTCACGCTGCAGGAAGGTACAAAAAATGGTTCTGCTCATAATCAATCCTCTTTGATAGCCGAAAATTTATACCGGCGTTCCGGCTTTTAACTGTTGCAACAAACGCTCCACGGGGGCCGCCAGACCGACCGACGGCGGCTGCGCTAAGTTATACCAGAGTGCGTTGCCTTCATCCATGCATGCGCCAGATGAGTGCACTGTAAGCCACATCGGCACAATATCCAGATGGAAATGGCTGAAAGTGTGGCGAAAAGCGGTGAGCTGCGTCAGATTATCGGCCTTAATCTGGCGCTGTGCCAGCCACTCGCGCAGGCCCGCTTCGTCGGCAAACTGCGGAAAACAGAACAATCCGCCCCACAGGCCCACCGGCGGACGCTGGGCGAGAAACACCTCGTCGCCGTGCTGCATCAGCAGGAAATAGCCGGTGCGTTCCGGAATGGTCTGCTTCGGTTTTTTGCCCGGATATTCTGCCCATGAATGATTGGCGTAGGCCACGCAGCCGTTGCTCAGCGGGCACAGTTCGCACTTCGGCTTCGAGCGGGTGCAGACCATCGCCCCGAGGTCCATCATCGCCTGGTTAAAGCGCTCCACGCCCTTCGCCGGCGTGACCGCTTCGCTGATCTCCCACAGCCGTTTTTCCACCTCTTTTTTCCCCGGCCAGCCGCTGACAGCATAGCAGCGGGCGAGCACGCGCTTCACGTTGCCGTCGAGAATCGGATAATGCTGACCGAGCGAAAGGGATAAAATGGCCCCCGCCGTTGAGCGCCCGACGCCGGGAAGCGCTGCCACTTCGTCAAAAGTTTGCGGGAATTCGCCGCCGTGCTGCGCCGCCACCTGCTGCGCCGCTTTGTGTAAGTTGCGCGCCCGCGCGTAGTAACCCAGTCCGGTCCACAGATGCAGCACCTCATCCAGCGGCGCGTTGGCGAGATCGACCACCGTGGGGAAACGCGCCATAAAGCGTTCAAAATACGGGATAACCGTGGTCACCTGGGTTTGTTGCAACATCACTTCGGAGAGCCATACTTTGTAGGGCGTCTTGGCGATTTGCCAGGGCAGGGTTTTACGCCCGTATTTGTCGTACCAGTCCAGGACCTGGGCTGAAAATTGCGTGGCGAGAAAAGTCAAAGCTACGGCTCCGGGATCGCGATTACAGGGTGGCAGATTGCAGCACAAGGCCGAGTGGCTGTAAACCCTTGCATCCGCCGGGTAACTTTGGATAATGCCCGTTTTCCGAACACTTTCACTAGCAGACCTAACTTTTATGAAAAACGACGTCATCTCTCCGGAATTTGATGAAAACGGCCGTCCGCTGCGCCGTATTCGTAGCTTCGTCCGTCGCCAGGGCCGCCTGACGAAAGGGCAGCAGCATGCGCTGGATAACATTTGGCCGGTGATGGGCGTTGAATTCAACGATGCGCCGCTCGATTTCGCCGCCCTGTTTGGCCGCGAAGCGCCGGTCACCCTCGAAATTGGCTTCGGGATGGGCGCCTCGCTGGTGGCGATGGCAAAAGCCAAACCGGAACAGAATTTCCTCGGCATCGAAGTACACTCCCCGGGCGTCGGCGCCTGTCTGGCCTCGGCCGAAGAAGAAGGTGTGCAAAACCTGCGCGTGATGTGTCACGATGCGGTGGAAGTGCTGCACACTATGATTCCGGATAACTCGCTGAATATGGTGCAGCTGTTTTTCCCTGACCCGTGGCACAAAGCGCGCCATAATAAACGTCGTATCGTGCAGCCGCCTTTCGCCGAGCTGGTGAAAAGTAAACTGAAGCTCGGCGGCGTCTTCCATATGGCGACCGACTGGGAAGCCTATGCCGTCCATATGCTGGAAGTGATGTCCTCGCTGGAAGGGTACCGTAACCAGTCGGCAAGCAACGATTACGTACCGCGCCCGGAATCGCGCCCGGTAACCAAATTTGAACAGCGTGGCCATCGTCTCGGCCACGGCGTATGGGACTTAATGTTCGAGAGGGTGAAATAATGGCCAAGAATCGTAGCCGTCGTCTGCGGAAAAAAATGCATATCGACGAGTTTCAGGAGTTAGGCTTCTCCGTCGCCTGGCGTTTCCCGGAAGGGACCAGCGAAGAACAGATCGACCAGACGGTCAACGATCTGATCGAAGAGGTGATTGAGCCGAACAAGCTGGCCTTTGACGGCAGCGGCTATCTCTCCTGGGAGGGGCTGATCTGCATGCAGGAGATCGGTAAATGTACCGAAGAGCATCAGGCTATCGTGCGCCAATGGCTGGAAGCGCGTAAGTTAGAGGATGTGCGCACCAGCGAACTTTTTGACGTCTGGTGGGACTAAGTTTGACAAGGGTCGGCAACTGCCGGCCCGTTTTGTCTTAAGGGAGTTTTATGATGCGTAAAACGCTGCTGGCGGTGGCGCTCTCCGTCACCGCTTTGTCTGCCCATGCAGACTACCAGTGTAGCGTCACGCCGCGTGACGATGTGATCCTCACCCCGCAGCAGGTCCAGGTGAAAGGGGAAAATGGCAATCTGGTGATCAAACCGGACGGTAACCTGACCTTTAACGGCAAGGCCTATGCCCTCAGCGCCGCCCAGCGCGAGCAGGCCCAGGATTATCAGGCCGGTCTGCGCAGCAGCCTGCCGTGGATTGACGAAGGCGCGCGTTCGCGAGTCGAAAAAGGCCGCAAGGCGCTGGATAAAATCATTACCGAACAGGTCGGCGCCGACAGCAGTATGCACGGTCGTCTGACTAAGCTGGACGCGCAGCTGAAAGAACAGATGAACCGCATTATTGAGCGCCGCAGCGATGGCCTGACCTTCCACTATAAAGCCATCGACCAGGTGCGCGCCGACGGCCAGCAGCTGGTGAATCAGGCGATGGGCGGCATTCTGCAGGACAGCATTAACGAGATGGGGGCGAAAGCGGTGCTCAAAGGCGGCGGCAACCCGCTGCAGGGCATTCTCGGCAGCCTCGGCGGTCTGCAAACCGCGATTCAGGACGAGTGGAAAAACCAGGAGGCCGATTTCCAGCAGTTTGGTAAAGACGTCTGCAGCCGAGTGGTCTCCCTTGAGGACAGCCGCAAAGCGCTGGTGGGCTCGTTAAAGTAAGTTACATCCCGCTACCTGCGTCCGCAGGTAGCAAAATCAGATTTCATTTATCCTGCCTGCGGTGGCGAACGCCTTATGATGCCTGCTGTATTCATAAAAGGAATTTGCTGATGAAAGAGGCATGGAAAACGCTCACCGTCCTGATGATCGCTTCCCCTTGTTACGTGCTGGCGGATGCCAACACGCCAACAGACGACGTGGTGAAAAAGCAGTTTGCTGAACAGACTGGCGGGATTATGCGCTTGCAACGTGTGACGCTAAAGCAGCTCGACGCCAGGGGAAATCAGGCGACCTATATGCTGGAAGGCGATATGGCCGCCGCGGAAGATCTCTATATTTGCGTCGGCGTCGCGGGAGATTACTTTTTTTATGAGCGAGTCTGGACCAGGGGGCGGCCGGTAAAATTCTCCGCCATGATGACCTCGGTAGGGACCAAAGACTCCGGCTGGCAGACCGAATTCTTTTCGCTGCAAATGGCGGCGAAGAGGGGCGGGAGAACCTTGAAGGAAATCGGCGGGGATGAAAGTAAAAACCTGATCGTTAATGACCACAAATTTATAGCGCAATTTGCCAAAATTAACGCCAGCTTTGCCGCCAGCAAAGCCACGATGAAGACGTTGCAAGGGCAACAGGATGCGCTGAAAACCGAGATCGCCGCGTTAGAGGAGCAGATTAACCGTTCATGGGGTACGGATGCGAACGGCAAGCCGCTCGATCGCAGCGACGTGCAGCAGGCGATTCTGGAAAAAATGTATGAAGTAGATCGGCAAAACGATCCGCTGAAATTCGAGAATCATTACTACAAAACTATCTATGAACCCGCCCTGACCGCCTGTCAGAAAAAAGCGGTTTGCGATGCCGGGCCGCTGCGCGCCGAGCGCGATGCTGTGCTGAATGAGCAGAAGCGTAACTATTATCGCCAGCATAAAGAGATGAGTGAAAATATCAAAGCGGAGATGGCCGCGCGCGATAAAAAGATAGCGCCGCTGCAGAAGCAAAAAGGCGAACTGAGCGCTCAGCTGATGGCGCTGGAGATACGCTATCGGGATTTGGCTCGCGACGAAAAATACTGGCAGGAGGGGCTGGAGAAGATGCGCCGCGACGGGGTCCTTAAGTAGCCGAATCAGGTTCGGAATGGCCCGGCTGCGCCTGGCGGGTATAGGCTTGTCGGATGACACAATGTTCTGATATTGAAGATTTTTGCCTGACGGGCAGGGCGCTAAGCGCCGCCCGGGCAGAAGCGTTAGCACGGGGCTAACGCTCGTTTTTCCTCAGGGAGGAGAGCCCCTTCTCCTGGGCAAAACCCTACATCAGCCCCAGCAGCTGTGGAATAAACAGCGAGATCGGCGGGATATAAACAATCATCATCAGCGCGATCAGCAGGGCGGCGTAGAACGGCAGCAACGGTTTGATGAGCTGCTGAATTTTCACTCCTGAAATGGAGCAGCCGACAAACAGCGCGCTGCCTACCGGTGGGGTCAGCAGGCCGATGCACAGGTTAGCGACCATCATGATGCCGAAATGAACCGGGTTCATGCCCAAATCCTCAGCAATGGGCAGAAATATCGGCGTGAAAATCAGCACCGCAGGGGTCATATCCATAAAAATGCCGACGATTAGCAGCACGATATTTATCAACAGCAGGATCACCACCGGGTTTTCCGACACCCCCATTAGCGCATCGCTTATCATGTAGGGAATGTCGGCGTTAGTCATCGCCCACGACATGCCCACCGAAAAGCCAATCAGCAGCAGCACAATAGAGGTCATGACTACCGATTCCAGAATCAGCTTCGGCAGATCGCGCCACTTCACTTCCCGATAGATCAGTACCGACAGGATAAAGGTGTAGACCACGGCGATGGCAGAGGCTTCCGTCGCGGTAAAAATGCCGCCAAGGATCCCGCCCATCACAATGATGACCAGCAGCAGGCTGGGCAGAGCATCGAAAAAGGCCTTTGCCGCCTGGGCGCAGGTCGGCCGTTCGGAAACCGGATAGCCGCGGCGTTTAGCGATGCAGCCGCAGACCAGCATAATAGCCAGGCCCATCAGGATGCCCGGCAAATAGCCGGCCATAAACAGCGAGGCCACCGAGACGCCGCCTGCGGTCAGGGAAAAGACGATCAGGACGTTTGACGGCGGAATAAGCAGACCCGTGATGCAGGATGAGACGTTTACCGCTGTGGAAAAGGTCGGATCGTAGCCTTTCTGCGTCTGAATGGGATTCAGCGTCCCGCCTACCGCCGCGGCGGCGGCGACGGCTGAACCGGAAATCGAGCCGAACATCATATTGGCCAGCACGTTGACGTGGCCTAGAGAGCCCGGCACGCGTCCGACCATCACCTGGGCCAGATTGATTAAACGTATGGCAATCCCGCCGCTGTTCATCAGGGTTCCGGCAAAGATAAAAAAGGGGATAGCCAGCAGCGCGAAGTTATCAAGCCCGTTCGCCAGGCGTTGAGACACGGTAATCACCGCGATATCCCAGGGAAACATCAGCAGCATCGAACCAACGGTAGCGATACCGATGGCGAAGGAGATGGGAACGCCAATAAAAACCAGAATAAAGAAAGCGCCAAACAGCGTCAGTGCAATATAGCTATCCATGAGTTGCTCCTTATTCTGCATGTTTGATGTTTTTCAGGCCGTTACTGATAAAACACAATGCGTAAAACATCATCATGAAGCCGGTGAGCGGCAGGATCAGATACACGTAGCCCATGGGGATCTGCATCGCGGCTGAGACCTGGGCGGTCGACAGCGTTTTTGCAATCAGTTTTACGCCGCCGGTCACAATCACTGCGCCGGCAAACAGCAGGATCAGCAGGTTAATGATGACGCTGAAAAGCGCCTGCCTGCGGGGAGAGAGCGTCATGGTGAGTAAATCAATCGCCAGATGACGCTGGGCGCCGACGGTATAGGCCGCGCCCAGTAGCCCGACCCAGATCATTAAGAAGCGCGCCAGCTCGTCGGTCAGGGTGCTTGGCTGGTTGAGCACGTAGCGGCTGAATACCTGCCAGACGACGCAGACAACCAGCGCAATCATTACAGCGACAGAGAAGGCGGCGATGGTGCGGTCCACCGCCAGCTTAATGCGGTTAAGTATCATCGTTGATGTCCTGGTGCAAACGGGCCAGCGGCCGGCCCGTTAAAGGTTATTCCGCGGCAGCTTCAAATTTGGCCAGCAGGGCGGCCTGGCTGGGATCTTTTTTAAAGTCATCGTATAGCGGCTGCACGGCGGCGCGGAACGGCGCTTTATCTACTTTGACTATTTCTCCGCCCAGGGCTTTGGCCTGCGCGCGGGTATCGGCATCGATCTTCCGCCACAGCTGTTGCTGATAAATCTCTGAGGCTTTCGCCGCTTTGATCAGAATGTGCTGCTGATCCGGCGTCAGCTTGTCCCAGGTTTTGCTGGAGATAACGAGCTTTGTTGAATAAATCGAACTTTTGCTGAGTTGAAGGATCAGATCACGCATC
>NZ_JBEAJL010000044.1:0-13021 GCF_040065275.1 Klebsiella sp. JB_Kp042
AACACAACCCGCTACGGGGGAGACTTACCCGAAATCTGATTTATTCAACAAAGCCAATATTCGACACACGGTGCGCTACACCGCCAGCAATGCGGCGCGTTTTGCCGGAATATGGGAAAGAAATAATCTTATTGGAGAAAACAATGCGGAAGCGAGAATTGATACAACCGATTGAATTTAATTAAAAAAATAAACCGTGAACAGGTCAATTGGGGCCAAACTGTTTATATCATAAAAATGTTTTGACATATTTTGCAACTCACCACGCCATATTTGTGCAAAAAAATTCATAATCATCTGATTTTAAATCATTTTTAAAACATCAATTACGCACTTTTCTCACCCTAACCTCCCGGGGCATCGACGCGCCTTCGCCAGCGGCATCGCTCTTCCTTTCGCACTCCGCCAACAACCACAGATGAAATATCCATATAAACAACATTTCTCAGAACTTAACACCAGAAAACAGGCGTAATTAAACGGAAATCAGATCGTTTATCTCAACGAGTCAAAATGGCCCCAATTGTCTCATCGGTTGGGCGAAAACTGTGCAGAGCCGGCAGCCGGACCACTCGGCTGAAATCTGAAATGCCTGGAAGGCACAACGGCTGCCAATCCGGTTCGTTATTTCGACATCGTTCAAAGGAAAACAGTATGAAAATCAAAACACTGGCAATGATTGTTGTGTCAGCCCTGTCTCTGAGCTCCGCGGCGGCCCTGGCCGATACCACCACGGTTAACGGCGGGACCGTCCATTTTAAAGGGGAAGTCGTTAACGCGGCCTGTGCGGTAGATGCCGGCTCTATCGATCAAACCGTTCAGTTGGGCCAGGTGCGTTCCGCGAAGCTGGCCACGGCGGGGAGCACCAGTTCGTCCGTCGGTTTCAACATTCAGCTGGATGATTGCGACACCACGGTAGCAACCAAAGCGTCCGTCGCCTTCGCCGGTACGGCTATCGACAGCAGCAATACCACCGTTCTGGCGCTGCAAAACTCTGCCGCCGGCAGCGCGACCAACGTCGGCGTGCAGATCCTCGACAACACCGGCACGCCGCTGGCGCTGGACGGCGCCACCTTCAGCGCAGCCACCACCCTGAATGACGGCACCAACATCATTCCGTTCCAGGCGCGTTACTACGCCACTGGCGCCGCGACCGCCGGTATCGCGAACGCGGACGCCACCTTCAAAGTGCAGTACGAGTAAAGCAACCATCAGGCAAGGAAGCCATCCGGGCCAGGAGGGCCCGCGCTTAATTTTGCAACCGGGGTGAAACGATGCAGGGAATGAAATCGGGTCTGCTACTGCTGCTGCCTCCGCTGGCGCTGGCCGGTAATCAGTGGAACGTCACGCTGCCGGGAGGGAGCATGCGCTTTCAGGGCCTGATCATGGCCAGTTCCTGCCGCGTTGAAGCCGGCGATCGGCAGATGACGGTCAATCTGGGACAGATCAGCAGTAACCGATTTCACGACGTGGGCGAAGACAGCAACCCGATCCCTTTCGCGATTCATTTACAGGATTGCAGTACGGCGGTCAGCCAGCATGTCGGGGTGGCATTTCACGGCGTGGCTGACGGCAAAAACCCCGATGTGCTGTCGGTGGGCGAAGGCCCGGGGATCGCCAGCGGGATCGGCATTGCGCTGTTCGACAGTCAGGGCCAGCAATTGCCCCTCAATCGTCCGCCGGATCGCTGGGTGCCGCTCTACCGCGGACCGACGACGCTAAATTTCGTCGCCAAATATCGGGCGACCGGACGCCAGGTCACCGGCGGGGCGGCCAACGCCCAGGCCTGGTTCTCATTAACCTACCAGTAATCAACCCGCAGACCAGCAGGACAACACCGTGAGCAGACAAGGAGATAATGTGAGAAAAACGGCAACGACGATACGCGGCATACTGACGGGATGTGTGCTTTTCGCCGCCAGCGCGTTGAGCGCCAGCGCGCACGCGGGCGTCGCGCTGGGCGCGACCCGGGTCATCTACCCGGCGGGTCAGAAACAGGTCCAGCTGGCGGTCACCAATAACGACGACAACAGCACCTGGCTTATTCAGTCATGGGTGGAAAATGCCGATGGGCAGCGAGACGGCCGGTTTGTTATCACTCCCCCCCTGTTTGCCATGCAGGGCAAAAAAGAGAACACCCTGCGCATTATCGACGCGACCAATAACCAGCTGCCGCAGGATCGGGAAAGCCTGTTCTGGATGAACGTGAAGGCCATTCCTTCAATGGATAAATCGAAGCTCAGCGACAACACCCTCCAGCTGGCGATTATCAGCCGCATCAAGCTCTACTACCGACCGGCAAAACTGGCCCTGCCCCCGGATCAGGCGCCGGATAAGCTGACCTTTAGCCGCAACGGATCGTCGCTAACGCTGACTAATCCCACCCCCTATTACCTGACGGTGACCGAACTGAACGCCGGAACGCGCATTCTGGAAAACGCCCTGGTGCCGCCGATGGGCAAAACCAGCGTCAAGCTGCCCGCGGATGCCGGCAGCACCATCACCTATCGCACCATTAACGATTACGGCGCGCTGACGCCGAAAATGAATGGCGTACTGCGTTAACTCTGGTGTGCCCCGCCGCGCGGGCCACGCTGCGCATGACCAGAAGCACTGACTGCCGGGCAACGTCGGACCGGAGGGATTATGTCACATCGAAAATATGGACTGGACCGTGGAGGTCGCCGAAGCGCCCGGCGCCTGATTACGCCGGCGCTGACGCTGTGGCTCTGCTCGCAGCCGTTTGCCGCGCAGGCGGACCTCTATTTTAACCCCCGCTTTTTAGCTGACGATCCGGCGGCGGTGGCAGACCTGTCGGGATTTGAAAAAGGCCAGGAGGTCCCGCCGGGCACCTATCGCGTCGATATTTACCTCAATAACGGCTATATGACTACCCGGGACGTTACTTTCCAGGCCGACGCGCAGGGCCATGGCCTGTCGCCCTGCCTGACCCGCGGCCAGCTGGCGAGCATGGGGGTGGATACCGGACGGGTGACGGGCATGGCGGCCCTGGACAGTAAGGCCTGCGTGCCGCTAACGACGCTCATCAGCGAAGCCACCACCCGCTTCGATGTCGGCCAGCAGCGCCTGTATCTCACCGTACCCCAGGCGTTTATGGGCAGCCACGCCCGCGGCTATATTCCGCCGGAGCTATGGGATAACGGCATCACCGCCGGGCTGATTAACTATAACTTCACCGGCAATAACGTTCATAACGCCACCGGGGGGAACAGCCGTTACGCCTATCTGAATCTGCAGAGCGGGCTGAACCTCGGCGCCTGGCGCCTGCGCGATAACAGCACCTGGAGTTACAGCAGCGGCGGCAGCGCCTCATCCAATGAGAACCGCTGGCAGCACGTCAACAGCTGGCTTGAGCGGGACATCATTCCCCTGCGGTCGCGGCTTACCCTCGGGGATAGCTATACCAACGGCGATGTCTTCGACGGGATCAACTTCCGCGGCGCGCAGCTGGCCTCCGATGACAATATGCTGCCGGACAGCCAGAAAGGCTTCGCGCCGGTGATCCACGGGATCGCCCGCGGCACCGCGCAGGTGTCAGTCAAACAAAACGGCTACGAAATCTACCAGAGCACGGTGCCGCCGGGGCCGTTTACCATCGACGATCTCTACGCCGCGGGCAACGGCGGCGATCTGCAGGTCACCATTAAAGAAGCGGATGGCACCCGCCAGGTCTTCAGCGTGCCCTGGTCAACGGTGCCGGTGCTGCAGCGCGAAGGCCATACCCGCTTCGCCCTCTCCGCCGGGGAGTACCGCAGCGGCAACAGCCAGCAGGAAACGCCCGATTTTTTCCAGAGCACGGCCATGCATGGCCTGCCGGCCGGCTGGACCCTGTACGGCGGCGCCCAGCTGGCGGACCGCTATCGCGCCTTTAACCTCGGGGTGGGGAAAAACATGGGCTATTTCGGCGCCTTGTCGCTGGATATCACCCAGGCCAACGCCACCCTGCCTGACGACAGCGAGCATCAGGGACAGTCGGTGCGCTTTCTCTATAACAAGTCACTGGATGAGACCGGCACCAACCTGCAGCTGGTGGGCTACCGCTACTCCACCCGCGGCTACTATAACTTTGCCGATACCACCTACCGCCGGATGAGCGGCTACAGCGTGGAAACTCAGGACGGGGTTATCCAGGTGAAACCCAAATTTACCGACTACTACAATCTGGCTTACAGCAAACGCGGCAAGGTGCAGCTGAGCGTGACCCAACAGCTGGGGCGCACCGCCACCCTCTATCTGAGCGGCAGCCACCAGACTTACTGGGGCACCGACGATGCCGATGAGCAACTGCAGGCCGGCCTCAACGCCGCCGTAGACGATATCAACTGGTCGCTAAGCTACAGCCTGACGAAAAACGCCTGGCAGCAGGGGCGCGATCAGATGCTGGCGGTTAACGTCAATATCCCCTTCAGCCACTGGCTGCGCTCCGATAGCCGTTCGGTCTGGCGGCACGCCAGCGCCAGCTACAGCCTGTCGCACGATCTCAATGGCCGCATGACCAATCTGGCGGGCCTGTACGGCACCCTGCTGGAAGACAACAACCTCAGCTATAGCGTGCAAACCGGCTATGCCGGCGGCGGCAACGGCGACAACGGGAGCACCGGCTATACCGCGCTCAACTACCGCGGCGGCTACGGCAACGCCAACGTCGGCTACAGCCGCAGCGATGGCTTTAAACAGCTTTACTACGGGGTCAGCGGCGGCGTGCTGGCGCACGCCAACGGCATCACCTTGAGCCAGCCGCTGAACGATACCGTGGTGCTGGTGAAAGCCCCCGGCGCCGGCGGCGTGAAGGTGGAAAACCAGACCGGGGTACGCACCGACTGGCGCGGATATGCCGTCCTGCCGTATGCCACCGAGTATCGCGAAAACCGGGTCGCGCTGGACACCAATACCCTGGCGGACAATGTCGACCTTGATGATGCGGTGGTCAGCGTGGTGCCTACCCATGGGGCGATCGTCCGCGCCAGCTTTAACGCCCAGGTGGGGATGAAGATCCTGATGACGCTGACCCATCGCGGCAAACCGGTGCCGTTTGGCGCCCTCGCCACCAGCGACAGCAACCAGAGCGGCAGCATCGTCGCGGATAACGGTCAGGTCTACCTCAGCGGGATGCCGCTGGCGGGTAAGGTGCGGGTGAAATGGGGCGATGGCCCCGACGCCCAGTGCGTGGCCGATTATCGTCTGCCGCCGGAGAGCCGGCAGCAGGCGCTCAGCCAGCTGTCCGTCGCGTGTCGCTAAGGAGATGATGATGAGAACACCGCAGTATCTGCTGGGCGCCCTGCTCACGCTGGCCGCGCCGCTGGCCTTCGCTGCCGACAGCACGATCGCCATCAGCGGCTATGTGCGCGACAACGCCTGCGCGGTGGCCGGAGAGTCGAAGGAGTTCACCGTCGATTTGCAGGACAACGCCGCGAAGCAGTTTTACGCCGTCGGGGCGACGACCCCGCCGGTGCCGTTCCGTATCGTGCTGTCGCCCTGCGGCACTTCCGTCACCGCGGTGAAGGTCGGCTTCACCGGCGTGGCGGATAGCGTCAATACCAGCCTGTTAAAACTCGACACCGGCGCCTCGGCGGCGGCGGGAATGGGGGTGGAGATTCTCGACCAGCAGCAGTCCCGACTGCCCGTCAATGCCCCGTCGTCAGCCATCGCCTGGACCACGCTGACGCCGGGCCAGACCAACATCCTGAACTTTTACGCCCGTCTGATGGCCACCCAGGTGCCCGTCACCGCCGGGCATGTCAATGCGACAGCGACTTTCACCCTGGAATTTCAGTAAGCGGAGGCTGCAATGAAATGGACCCACGTGGGCTGGCTGCTGGCCGGCCTGTTAACCGCGAGCCCTTCCCTGCGGGCGGCCGATGTCACCCTCACCGTCAACGGGAAGGTGGTGGCCAGACCCTGCACGGTCTCCACCGTCAATGCCACCGTCGAGCTGGGAGATCTTTACACCTTCAGCCTGATCGGCGCGGGCTCGGCATCGGCCTGGCACAGCGTGGCGCTGGATCTCAGCAACTGCCCCGTCGGTACCTCACGGGTGAAGGCCACCTTCAGCGGGACCGCGGACAGCACCGGCTATTACAAAAACCAGGGGACGGCAGGCAATATTCAGCTCGAACTGCAGAGCGAGGACGGCGCCACGCTGAACAACGGCAGCAGCCAGTCGGTACAGGTGGATGAGGCCAGCCAGTCCGCCCGCTTCCCGCTGCAGGTCAGGGCCCTGTCGGTCAACGGCGGCGCCACGCAAGGCACCATTCAGGCGGTGATTAACGTCACCTATACCTACGCCTGAGCCAGGAGAGCATCATGATGAAAAAAATTATCCCTCTGTTCACCACCCTGTTGCTGCTGGGCTGGTCGATAAACGCCTGGTCCTTCGCCTGCAAAACGGCCACCGGCGCGACGATCCCCATCGGCGGCGGCTCAGCCAACGTCTACGTTAACCTGACCCCGGCGGTCAACGTCGGGCAAAACCTGGTGGTCGACCTCTCCACGCAGATTTTTTGCCATAACGACTATCCGGAAACGATCACTGACTACGTGACCCTGCAGCGCGGATCCGCCTATGGCGGCGTGCTGTCGAGTTTCTCTGGCACCGTGAAATATAACGGCACCTCTTACCCCTTCCCGACCACCACGGAAACGGCGCGGGTGATTTACGATTCACGGACCGATAAGCCCTGGCCCGCCGTCCTGTATCTGACGCCGGTCAGCACCGCCGGCGGGGTGGCGATCGCCGCAGGATCGTTAATCGCGGTGCTGATCCTGCATCAGACCAACAACTACAATAGCGACTCCTTCCAGTTCATCTGGAACATCTACGCCAATAACGACGTGGTGGTCCCCACCGGCGGCTGCGATGTCTCTGCCCGCGATGTCACCGTCACCCTCCCCGACTACCCGGGCTCCATGGCCGTGCCGCTCACCGTGCACTGCGCGCAGAGCCAGCAGCTGGGGTATTACCTCTCCGGCGCCACCGCGGACAGCGCCCACGCGATCTTCACGAACACCGCCTCCGCCTCGCCGGCGCAGGGGATAGGCGTCCAGCTTACCCGCAACGGCAGCGCCGTGCCGGCGAACAGCACGGTCTCGCTGGGCACCGTCGGAACCTCGCCGGTCAATCTCGGCCTGACGGCGACCTACGCCCGGACCACAGGCCAGGTCACCGCCGGTAATGTGCAGTCGATCATCGGCATTACCTTTGTCTATCAATGATGACCGATGACATCCTCTCTTCCTGCTCGCTGGCCGCCCGGGGGTTGAACCAGCGGATGCTGAACGCGGCGAAGCGGCTGGCGGGGGTAAAAAGCGGGTGAAATATCACCCGCATATGGCCCCTCGCTTTCCGCACAGGCAGCCGCCTCGTTCATCAGCAAACTCACGGTCGGCGTTTGAACAGGCATGGGGGTAAGCGATGAGTGACTAATGGCGCGGATGCGCTGGCGAGTGAAAAGCGCACCGGTTTACACCGGTGCCGGTACGTCAGGCGCGAATATCGTCGTATTCGCGGGTGTTATCGAATTCATGTTTGGCAAACGGGCAGAGTGGAATAATCTTCCGCTGCTCCTGGCGCATTTTTTCCACCACCTTCGCCACCAGCTGTTTCCCCACGCCCTGGCCTTTCAGGCTGGGATCGACATCGGTATGTTCGATAATGCTGAGGTGTTCGCCGGTGGGAACAAAAACAATCTCCGCGACCTGGTTACCCTGCGCGTCGTTAACATAAAATTTGTTGTGCCCTTCCAGTATTTCCATCTTCTCCTCGCTTATTTATGACGATATTGCAGGGCGCCGCTCGGGCAGGTATCGATCACCTTCACCACCGTCGCGACATCCACTTCATCCGGGATGATCCACGGCTTACGCTTGAGATTGAACAGCTTCGCGCTGCCGCGCACGCAGTTCCCGGAATGCTGACAGATCGCCGTATTAAAGTAGACGTCGATTTTCTCCCCGGTGTAGGCCCGGTAGCCGGCTTCCAGTAATTCCTTATCCATGACATTGCCTCGGTCTTGTTTTATGACTTTCAGGCTAAGCATAGTCCTCCCCGTGACGGCTGACTATGCGCAAGTCGGTAATGGGCGTCAGGAGAGGGATTTGGCGCATCCTCCCGCTCTTCCGGCGCGCACGGATCCCGCAGTCAACGTACGGTTGACTTTCATTCCCGCAACGAGGCGATTACACTCATGACACACTGGTAAGAGCACTCAGGGATGTTCCATTGAATCATATTGCCACCATAGCCCGCCCGGCGCGGCTACTGCTCGTCTTGCCGCTCACCGGCTGCTCACTCTCACCAGCGATCCCGGTATTGGGCGCCGCGTTCCCCGGCTGGTTTTTCTGCTTGTTGGGCGGCGCGTTTTTACTCATCCCCTGCCATATCCTGATTACCCGTAACGGCTGGCAGCCGCGCTTTTCTCCCCTGGTCTTCAGCTATGTCGCGCTGATGTTCCTGTTCGCCACGCTGCTGTGGTTTCTGTTTTTTGTTCACTGATCGCTTATGACTACTTCCCGCACTCCCCTGTTACGCAAGAAATGGCCTCTGCTGGCGCTGGTCCTCGCCGCCATCCTGGCGCTGATCCTGGTTATCTGGCAGTTGCAAACGTCGCCGGAGACCAATGACGCCTATGTCTATGCCGATACCATCGATGTGGTGCCCGAGGTCAGCGGACGCATCGTGGAGATGCCCATCCGCGATAACCAGCGGGTGAAAAAAGGCGATCTGCTGTTCCGCATCGACCCCCGTCCCTATCAGGCGATGCTCGATGACGCGAAAGCCCGGCTGACGACCCTCGACGCGCAGATTATGCTGACCCAGCGCACCATCAAAGCGCAGGAGTATAACGCCCAGTCGGTAGCGGCCGCCGTCGAGCGCGCCAGAGCGCTGGTCAAGCAGACCACCTCCACGCGCATCCGCCTTGAACCGCTGGTGCCGCAGGGGTTTGCCTCGCAGGAAGATCTCGATCAGGCGCGCACCGCCGAGAAAGCGGCGCGGGCGGAGCTGGAAGCCACGCTGCTGCAGGCCAGACAGGCCTCGGCGGCCGTGACCGGCGTGGATGCCATGGTGGCGCAACGCGCCGGGATCCTGGCGCAAATCGCCCTCGCCGAACTGCATCTGGAATTTACCGAAGTGCGCGCGCCGTTCAACGGCGTGGTAGTGGCGCTGAAAACCACCGTCGGCCAGTACGCCTCGGCGCTGAAGCCGGTATTCACCCTGCTGGATGACGACCGCTGGTATGTGATCGCGAACTTCCGCGAGACCGATCTGAACAACGTGCGCCCCGGCGTGGCGGCGCGGATCACCGTGATGACCAACCACAACCGGACCTTTAACGGGGTGGTCGATTCGGTCGGCTCCGGGGTCCTGCCCGAAGGCGGGAGCGTCATCGAAGGCCTGCCGCTGATCCAGAAAAGCATTAACTGGGTCCACGTCTCGCAGCGCTTCCCGGTGAAAATCGCCGTCAGCGATCCCGATCCGGCTTTGTTCCGCATGGGCGCCTCGGCCAGCGCCGTGCTGCAGCCGTAGCCGGGCGACGCGATGTTTCCTCTCGCCCATTTTTTACGCCAGGAACTGCGCGACGCGCCGGGACGCGCCAGCTACACGCTGCGCCTGACGCTGAGCTGTGCGGTGCTCATCACCCTGTTCATGACCCTGCAGATCCCCTTCCTGGCCGTCGCGCTGATCGTCGTGTTCTACGTCAGCCAGCCTAACGTGTTGATGATTAAGTTAGTCAGCGTGGTCTTTTTTGTCACCGTCAGCGTGGCGCTCGGCGGCGTGCTGCTGATCATCAAGTGGACCTATGACTACCCGCTGATCCGCCTGGCGGCCTCCGTGGCGCTCTTTTTCTGCGCCATCTATCTGATGCGGGTGCTGGGCAAGCTGGGACTGGCCTTTTTCGTGGTGGCGCTGGCGGTGATTTACGCCCAAACCTTCCCGTCGATGACCAGCCAGAGCGAGATCCTGGTGCGTCTGCTGCTCTGGCTGTGGGTGGCGATTAACACCGCGATCCTTGTCACCCTGCTGGTCAACGCCTGTTTTCAGCAGGCCTTTCCCGGCAACCAGTTTAAGGCGCGTCTGGCGGAGATGCTGCAGTCGGTCGCCCGCCGGCTCGCGACCCCGGGCGGAGAAACGCCACCGACCTTCGGCGAGACCGCCGCGCAGTTCAACCAGCTGCAGTCGCTGTTCGCCCAGGCCTGCAGGGCGACGCCGGAGATCGCCGCCGATCCGCAGGCCTGGCGCTCGCGGCTGGCCGCAACCCTGCGCTGCTACCAGCTGGCGGCGCTGCTGCAAGCGGACGAGGCCGATAGCGACGATCGCCTGCTGCTGTCGCAGGCGGTACTGCAGCTGAAGAGCGCCCTTAGCGAGGGGCCGTTTGACGGCGCCATTCCCCCCCTGGCGCTCAGCGGCCGCGGCGCCAATCGCGCCGTTCTGCAGGAGATGGCTGCCCTTCTGCAGCAGCTGGACCAGGGTGAGCCGGTGGCCCTGCCGCAGGGCGAGGTGGAAAAACCGCCTCTGCTGGCGCCGGACGCCTGGCGCAACCCGGCGTATCTCCATTTTGCGCTCAAGACCCTGCTGGCGACGCTAATCTGCTATGTCTTCTATACCGCTGCCGACTGGCAGGGGCTGCACACCATTATGCTGAGCTGCGTGATCGTCGCCCAGCCCGGGCTGGGCGCCACGATGCAGAAGACGTGGCTGCGCATCGGCGGCGCGCTGCTCGCCACTCTGCTGGCGCTGCTGTTAATCGTCTTTGTCCAGCCCTGGACCGACTCGCTGTCGGGGCTGCTGGCGATGTCCCTGCCGGTGCTGGCGCTGGCGGCCTGGATTGCCGCCGGCTCGGAGCGTATCGCCTACGCCGGGATCCAGATTGGTTTCACCTTTGCGCTGGCCTTCCTCAGCTGGTTTGGTCCGCTGACAAACCTCACCGAGCTGCGGGACCGGGTGCTGGGCATCCTGCTTGGGGTGCTGGTCTCCTCCATTGTCCATTTGTATCTCTGGCCGGACAGCGAAGCGCCGCAGCTGAAATCGCGCCTCGCCGGACTCTATCGCCGGCTGGCGGACTGCCTCGCCGCCCCGCACGATGCGGTGCCGCTGGCCCCTCTGTTTGTCGCCTTCACCGACAGCGAAGCGCTGATCCATCGGGTTCGCGCCGAACCGCTGGGTACGTATGCCCACCCCTGGCCCCAGGCGAAAGACTGGCCGGTGCGCGCCACCCTCGCCCGGGCCGAGGAGATCGCCCGCCTCAGCGAAGGGTACCGGCTCAACGCCGCGCCGGGAGACCCGACCCTGACCCGCTGCGCCGAACAGCTGCGGCGCTACGCCGAACGTATCGAACAGGAGGCGACAGCGCCTGCCGAGCAGCTGGCCGCCGACCTGACTAACCCCTTTGGCCCGGCGCTGGCCGCCGCGCTGGCCGCCCTGCCCGACTGGGGCCCGACACCGATAGCGACTGAGCAACAGGCTAAAACGTCATGATGATCCTTCCTTTCTCCGCGCGGCTGCGCGGCACTCTCCTTACCCTGACGCTGACGCTGCTCAGCGGCTGCGCGCTGATCCAGGACGAGCCAGCCCAGGTCGCCATCGTCAATCCGCAGCAGGCCCAGCTGGCGCAGGTGATCCACCTGGCGAATAGCGACTGGCCGGCAGCCCGCTGGTGGGAGGCCTATGAGGATCCTCAGCTCAATATGCTGATCAACCGGGCGCTGCAGAACTCGCCGACCATGCAGGCCGCCCGGCTGCGCATCTCTCAGTCGCAGTCCACGGTGGAACTCGCCCAGTCGGCGATGGGCCTGCAGGCCACCGCCGTCGCGGCGCAAAACCGCCTGCGGATCACCGACAAATCCTTTAGCTGGCCCTACTCCTACTCCCTGCCGGTGGATAAGAACGGTCCCTGGTATACGCTGAACACCGTTGGCGTCGGGGCGCAGCTGAATATCGATCTCTGGGGAGCCGATCGCGCCCGGGTTGCCGCCGCCATTGGCGAGAAAAACGCCCGGCTGGCGGAGACCGCCGGCATTGAGCTCGACATCGCCAGCAGCGTGGCGCAGCTCTATTTCGCCATGCAGGCGACGTTCCAGAAAATCGCGCTGCTGCAGGACCTGGAAGGCATTGCCCAGTTCTCGGTGGCGGCCCACGAGCATCGGACCCAACGCGGCGTGGAAGACAGCGTGGATGTGGCCAACGCCCAGGCCGAGCAGCTCGCCGCCCGCCAGCAGATCATCAGCGCCGAGGGGACGCTGACCCAGTATCGTGAAACCCTGCGGGCGCTGATCGGCGCCGATGCGCAAAGCATGCCGGCGATCCATCCGGTGGCGCTGCCTGCGCTCCAGGAGACGCTGCCGCCGTCGCTCTCTTTCGAGCTGCTGGCCCGCCGCCCGGACCTGCAGGCGCTGCGCGGGTATGTGACCGCCTCCCTGAGCCAGGTCGATGCGGCGAAAGCGGCGTTTTATCCCCATTTTGATATCAAAGCGTTCTGGGGTTATAACGCCCTGAGCGTCGGGGATCTGTTTAAGTCCTCTTTCCAGCAGATCAACCTGCTGCCTGGGCTCTATCTGCCGATCTTCGACGGCGGTCGTCTGAACGCCAATCTGCAGTCGGTGCGCACCGCCAGCAATATTCTGATCAAACAGTACAACCAGGCGGTGTTGGACGCGGTTCGCGATGTCGCCATCAGCTCCAGCCAGCTTAACGACCTGAATCAGCAGCGCGCGCTGCAGCAGCTGAAGGTCACCGCGGCGCAGACCACCACCGACAGCGCTCGCGCCCATTATCAGCGCGGCCTGCTCAGCCGCTACGCCGCCGAAGAGGCCCGGCGGGCGGTCCTTGCCCAGCAGCTGTTGCTGCTGGATATTGAGGCCCAGCGGTTGAGCACCGACATTACCCTGATCAAAGCCCTGGGCGGCGGCTACCGCGGCCAGTAACAAAAATGGCTTCCCCGGTGGGGAAGGCATTAAACCGTCTTCAGGGATTGCCCGGCGGCGCTGCGCTTGCGCGGGCCTACGG
>NZ_JBEAJL010000045.1:0-11254 GCF_040065275.1 Klebsiella sp. JB_Kp042
AGGTCAACTCCGCGGACGGCCCGGACTATGGGAAACAGGTCAACTCCGCGGACGGTCCGGACTATGGGAAACAGGTCAACTCCGCGGACGGCCCGGACTATGGGAAACAGGTCAACTCCGCGGACGGTCCGGACTATGGGAAACAGGTCAACTCCGCGGACGGCCCGGACTATGGGAAACAGGTCAACTCCGCGGACGGCCCGGACTATGGGAAAAAGGTCAACTTTGCAGACGGCCCGGACTATGGGAAACAGGCCAACTTTGCAGACGGCCGGGACTGTGGGAAACAGGTCAACTACGCAGACAGCCGGGATTGTGGGAAACAGGTCAAGTTAGGCAAGCACTATGGGAAATACAGCAAGTTTAGTTCCCCCCATATGTCAGCAACAAACTAAGGGGGGAGGGAAAATAAATTACAGACTATTGTTTTTTATCAAGAAAATTAAACAGCAAGCGACCATCTTCTTCAGTGGTATATGTTACCTTTAATGGCGTCTTCTCATTAATTTTCTTCAGAGCAGGTTCCAGGAAGGTACGCTTCATTTCAGCAATATTGTTTTTCTGCGAGGCAGGGAGCATAAACCTTTCACATAACCAGTCATGTGTGGTGATCCAGACACCAGTGCTCCGGAACTGACACAGGCTTTCATAAAGCCGGATGACACGAACACTATTAAGCTGGCCACAGTCATAGAGAGAATAGGTAGTGAACTGGGAGGTTAAGCCGACAAGGAATGGCATGACCTTGTAGTTAAATTCAATCTGCCAGGAACCCCGGCCTCGCTTCATTCCTGCTTCAGCCAGCCACGGACGCTTAACTTCTTCAAACTCACCTTCTTTTGGATAAAAGGTAACCGTTGATTCGCCCAGAGCATTTACCCCAGCCTTCACATCACGACTGGCGACAGACGTAGCGACATTGAAGTATTTGACGTAATCGGAAACGCTGATTTTGAAGAGCGGCAATACGTCAGAGTCATCTTCCTGGCTGTCGTTAAAATAGGCCTGCATGAGGCATAACCACAGCACACGTTTTGCCTGAAGAGGCAGGTAATATGCTGCTTCAGTCAATTCGTTAGATTGCTTTATACTGGCGCGTTTTTTAAACGTTTTAGTAGCTGGCAAGAGTGCTTGAGTATCCATTTCAATGCCTATGGGTAAATTTTTACCCACCCATAATGACAGTGAAAACAGAAATTGCAAGCTATCGCGATACTTATCCACCGGAAAAATCTGCACTTTATCCACAAGTGGATAATTGAGAACTGAACTTGACCTCTTTCCCATAGCTTGTTGATGCGTATCCCATAGCTTGTTGACACAAAACCCACTGATACGTGATTAATTTCCCATATTATGTTTACCAGTTGCCCATACAGGCCCCCTCTCAGGCCGCACTGTACGCGGCTTTCAGGCTCCCTAAAAGATGTAAAATATAGAAAAACAATAAAAAAGTACTTTATAAAAATATGCCCGTGGATAAGTGGATAACCACGAGGGGGAGGTGATTTTTCAGGCATTTAGCGTAAGCAGAATTTATAAGTTCTGTTCCCTGGTGCTTCCTCGCTCACTCGGGGCTTCGCCCTGTCGCTCGACTGCGGCGAGCACTGCTGGCTCGATCATATCCGTGGCCGGAAGATACTACTCCTCCCCCGAGTCGCTCTCCAGAGCCCGCTACAGCGAGACAACCCCCACGAAGATTTCTATCGTCCCTGCAGACATATTCGAATCGTTTTTATTAACCCTGGCTCCCGTCGTGACAGAACACTACGTCCTGTAAAAGGGGGACTAAGGCCCCTGAATCACACACCTGAAATTAATAATGCGGAGTTTTACGATAATGTCATTGCTGGAAACTTTCCTGACCGCTTCTCCCGCTTCTCAGGGGGCAACAATCCTGTTCCTTGCCATGCTGATCTACTGGCAAAAGCGATAAATCCATGCGGGCTGGCCTTTGGCCAGCTTCGCTGTATAAGGGGAAAAATGCGGCATATCCAGACATTTCACTAGGCAATTTGAATTCAGATATCTATGCTTGGGATCCGGTCAACAGGAGGTAACAAGATGAAACTTGAAACTATACATATAGATAATACCGTAAGAAGTGGTCTTAATTCTTTCACTGACGGGGTGATTTTTCGTGATACAAAGGTATTGATCACGCTCAATCTCCCGGATGGACAGAAAACCACTATTGAGGGGGAATGGCGGCATATGTCGGACGCCAACAGGTTGTCAGAACGTATTACGATGCTTCAGCATGCAATCTATGAGCAGTATGAGGAATACAGAGCAGATATTCCCGTCAGCTGGTCCAGATAACGTCTGACAGACCTCACCGGCGAGCAGGACGTTCGCCAGCATCATTCTCCTAAGTACTTAAATATTCCCTTTCAGCATGGCTACCGCATCCGCTTCGGGCATCTGAAACTGAACTCGATGCCGAGCAGCAACATCAAGTGCGAACACCTTCGTATAGACTTCCGTCGAGCTAATCGATTTGTGGCCCATCAGGCTCTGCAAAACCTTCAGTGGTATGCCGGCATACAGCATATGCATCGCGTAGGAATGACGGAACGTATGGGGGGTTACCGGTACTGAGAACGTCACCCCGTCGGCCGCTGCGGCCTCCACCGCTTCGCTAAGCCAGGTGCGCACGGTACGGTCTGTGATCTCCCAGATACGCGCCTTCTCCATTCTGCCGGTGCGCTTGTTTCGTCTTTCCAGCGGAATTTTCAGGGTGGCCACCATCATCTGCAGCTGGCTGACGTAGTGGTGATCGGAAAGCGGAACCAGGCGATGAGCCTGGCTACCGGCGGGAACTCGGCCGGCCGTTCTGGCGGCTTTCTCGGTGCGCTGCTTGAGCGTGGCCAGCTGCACGAACGGATACGGCGGCGCCAGCGAAAAATCCCCCCGGGTCAGCGCGAGCGCTTCATTAATGCGCGCGCCGGTGTTCCACAGCGTCGCCAGCAGCATCTTGCGGTGAAGATCCGGCACGTAATGGAGTAGGGCGCTCACTTCCGGCGCCAGCAGGTATTTCGGCAGTTCATCCTGCACGAGCGCCATCTGGCGCAGGGCGAGGGCGGCAGGGTAATCGATGGCCACCGGGAGCAATGTTCCGGGAGATTGCGGAGATCCAACTGGAACCAGGTTATTCATAATTTCTGTTAACTTTTTTCTTTGCCGAGAATTTTCTTCGTAATATTACCGGAGTCAGGATGACTAGCCAGCCAGAAAACAGACGAAGTCGCAAACAAAACTACTCCGTCAGTGATTACAGACACGATATTTTCGGGCACTGGTTTCAGTCCTCTTCAGTGGGTGGCTATGGAACGGGAACATTCATGCCACCAACATCCACTTGATAAAGTACAGAAAAATCACCACGCCCCCCCAGAATAAGGTCAGGTTAGCGACTTTCCCCCACAGGATAGAAAGGAGCTTTGTCTGCAGGTCAAGGAGGTATTCACTTTGCGAGGCAAGATCCCTTTCGAGCTCAACGATTTTTTCCTGCGACTGACTACACAGGGTTGCCAGCCGGATAACCCCGGTTGCCCGTTGCGCCACCTCCAGGTCAGAATCCCCGCTCTGCGGCAGAGACAGTTTTTCTGCCCGCAGTGGCAGGGCGTCACATTTCTCGTCCGGGAGCTGGCCCCCTTTCCTGTGCAACAGATGATAAAATGGACGATTCCTAAGTGAAGTAATTAACTGTTTTTGCGACCGTTTTTTGCCTTCGAGCTGCACGATTTTTTCCTGCAGCCCGCGATAACAGTCTTCCAGCCGGCGTACCGCGGATACCAGGGGCTCCACCCGGAGCGTTGAACACCTGCCCCGTGGCAACTGCAGTTCGTCTGCCCGCAGCGGCATTGAGCTGGTTTCCCCCGGCGGGAACCGGAAACCCAGCCCACGCCACAGTCTGCTCCGGCGGATCAGATTGTGAATGTTTTTCGCATCCACGGACGAAATGTGGATTTGTCTGACCAGCGTTTCCGGCGGCAGGGAGCGGGTCCAGAGCACCATCTGCTGCATGATCCAGCTGCCCACTCCCCGACCACGGGGTAAAAATTCATTCAGCATAAATTCAACACTGAACAGTTCCACACGGCCGTGCTCGAACTTCGCGACAATGGTCTGCGGTGTACTTTGTCCGTCACCGTACAGCGTCAGGCTACAGGTGATCCACAGATATGCCCCTGGCGAGTCCTCAGACCCGTAACGACATTCCTCCACCCGTCTGACGACCACAACCACCGTTTCGTTGCCCGCGCTCCCCGCCGGGACGGTCAGCAGCCACATGCCGTTATCATCAACAGACGTTTTTATGAAGGTTTTAGTTTTCGCTTCCATACCGGTCTCTTTGTCCCGTTGCGTAACTGTTACGTGGATGAATGGGTAATTCCCGTCAGTTCTGGTCTGCCATAAAACGGCCAGCGCTTGTCGCCCTGCGAGTAAACCTCGATCCACACCAGTGTGCCCTGCTCAAAATACAGGTGACAGCCGTCACTGGCGCTCAGGGTCGTCATCATCGGCAGCTGCGCAGCGGAAAACGAAACGCCCGGACCTGGTAATGCCGGCATCATTGACTGTTATCCTCCGTCTCCAGGAATGGCTCATTTGTGTTCAAATTAATCACAGTTCTGACCCACGATAAATATCGTCAGTCCCCCGGGAACCTTCATTGCGGCCAGTTCAGTACAATTCCCGGCCAGGATCTTCATGTTTTCCGCTGTGGCATCCACCGGATAAAGCGCCTGTGTCAGGAGTGACAGATTATGCTCACTGCAGGAAAGCCCCGCGCGGTGAAGACATGACAGGTACCCTTTTTTAACTGCTGCGGCATCGGCGGCATCCATCATATTGAAGTAATCCAGAGGCGCCGGCGAAAATTCCTCCTCCGCGACGGTTTCAAGAAACCGTAGCATCTCCGGGCGAACTGGCAGGGGCAGAACCGCGGCCTGAAATTCGTTACAGCTGAATCCACCGCAACTCTGCGTCGCCAGTCGCCAGCCATCGGTGTTACCGTTCGGCACAGTTACCGTAGAGGCCAGAACCAGCCCCGGCCAGCGATCTTCCCGATCAAACCCGTAATCAAAACACTGCTCAGGAATGTCCCGCAGATTCTTGCCATGTTGTCCGGGCGCTATCATCCCGAACCTGATTTGGGGAGTATGCTTATACACAGACTGGGCCTGTTCGTTAGTACTTTAGTTGAGAAACAGCGCTGGCATTTCATCTGACATCATCACATGGCGGGTCCGCTTCCCGCGAAAAATACGGCGCATCATCGGCGTAAAATCACAGGGCTCCCAGCCATAAGGCCAGGTATAGTAAATCCCGTCCTTCAGCTTACTGTCGCGTCGCTCAGGCCCTGCAACGATACGTCTGACCTCCCTGTTCAGCGCCTCACCGCGCAGGCCATACTGCCCCAGGTAGCGGCGCAGCCGCGTTCTGGGCATCCGCGGGTCAGTTTTCACGTAACCATTAACATCCATATGCTGCGTGGCGGTGATGATAGTCATGCCGTACCTGCGTATGGTGCGGAAGGCGGCGGCCATCACGTCCGTTTCGGTCTCTGGTTCGTCATATGTTCTGTTCATCTGGTTTCCTGTTATACGTTGCCGTGATGCACCGAATCATTCATCATTTTTTTCTGTATGTTCAGTAGCGTTATCCGGAGGGGTAGCTTCGGCCACTTCTTTCAGTATTGATGACCATCCCCCGGCAAACCATTCGCCCGGATCTTCACCACTGAGTACCTGCTGCAGCCAGCGGGAAGGGGAGCGACGTCTGGCGTCACGGAACCAGACCGGATGGTGCTGACCCATGACTGACCAGAAATCAAAATCCGGCTCCGGGGGGGAGAACACATACGCATTCATGACCAGATTCCCGCCGTGTTGTCTGAGGAACAACAAAAATTCTTTCAGGTTTACATACCCCCCCGGCCCCATACCGGCACCAAGGAAAAACGCCTCTGTTACCACGCCGGCAGTGATACGGCCGTTCTGCTCATGCTGGCGCAGGATCATCAGGGTGCCATCATGGCGCCCACCGGCGATGCGGATGAACTCAAAGACATACCTTTCATCATCATCCGGGAAGAAAAACTCCTCCCAGCTGACACCAAAATACGTCCCCAGGATCACCAGCGGGAACATCTTCCCGTCACCGGTGGTCAGCCAGTCTGCACTGGCGCCGAACCGGCTTTCAATCCGTTCAGCCAGCTCACGGGTTAACTCACCGGCGCCATCGATACAGTCCAGGAGCAGTCCCGGGGAAACATGTAACCGGTGAGCTATCCGTACCTGGTCGGCGATCCGCGTCGGCCCGGGTTGCCCGGCCCCCGGGAAAAAGCCGTCAGCGGACAGACGGTCAAACAGGGCGCGCAGACGCCCGCCACATTCCTTCTGCCACTGTTGCCGGCTGGAGAGGATTTCCGGAGAGGTGGTCCCGGCAGGATACTGTCTGGCCAGCGCCAGGCGGATCTCCCCTTCGAGTGAACGTTCATTTTTCATCGCTGACTGCTCAATGCGTGCAAACAGCGCATCGTCAACATTTCTGGCCTGGATCTTCGCCATGACTCCTTCCTTATGCAAAACGTATTCAGGACTGGTAAATGGTCTTTGAAGTAAACATGAAACCTGATTTACCGCTATAACAATAAATGTATACGTTATGATTCATTTTGTACACAAAGGAAGAAATCAGCACGTGATAAGGCATGAAACAGTCACGCAGCTAAATTACCGGATGGCCGTTTCCGGCAGATCCGATTTTTTGCGTATAACAACTTTCCGGAAGTGTACCACGGTCAGGGAATAAGCAAAGCGGCGTTTTCCGGTGGTGAGCGGCAGGTCACGGGGTAGGGGGTAAACACAACATCTAGCGTCATGGTCAGCTGGGAACACCGCCACATCTTGTGTTGCCGGGCCGCTGTGCGCCGGTGGGGTTCGCAGAGATCCGGAACTAGCTTTTTTCGGATCTGACCGGGAAAAGAGAGAATACAACATAGGTTCAACATATCCATATGCCGGGCATCTGCATAGGTGTGGCATACGCATATACTTACCATCTGCATATGCTATGACTATACATATGCTTTGCATCTGCATATACTGAACATAGTCATACAGGCCGGTCGGCCAGGAGGAAATGATGAGAACTGTATCCATTTTTAAAAACGGCAATAACCGCGCCATTCGTCTGCCCCGCGATCTGGATTTTGAGGGAGTGAGCGAGCTGGAGATCGTCCGGGAAGGGGACAGCATTATTTTGCGTCCCGTCCGGCCGACCTGGGGCTCGTTCGCGCAGTTCGAGAAGGCAGACCCGGACTTTATGGCGGAGCGCGAGGACGTTGTCAGCGACGAAGGACGATTTAACCTGTGAACAAGACCTATATGCTCGACACCTGTATCTGCTCGTTCATCATGCGCGAGCAGCCGGAAGCCGTCCTGAAGCGCCTGGAGCAGGCGGTGCTGCGCGGCCAGCGCATCGTTGTCTCGGCCATCACTTATTCTGAAATGCGCTTCGGGGCCACCGGCCCGAAGGCCTCCCCGCGCCACGTCGAGCTGGTCGACGCGTTCTGCGCCCGCCTCGATGCCATCCTGCCCTGGGATCGCGCTGCGGTGGACGCCACCACGGAGATTAAGGTGGCGCTGCGAATGGCCGGGACGCCGATCGGCCCGAACGACACGGCCATTGCCGGGCACGCCATCGCCGCCGGTGCCGTGCTGGTGACGAATAATACGCGGGAATTTGAGCGGGTACCGGGTCTTGTGCTGGAAGACTGGGTAAGATAACGCTGTAAAACAAAACAGGCGGTCTGGCGCAGCCGGACACTCTTTCAGTCAGCGGTATATAAAGGAATAAAAGATGCCTCTGATCACGCGGCTTATGCTGCAAAACTTTAAAAAGTTTCCGGAACTGGACCTGCGCTTCACTCATGACCGTAACATTCTGGTCGGGGACAATGAGTCCGGGAAAAGCACGATTCTGCTGGCCCTTGACCTTGTGCTGAGTGACAGCCGGCACCGGGTCGAGGCATTGGGTGTGGAATCGCTCCTGTCCCAGTCAGCAGTAAGGCAGTTTCAGGAAGGTGAGCGCCGCGCCGATCAGTTACCCGTGCTGACAGCTGACGTTTTCCTGAGTAATGGGGGAGATCCTGACCTGAACGGCAGGCAAAATCTGGCGGGTATCAATGCGGATGGTCTCAGAATGCGTATTGCACCAATGACGGAGGAATACGGCCAGGATATTCACAATGTACTACAGCAGGATCCCGATAATTTTCCCTATGAATACTATTCCGTGCGGTTCAGCACCTTCTCCGGTGGTCATTTCGCCAGCTTCAGACGCTATCTGCGCCATCTGCTCTTAGACAGTGCACGCATCGATAACGAGCACGCCGCACAGGAATATACGCGCACAGTTTACAGCGTCAATGTGCCGGTGGCCGATCGGTACCGGCTTGAAAACAGTTACCGGCAACAGAAAATGCACTTCTGCACCCGGCATCTGTCAGCCATAAACGACACGCTGGAAACGTATCAGTTTGGCGTGCGTTCCGGTGCTAAATCAGGGCTTGAGGCGAATCTGGACATTACCGAGGACGGTATTTCCATTCGTCACCGTGGAAAAGGAAGGCAGTGCTTCATCAAAACGGAGTTTGCGCTGCAGCGGCATCAGCAGCAGGGAGAGCTCCACGTACTGTTGCTTGAGGAGCCGGAAAATCATCTCAGCCATGTCAGTATGAAGAGGCTGGTTAATCAGCTTGCCACTGAACGGCAGACGCAGGTGTTTATTGCCACACACAGCAGCCATATCTCCTCCCGCCTCGATCTGCGTAAGGCAATCCTCCTCGGGTCTGCCCGGCCGGTACTGATGAATGAACTTTCCGCTGAGACTGCCGCCTTCTTCATGAAAGCACCGGATAATAACGTACTGGAATTTGCGCTGGCCAGACGTGTGCTGCTCGTGGAGGGGGATGCTGAGTTTATTCTGATCGAGGCCTTTTATCGCCGCCTGTATGGCAGGGCACCGGAGGAAGACGGAGTTCACATCATCGCTATCGGCGGAACGAGTTTCCGTCGTTATCTTGAACTGGCCCGTCTTCTGGAAAATCGCGTCGCGGCCCTTCGTGATAATGACGGCAACTATCAGCAAAACTGCGATGAACGCTATGCTGACGTGATTTGTTCCCGCTCCCGGGTATTTGCTGATCGCGATAACACCCGATCCACATTTGAAATCAGCCTGTATCAGGATAACGCTGATCTGTGTGATACGCTTTTCCTCGGACCCCGCCGGACACTCACGGTGCAGGAATACATGCTGGCCAATAAGGCAGAAGCAGCATTCCGGCTGTTACAGCTGCACGCCGGAGAGCTGACCGTACCTGATTATATTCAGGAGGCACTGGCATGGATAAGAGAGTGATATTTGCGGTTGCCGGCTCGGGCAAGACCACGCTGCTGATACGACGGTTGAGTGAGGACAGGAGGACGCTGCTCCTGACCTTCACCGTGAATAATGAAGCGCATCTGCGGGCACAGATTATCAGACGTTTTGGCTTTATCCCGGAAGGGATCAGGGTGATGACCTGGTTTGAGTTTCTGCACGGTTTTTGCTTCCGGCCTTTCCTGCAGGAGCAGCTGGCATCGCGTGGCCTGAGCTTCGACCAGCCCCCACCCAGAATACCGCGCACGAATGCCCGGCATTATCAGGATCCCGCCGGACGGCTGTATCACCGGAGGCTCGCACATTTACTGACAGCCCGGGGGTTGCTGCCGGATATCCGTATCCGGCTTGCCCGTTACTATGATGAACTGCTTGTCGATGAAGTCCAGGACTTTGCCGGACATGACTTTAATTTTCTGCTGGAGCTCTGCCGCGCGGAAATCACTGTGCTCTGTTGCGGCGATTTTTATCAGCATACCTTTGATACAAGCCATGACGGCAACGTTAATTCAACGCTGCACGACGACATCACGCGATATGAGGCCCGCTTCGACGCAGCAGGTTTCGCGGTTGACCGGGACACGCTCAACCGGACATGGCGTTGCTCAGCTTCAGTGTGCGAGTTTATCACCGGGCAACTGAACATCCGTATCGCTGCCCATGGGATACATGCCTCCCTGATTGAAACGATCGCAGATACAGAGCGCTCAGCCACCCTGCACGCCGATAATACGGTGATTAAGCTCTTCTATCGTGAACATCACCGTTACGGCTGCTATTCCATGAACTGGGGCGCCAGTAAAGGGCTCGATCACTTTCAGGATGTCTGCATTGTGATGGGATCCTCCCACTGGAAGCTTCTGACCCGTCAGGAACTGGCAACCCTTCCACCGTCGTCCCGTAACAGGCTGTACGTGGCATGCTCACGGGCGCGCGGCAACATTTATTTTGTTCCCGAAACTCATCTGCGCCGATTCCGAAACTGAGTTACCGACTTCTCAGTCGGGCACAAATCAGTAAAAAGCGAGGGTCATCGACGGGAATACCGGCTGGACAGGTGCGGTTCCGGTTCTCGCTTTCCGGAACCTGGCTAACAATATGTAACATTATCATTAAATACAATTATGCCAGTTATTTTTATTCGCAAAATGCTAATAATGTGGCATACACGCCAGTATGAAAACATTGTTAACTTTTTAAGTTCTGAATGGTATGTCGCTTGTGCAGTTAAAAGTGCAGATCATTGAAAGTATTGTACGGTTTTGTTGACCGGAGACTGTTTCATCGTCGCGGATAATGAGCAGAATTATCTGTCCACTATATCTGGGGCAGGCTGAAAACATGGAATGGTTGGTTATGGATGCTGAGATCCTGTCATTTATGAAACAATTTCATTTGTGGTACTGTAAAAATAGTTTTTCTGATTTACCTGAGCTGTGAATATGGCATACTGCAGATGTTACCCGGCCGCACTCATACCGGGTAACGAACTGTGTATTGTGATGATTTTTTATTACAGGGGGATGATCGTGATCAATAAGATTTGCCAGGTAATTGACGGGGAGTACGTCTGCGACATTGATATCAGTGTGGAAGAATGGAAAGCTCTGTTAATGAATGAAAAGGTTTTTGACTCTAAAAGTATTGAGGCGTTAAAAAAATGGTATATTGAACCAAATCATTCCTGCACATGTTTCGATATAGGCAAAAAGTACGAACAGCACAGTATGAGTGCTAATGGCGGGTGATGCTACCAACTTGCTGATTTAGTGTATAATGGTGTTTTTGAGGTGCTCCC
>NZ_JBEAJL010000046.1:0-10703 GCF_040065275.1 Klebsiella sp. JB_Kp042
CGTATCGGCGCAATGGGTAGCCCGGATAAGGCGCAGCGCGCCGCCATCCGGGAATATCCCCGCTCGGCTGTACTTAGCAGGGCTACGGTTTCTGGGTCAGGAAGCTGCTGTTTCCCCGGCTTGCGCTGCGCTTAGCCGGACTACGGATCTGTAGGTCGGGTAAGGCGTTAGCCGCCACCCGACAAACAAACGGCACCGTTCACGATAATCCTTTCATTCATTTTCCTGCCTTAAGTGATCTCGCTAGCAATGTGAGACAAATCTCTGTGGGTGGACGGCATCTGCGCTGTTTCGATGTTGTTAAAGTCTGCGTTGTGTTCTAGAAACAAACTGTAACATCCTGATTACCCTACCGGTGGACCACAACAATGAATAATTCAGGGAAATACCTTATCTGGGCACTGCTCTCCGTGATCGGAGCCTTTGCCCTCGGCTACATTGCTTTAAACCGGGGTGAGCAGATCAACGCGCTGTGGATTGTCGTCGCGGCAGTCTGCGTTTATCTGATCGCGTATCGTTTTTACGGCCTGTATATCGCCAAAACCGTGCTCGGCGTCGACCCGACGCGCATGACGCCCGCGGTGCGGCATAACGATGGCCTCGACTATGTCCCGACTGACAAAAAAGTGCTGTTCGGTCACCATTTTGCCGCCATCGCCGGCGCGGGGCCGCTGGTGGGCCCGGTGCTCGCCGCGCAGATGGGCTATCTGCCGGGGATGATCTGGATCCTCGCCGGCGTAGTGCTGGCCGGGGCGGTGCAGGACTTTATGGTGCTGTTCGTTTCCACCCGTCGCGACGGCCGTTCGCTGGGCGAGCTGGTGAAAGAGGAGATGGGGGCGACCGCCGGGGTGATTGCCCTGGTGGCGACCTTTATGATCATGGTGATCATCCTCGCGGTGCTGGCGATGATCGTGGTGAAAGCGCTGACCCACAGCCCGTGGGGAACCTATACCGTGGCCTTTACCATTCCGCTGGCGCTGTTTATGGGGATCTATATTCGCTATCTGCGCCCGGGGCGCATTGGCGAAGTGTCGGTGATTGGGCTGGTATTGCTGGTGTTCGCCATTATCTCCGGCGGCTGGGTAGCGGAAAGCCCGACCTGGGCGCCGTTCTTTGACTTTACCGGCGTCCAGCTCACCTGGATGCTGGTGGGCTACGGCTTTGTCGCCGCGGTGCTGCCGGTCTGGCTGCTGCTCGCCCCGCGCGACTACCTCTCCACCTTCCTGAAAATCGGCACTATCGTCGGTCTGGCGATCGGCATTCTGATTATGCGTCCGACCCTGACCATGCCGGCGCTGACCAAATTTATCGACGGCACTGGCCCGGTATGGACTGGCAACCTGTTCCCGTTCCTGTTTATCACCATCGCTTGCGGCGCGGTGTCGGGCTTCCACGCCCTGATTGCCTCCGGTACCACGCCGAAGATGCTGGCGAATGAAAATCAGGCCTGCTTTATCGGCTACGGCGGCATGCTGATGGAATCCTTCGTGGCGATTATGGCGCTGGTGGCCGCCTGTATCATTGACCCGGGCGTCTACTTCGCGATGAACAGCCCGATGGCGGTGCTGGCGCCGGCGGGAACCACCGATGTGGTGGCCTCGGCGGCGCAGGTGGTGAGCGGTTGGGGCTTTGCGATTACCCCGGAAACGTTGACGCATATCGCTAATGAAGTGGGCGAGCAGTCCATCATCTCTCGCGCCGGCGGGGCGCCTACGCTGGCGGTGGGCATGGCCTACATTCTCCACGGCGCGCTGGGCGGGTTGATGGACGTTTCGTTCTGGTACCACTTCGCCATTCTGTTTGAAGCGCTGTTTATCCTGACGGCGGTGGATGCCGGCACCCGTGCGGCGCGCTTTATGCTGCAGGATCTGCTGGGGGTGATCTCCCCGAACCTGAAGCGTACTGACTCGTTACCGGCTAACCTGCTGGCGACGGCGCTGTGCGTGCTGGCGTGGGGCTACTTCCTCCATCAGGGAGTGGTCGATCCGCTGGGCGGCATTAACACCCTGTGGCCGCTGTTCGGTATCGCCAACCAGATGCTGGCGGGGATGGCGCTGATGCTCTGCGCAGTGGTGCTGTTCAAGATGAAACGTCAGCGCTATGCGTGGGTGGCGCTGGTGCCGACGGCCTGGCTGCTGATCTGTACCCTCACCGCCGGCTGGCAGAAGGCCTTCAGCCCGGACAATAAAGTGGGCTTCCTGGCGATTGCCAACAAGTTCCAGGCGATGATCGACAGCGGCAAAATCCCGGCGCAGTACACCGAGTCGCAGCTGGCGCAGCTGGTGTTTAACAACCGTCTCGATGCCGGGCTGACCATCTTCTTTATGATCGTGGTGGTGGTGCTGGCGCTGTTCTCGATTAAAACCGCGCTGGCGGCGCTGAAAGAGAATAAACCGACGGCGAAAGAGACACCGTATGAGCCAATGCCTGAAAACCTGGACGCGATAGTGACCCAGGCGAAAGGGGCGCATTAACCTGTGTGCCGGGTGGCGGCTTCGCCTTACCCGGCGTACTTTTTCTGTGAGATCAGAATTATGTTCGACACCCTTTCCAAAGCAGGTAAGTACCTGGGCCAGGCCGCCAAAATGATGATCGGCGTGCCGGATTACGACAACTACGTCGAGCACATGCGCGTCAACCATCCGGATCAGACGCCAATGACCTACGAAGCATTTTTCCGCGAACGCCAGGACGCCCGCTACGGCGGCAAGGGCGGGGCGAAGTGCTGTTAACCCTCTTTCGGCAGATAGAGGCTGATCTGCTCCTGCTTACAGCCGTAGAGCGCCGCCAGCTTCTCGCGGGTGCGCTTCTGCGGACGGGAGTCCAGCGCTTCCAGCTGTGACACGGCGGACTGGCTGATGCCGAGCTTTTCGGCGACCTCCTGCTGGGACATCCCGCGCAGGATGCGCCACGCAGCCTGCAGGCTGACGTTTTCTTTATGCATCACGTCGCATACTTCGCCTGGCAGCATGACGTTATCATAGATGTCTGATTCATAAGGAATATCTTCCCAGTCGCTTTCATCCTCGTCGTCGTACTCCAGCAGAGCCAGGCGCATACGAAAGTAATCACTGTAAGGAATGACGACATACTGGTCTTTTCCTTCTTCATCCTTGATGTACTGAATAGTCATATTCGGCATGCTCCTCATGCAGGTAGGTGGTGGTGGTTCGGCGTTTAACCGCCACTATCGATTTTAGAAAATGGCTTATCTGCCGTTTTTGACCAGACAATCTTCATCCGTACCTCCACTGTACGACCACACAAAATACAAGGAAATAATAAGACTATTAGATAAATTCCGAATTTCTTATGGGGTAGGGTAGAGCGGAGAAAAAACGCAGGTAAGCGGCAAAACGCAACCCGTCGAGGCGGCTCGAAAAGGCCTCTGCCGGGCGACAGAGGCTCGCAGAAAATGTGCGATCAGGCGTTCAAACCGCCATCCACGTCCAGCCCGGTGCCGGAGATCTGCCCGGTGGCCGGGCTGGCGAGGAAGGTGACCGCCGCGGCGATGTCTTCCGGCTGGCCGTAGTGACCTAACGCAATAAGTTGACGCTGGGCATCGGCCTGCTCGCCGTCTTCCGGGTTCATATCGCTGTTGGTCGGGCCGGGATGGACGAGGTTAACGGTGATCCCGCGGGGGCCTAAATCGCGCGCCAGGCCGCGGGTAAGGGAGTTGAGGGCGGACTTGGTCATCGAGTAAACCGCGATGCCCGGCTGCGCCACGCGGTTAGCCAGACAGCTGCCGATGTTGATGATGCGCCCGCCGTCTGACATATGCACCAGCGCCTCCTGGATGGCGATAACCACCCCACGAATATTGACGTTGATAAGCGCGTCGATGTCCGCCAGCGTCATGGACTCCAGCGGGCCGCCGCGCGCGATCCCGGCGTTGTTGACCAGAATGTCCAGCCCGCCGAGGGAGCGCGCCGCATGGGTGACGGCATCCTGAATCGCCTGCGCGCTGGCGCTGTCGGCCTGCACCGCTTCACCGTGCCGCCCCAGCGCTTTTATTTCATCGGCGACCGCCTGGGCTTTATCGGCCGATTTTTCATACGTAATAACCACGTCGGCGCCGGCGCGCGCCAGCGACAGGGCGATAGCCCGACCCAACCCACGGCTGGCGCCGGTAACCAGCGCCTTCTTACCTGTTAAATCGATCTGCATGATGACCTCGTTGCGAGAGTGGTGAGAATCATCATTAGGTATAGACGGTCGGGGTGATTAACGGCTGAAGTATTCCACCTTCTCAAACGCCGCGCGCAGAACCTCAGGGGTTAACGTCACCGGTAAATAGTGAATCGACTCGCCCGGGCGCAGGGTATGGGCAATGACCCGGTCAAACTCTTCGCGGTTAGTGATATCGACCTCCAGCGCCGCCAGCGTCGCCGGCAGGTTAAAGCGCTGCCAGGCCTGCACCAGCTGCGCCAGGACCTCATCCTGACCGAGCAGGGCGCTTTGCACCAGAATGCCGTAGGCCACCTTGGTGCCGTGGAGGAATTTATCCGTCTGCGGCAGCACCGTCAGCCCGTTATGCACCGCGTGGGCGGCGGCGACCCGGGTGTAACGTTCCCCCAGCCCGCCAACCATCCCGCCGCCGGCGATAACCGCATCCACCACATCGCGAAACGCCTGGCTCAGCTCGCCGCGGCGCTGGTCCGCCAGCGCCGTTTCGCTGCTGGCCAGCAGCACGTCGCGGATCGCCAGCGCGCCGTTAATCCCCAGCCGCACGGTGAGCGGCAGGGCCTCCGGCTGCGGCGCCAGCACCACTGCCTCATACCATTTGGCTAAGGTGTCGCCAATGCCCGCCAGCAGGTACTCCGCCGGGGCGTTGAGAATGATGCGCGGCTCGACCAGCACCAGGAAATTCGCGTCATCGAAGATCTCAAAATTCAGGGCCTGTCCGGCGTCGCTGTACCACACCGACAGCGGCGTCCATGCCGCGCAGGTGGCGGCGATGGTCGGGATGGCCACCAGCGGAACCCCCAGGCGGCGGGCCAGCGCTTTCGCGCTGTCGAGCAGCGCGCCGCCGCCTACGCCAATCACTACCGCCCGATCGTCACCTGAGGCCTGCGCCAGCGCCGCCACATCGCGTTCGCTGCAGTGGCCGGTAAAGCGGATCTTTTTTGCCTCCGGCAGGTGGAAGGCCGCCGGCAGAAAAGGTTCGGCGCCGGCCAGGGCGCGCTCGCCATAGACCCACACCGCCCGCGATAGCTGGTCGGCGTTAAAAAAATCGCTTAGCCGCTGAAGGCTGCCAGGGTGGGAGAAATAGTTGGCCGGGCCGGGCACGACGCGGATCTCGCTGTTGCTCATGAAAGCTGTCCTTATAGGTGTTGGGCTAACCTGATGTTATGTCTGGACATCCAGATGGCTAATATTATTTCGTTGTATCTTATGCTTTTTACGCAGTTGTCAGCCAGCGGCGGCTATGAAAAATTCGTTAAATCAGAAGATTAATTGCCGCACGGGAGCAGTGATGAGCGCGAATCGCCTTGAGATGCATAACATTAGCCTGGCCTTCTCCGGCTTTCAGGCGCTGAACAAGGTAGCCTTCACCCTTCATGGCGGGTCGGTGCATGCCCTGACCGGCGCCAACGGCGCGGGTAAGTCGACGCTGATGGCGGTGCTGTGCGGCACCCACGCCCATTATCAGGGCGAAGTGACGATCAATAACCAGCCGGTCACCATTCGTTCGCCGCGGGATGCCAAACAGCTGGGGATCCACCTGGTGCAGCAGGAGGTGGACGTGGCGCTGGTGCCGGGCCTGAGCATTGCCGAAAACATCATGCTGGACAGGCTGGCGGAGCCGGGGACGACCTTCCGCTGGTCGCGGGTTCGGCAGCTGGCGCGCGAGGCGCTGGCGCAGCTGGACGTGGCGCTGGACGTCAGGCGCTCTATTGACAGCTGCACGCTCGCCGAAAAACAGCAGATCCTGCTGGCCCGCGCCCTGTCGCACCATTGCCGCTTTCTGATCCTCGATGAACCCACCGCGCCGCTGGATCAGCATGAAAGCGAACGCCTGTTTGCGGTGGTACGCCGTCTGCAGCAGCAGGGGATCGGGGTGGTGTTTATTTCGCACCGCATCCACGAGCTGAAGGCGATCTGCGACACCCTGACGGTGCTGCGCGACGGGCGTCTGATTGAGAGCGGCCCGATGGCGCCGCTGAGCGGGGAACAGATTGTCGAAAAGATGCTGGGCCACGAGCTGAGCGATATCTTCCCGCCGCCGCGTCCACCGCACGGTGAAGAAGTGCTGCTGCAGGTGGAAGGGCTGCACGATGAGGCGCTGCTGCAGGATATCTCGCTGCGCCTGCGTAAGGGGGAAATTCTGGGTATCGCCGGGCTGGCCGGGGCGGGCAAAACCGAGCTGTGCAAAGCGCTGTTCGGCGCCAGCAAAAGCCGGGTGCAGCGCGGCGAGCTGAACGGCCAGCCGTGGCGGCCGCGGGATCCCGCCGACTCGGTGGGGCGCGGCCTGGCGCTGGTCCCGGAGGAGCGGCGCAAAGAGGGCATTTTCATCGAAGAGCCGATCGCGATGAACCTGGCGGTCAGCGCCGATAACCACTTTTCGCGCTGGAGCCTGTTCGGCCATCGCCAGGCCTGGCGCTGGGCGGAGGAGGTGATAGCCCGCCTCGGCGTGCGCGCCACCGGTCCCGGTCAGACGCTGCGCCGTCTGTCCGGCGGCAATCAGCAGAAGGTGGCCATTGGCAAATGGTTGCGCGGCGATGCCAACGTTTTGATTTTTGACGAACCGACCAAAGGGGTCGATGTGAAAGCGAAAACCGATCTGTTCATGCTGATCGATGGTCTGGCGCGGGAAGGCAAAGGGGTGATTTATGCCTCGGGTGAATTCGCCGAGCTGGTCGGTTTATGCGACCGCATCTGCGTACTATGGGACGGACGGATCGTGGCGGAGATCCCCGGCGCGGAAGCCCGGGAAGAGACACTGCTTTATTATTCAACCGGAGGAGCGGCAGCGTGAGCAAGGCCCTGGCAGTGAACGCGACGGTATCGGGCCGTCAGCGATTTTTTGATTTTCTCTATAAGTGGGGCATGTTGCTGACCGTGGTGCTGCTGGTGGCGGTCTTTGGCTTCGCCTCGGACAACTTCCTTGACCCGTTCAACATCATCAACATTCTGCGCTCGATAGCCATCGTGACGGTGATTGCCATTGGGGTGTCGATTTCCCTCACCATCGGCGGCTTCGATCTGTCCGTCGGATCGACGGCGTCGCTGGCCAACGCCCTGGTGATCTCTCTGTTTGTCTGGCACGGCCTGGGGACCACCGAAGCCATTCTGATCACCCTCGCGCTCTGCACCCTGGTGGGGTTGTTTAACGCCTTTCTGATCGTGGTGCTGCGCATCCCCGACATGCTCGCCACCCTGGCCAGCCTGTTTGTGATTCAGGGGGTGGCAATGACATACAGCTACGGCGGGTCGATTACCGAAAACATGGTGCTGCCGAGCGGCGAGATGGCAGAAGGCACCATCCCGGCGGCATTTGGCGCGCTGGGCCAGGTGCCGACCATCGTCATCATCATGCTGGTGGTGACGCTGGTCGCCCAGCTGGCGCTGTCGTTCACCACCCACGGCCGGCGGATGTACGCCATCGGCGGCAACCCGGAGGCGGCGCGGCTCTCCGGCCTGCGGATCACGCGTTATAAAGTGGCGGCGTACGTGGTTGCCTCGCTGCTGGCCGGGCTCGGCGGCATTCTGCTGGCCTCGCGTATCGGATCGTCGCAGGTTAACGCCGGCGGCGGCTATCTGATGGACGCGGTGGCGGCGGCCTGGATCGGCTTTTCGCTGGCCGGCTCCGGCAAACCGAACGCCCTGGGGACGCTGGTGGGGGCGGTGATCCTCGGCGTGCTCTCCAACGGGCTGGTGATGCTCTCGGTGCCGTATTACGCGATGGACATTATTAAAGGGCTGGTACTGGCTGGCGCGCTGGCACTGACCTATTTTCAGCGCCGTACTTAACATTTTACAGGGTAAACCGCATGAAAAAGATCGCACTCTCTCTCATTACGCTGGGTCTGCTGCAGTCGACGGCGGCGCTGGCCACCGCCCCGACGCCGGTGCCGGCGGCCATTGCCGAACACAACGGCCCGATCCGCATTGCAGTGATCCGCAACCTGGGGTCTGACGATAACACCACCCAGTTTGTCGCCGGGGCGCTGCAGGAAGGCAAAAAGCTCGGTTTCAAAATCAGCACCTTCCTGAGCAACGGCGATGACGCCAAATTCCAGGACTTCGTCAACCAGGCGATCAGCCAGAAATACGACGGCATTATTCTCTCCCAGGGGCGTGACCCCTATTCGACGGCCCTGGTGAAGAAGGCGGTGGACGCCGGGATCAAAGTGGCGGTGTTCGATACCGCGGTGAGCGGCGAGATCCCCGGCGTGACGGTCAGCCAGCAGGATGACGCCTCACTGACCGATCTCTCCTTTGGCCAGCTGGTGAAAGACTTCAACGGCAAAGCCAACATCGTCAAGCTGTGGGTGGCGGGTTTCCCGCCAATGGAGCGCCGTCAGGCGGCTTACCAGACGCTGCTGAAGCAAAATCCGGGGATTAAAGAGCTGGAGTCGATCGGCGCCGTTTCGTCCGATGTGCAGGGCGACACTGCCAACAAGGTGGGGGCGATCCTCGCCAAATATCCGAAAGGGAAAATCGACGCTATCTGGGGCACCTGGGATGCCTTTAGCCAGGGGGCCTATAAGGCGCTGAAAGAGAACGGCCGCACCGAGATCAAACTCTACAGTATTGATATTTCCAACCAGGATCTGCAGCTGATGCGCGAAGCCGGCAGCCCGTGGAAGGTGAGCGTGGCGGTGGATCCGAAGCTTATCGGCGCGACCAACGTGCGGCTGATCGCCAATAAGATCGCCGGCGAGCCGACGCCGGCCACCTACGACTTCAAGGCGGCGGCGATCCCGCAGGCGCTGCTGGCGGCCCAGCCGGGGGCGGTGAACGTGGCCACGCTGGGGAAAATCATTCCGGGCTGGGGCCAGACGGAAGACTTTATCGCGCCGTGGTTTGCGACGCTGGAAGCGAAAAACAAATAAAACGAAGCCGGGTGGCGGCGGGGGCGGCCTGTTGCCCTTTCCCACAGGGAGAGGGGGAAAACCAACAGCGCCCGTAGGCCCGGTAAGCGCAGCGCCACCGGGCGAAAGGAATTCCCTATGTCAGCATTACCTTCCCCAGAATACAGCCGCAATATGCGGCTGATCGGCCATAGCGACCAGGGCGGTCGTCCGGACGGCGTCCAGCTGATGGTGCATCGCGGATTCGCCTATATTGGCCATATGGTGTCGCAGGGTTTTTCCGTGGTCGATGTTCGCGATCCGACCCGGCCCACCACGGTCAACTATATTGCCGCGCCGCCGGGCACCTGGAACGTGCACCTCCAGGCGCATGACGATCTGCTGCTGGTGATCAACGCCCGGGATCTGTTTGCCGATGCCCGTTTTGCCGATGAGAAGGTGTACTACACCCGCTCGGTGGGTGACACGGTCAGCGATGTGCAGGACAAAGGCTGGAGCGCCGGGCTGCGCGTGTTTGATATCTCCACGCCGGATAAGCCGCGTGAAATTGGCTTTCTGTCGCTGAACGGTATCGGCATTCACCGCATCTGGTACGTCGGCGGCCGCTGGGCGTATGTGTCCGCGCTGATCGACGGTTTTACCGACTACATCTTCCTGACCATCGATCTGGCCGATCCGCGTAAACCGCAGGTTGCCGGGCGCTGGTGGCTACCGGGGATGCACCAGGCGGGTGGTGAAACACCGGACTGGCCGCAGGGCAAACGCTATGCGCTGCACCACGCCATTATTGCCGGGGATACCGCCTACGGCAGCTGGCGCGACGGCGGCCTGACGCTGCTGGATGTCAAAGACCGTACCCAGCCGACGCTGATTAGCCATCGCAACTGGAGCCCGCCGTTCGGCGGCGGAACGCATACCGCGCTGCCGCTGCCGGATCGCGATCTGCTGGTGGTGCTGGATGAGGCGGTGCTCGACAATCAGGAGGACGGCGAGAAGCTGATCTGGTTGTTTGATATTCGCGAGCCGGCGAACCCGGTGAGTATCTCAACTTTCCCACAGCCTGACGAAATCGACTATGTGGCGAAAGGGGCGCACTTCGGGCCGCATAACCTGCATGAGAACCGGCCGGGGAGTTTTGTCAGCTCAACGCTTATCTTCGCCACCTATCAGAATGCCGGCGTGCGGGCGTACGATATTTCCAACCCGTATCGTCCGCTGGAGACCGGGGCGCTGGTGCCGGCTGCTCCTGAGAGGATGATGGATACCCGTCCCGGCCGCCCGCGGGTGATCCAGTCCTGCGATGTGTTTGTCGATGCGCAGGGCATTATCTACAGCACCGATTACAACGGCGGGCTGTCGGTGATTGAGTATCTGGGGTGAGGACAAGGTCAACGCAAAATTGTGCTCGCATTTCTGCCGGGTGGCGGCTTTCGCCTTACCCGGCCTACAAAAGACTGCAATATCAAACCGTTATGCCGTTATCTGTAGGCCCGCGCAAGCGCAGCGCCGCCGGGCAATCCCTGAAGATTGCACTTTTTTAGGGTTTGCTTCCTCTCCCAGGGGAGAGGTCTGGGGTGAGGGCAAGGTCAACGCAAAATTGTGCTCGCATTTCTGCCGGGTGGCGGCTTTCGCCTTACCCGGCCTACAAAAGACTGCAATATCAAA
>NZ_JBEAJL010000047.1:0-9768 GCF_040065275.1 Klebsiella sp. JB_Kp042
GATGCGCTCCGGATGAATATGATGATCTCATATCAGGAACTTGTTCGCACCTTCCACAATACCGGGCAGTTATTTACGATTTCATCCAGGGCATATAACAGTCTGGGAGAGATGTATTCCGACCCCCGTGCCGACTGGGAGAGGTCTGCCGCGGCGCAGTTCCATATTGGTATGAACGAGTCCCGGGACGGGTGGGGGACACCAGTGAAACGGCGTTCGCGGACGGTACCCGGAGCCGTCAGAATACCTTTCCGGTAACGCTGAGTCGTACCGTCTATATGACCGGAAATGCCGCCAACACCCTCGCCCGCAGGCGAGGGTCAGGCGCTGACGTGACGCTCTCTGGCGACCGTCAGCGCCAGCAGGATAAGCAGCGCGCCGCCCACCTGCGACAGCGTCATCACTTCGCCATACCATAGCGCCGAGAAAATGGCCGCCCACACTGGCTCCATCAGCATGATGAGCCCTCCGTTGAGCGTATAGGCTAGCCGCTGCGCATAGTTTTGCAAAAAGAAGCGCAAGCAGGTGGGAATGAGAATGCTGAGCGCAAGCCATGTCCAACCAGCCGCGTTGAGCTCGCCAGGCCACGGCTCCAGCCACAGGCTCACCGGCAACGCCAGCAGGCCCACCGCGATCATCTGCATGGCGGCGAATAGCACCACCGGATGGTCGGTGGCGAAGCGATTATTCAGGCTGAAGTAAAAGGCGAAAATCGCCGCCGCACCAAAAAACCAGAACTGGCCCGCCTCGAACCGCCACTGGAGAAAGCTGTTACCCACCAGCAGCGCAATGCCGGGTAGGGCGAGCAGCATGGCGAGCCCGATGCGCTTCGACAGCGCCTGGCGGAACAGCAGCCATCCTGCGAACGGCACCAACAGCGGCCCGAGGCAGGTGAGAAACGCGCCAACGCCCAGCGCGGTGGTAAGATGCAGCGCCACAATCCAGCACATCATCGAGCCGCAAATCAGGCTGCCGATGGCGAAGGCTGGCCACAGGCTGCGCCGCCATTCGCGTCGGTCGGCTGCGGGCACCGCCAGGCCCAGCAGCAGACCGCCCGCCAGAAAGCGCACGGCGATAAAAAAGACCGGAGGCAGCGCGCCAAGTGCCTCTTTAGAGAAGATCCAGCCTGCCCCGGCACAGAGAGTTACCAGCAACAGCAGGCTCTCGCTTTTGCGTGCAGGCAGCATGGCCGCGCCGCTTCGCGCTATCATGCGAGCGCGTCGCGCAGGAACGTAATGCTCTGGCGCATCGGCTCTAGCGGCTCCTGCCAGTAGCGCCCACCAGCTATCTCAAGCGACAACAGACCGTTATAGCCGCCTTCACGAAGTTCGCTGAGGTAGCTTTTCAGCGGCAGGTTGCCGTCGCCGAGCGCCAGATGGCCCGCAGGGGTTCCGTCGATAAAATGGCAGTGGCGCAGTTTTGGCCCAAAGGCGTTGAGGTAATCGGTCACGCTGTCGCCGCCCACCGCCATGCCGACGATATCCAGCGCCGCGTCGAGCGCAGGCGAACTGACTTCGTTAACCAGAGACGCCAGCTCATGCACGGTGCTGGCGAGGTTGCTTTCGCGCGGCTGCAACACTTCCAGCACCAGCGTCACGCCACGGCTTTCCGCGAGGTGCGCCAGTTGCGCCAGGGCGTCCACCGCGCGGCTGCGCGCCTCCGCGGGCTTATCCTCTTCATAACCCCAGCCTGGCGTCATAAACAGTAGAGGCGACTCAAGGCTTTCGCATATCTCCAGGCTGCGGCGAAAATAGTTAATGCTGTACTCCCGCTGCAGCGGGTTTTCGGCGGCGATATTAACCGGGTAGACACACTGCTCCGGCGTGAAACAGGCGAGCTTAAGCTCGCGCTCCGCCAGCTCCCGCCTGAGCGCCTGCAGGTCCGCTTCCTGCACGGTGTCGATATGCAGGTGCGGCGCAACGCCCCATAGTTCAAACCACTGCACGCCGAGCGCGGCGACATCGTCCAGGCAGTGGTTCAGCCGATAGTGCGAATAGGTAAAGTTGGTGGCGCAGATATGGCTGGCGTTAAGCATCATTATTCCTCGCTGATGGGGTTGAGTACACGTTGTAAAAACTCGCGGGTGCGCGGGTGGGAAGGGTTGGTAAGCACCTGGCGCGCCGGGCCTTCTTCGGTCACCACACCGCCGTCGATAAACACCACGCGGTCGGCCACTTCGCGGGCGAAGGCGATTTCGTGGGTCACCACCACCATCGTCCTGCCCTGATTCGCCAGCTCGCGCATCACTTTCAGCACGTCGCCCACCAGCTCCGGATCAAGCGCCGAGGTGGGTTCGTCGAACAAAATGGCTCGCGGGCGCATCGCGAGCGCACGGGCTATCGCCACGCGTTGCTGCTGGCCGCCGGAAAGATCCTGCGGGTATGAATGCGCCTTGTGGTCCATCCCCACCTGTTTAAGCAGCTCCATGCCATATTCCCGCGCGGGGCCGGGGCGCTCGCCTTTGACGTAAATCGGCCCTTCGGTGACGTTCTCCAGCACCGTGCGGTGCGGGAAGAGGTTAAAGCGCTGGAAGACCATCGCCACCTCGCCGCGCACCTGACTTAGCGCGCGCTCGCTGCCGTCCACCTGCACGCCGTCGAAAATAATCTCGCCGCTCTGGTAGTTCTCAAGCCCGTTGATGCAGCGCAACAGGGTCGACTTGCCGGAGCCTGAAGGGCCGATGATGCAAACCACCTCCTGGCGGTTGATGGTCAGGTTGATGCCGTTCAGCACGTGTACCGCGCCGTAACTTTTATGGACATTGCGATATTCAATCATCAGTGGCTCCGACGCTTGTTCATGGCATGTTCCACCCGGCGGCACAGCCACATCAGCGGCCAGCACATTACCAGATAGAGCAGGGCGACCAGCGTGAAAACGGTGGTGTTCTGAAATGTCGCCGAGGCGAGCAGCTTCCCTTGCAGGGAAAGTTCCGCCACGGTGATGGTGGAGGCGAGCGAACTGTCCTTGAGCATCATCACCATGGTGTTGCCGTATGAGGGCCAGATAATCTTGATGGCCTGCGGCAGGATAACGCGGCGCATCATCAGGCGCTTAGACATGCCAAGCGTCTGCGCCGCCTCGATCTGCCCCTTGTCGATAGCCTGAATGCCGGCGCGAAAATCCTCCGCCTGGTAAACTGAATAGGCGATGCCGAGGCCGATAATGGCGGCAGTCAGCGCCGACATTTCGATACCGATATCGGGCAGTACAAAGTAGATATAGAAAAGCTGAACCAGCATCGGGATGCCGCGCAGCACGTTAACCACCGCACCGCTCACCAGGCGCAGCGGACGGTGGGCCGATAGACGCATCAGCGCCCACGTCAGCCCGAGCAGGGTCGAGAGGATAAGCGAACAAAAGGTAACCAGTACCGTGTATTTCACCCCCTCCACCAGGATGGGGAGGGCGGTGGCGCTGAAGGTAAAAAAGTCGTTCATCGCAGTTCCTGTCACGGGGTATCAGGGGCTACGCCCCCTTGTTTTAATTAAGCTTCCACTTTTCCAGCAGCGCCGTAATCTCGCCGTTGCTCTGCATGGTGGCGATAGCTTCGTTAAGCTTCGCCAACTGCTGCTCTTCGTCCTTACGCACGCCAAGCCCGAGCGAGCCTGGCAGTACCGGCTTGTAGCTCTTCACCAGCCGCACGTTGGGATATTCGCCAAGCGAGAGGTAATAGGCCATGGAAGGGGTATCGCCAAAGCCCGCTTTGATGCGCCCGGCGTTCACGTCTTTCATGATGCCGGTGAGGGTGTCGTAAGCTTTCACATCCTTGAAGATGTTGGCCTGCTTAAGGGGCTCGATAAAAATCGTGCCCATCTGCGCGCCCGCTACCGCGCCAGGCAACTCTTTAAAGGAGGTGTAGTCTTTAGTGTCCTCTTTACGCACGATCATCCCTTCGCCGTAGCTATACACAGGCGTGGTGAAATCGATCACTTTCTTGCGCGGCTCGGTGATATACATGCCGGTGGCGATAAGGTCTATCTTGCCGGTGCGCAGCGCCGGAATAAGCGCTGAGAAATCCATCGCTTTAAATTCCACCTCATAACCCGCGTGCTTTGCGGCCTGGCGGGCGATATCCAGCATAAAGCCGTCCAGCTCATGGGTTTTCGGGTTCAGAAAGGAGATGGGAATGCCGTTGGCTTCGGTACCGACCACCAGCTTTTCGGCGGCTCCGGCGGGTAAGGCAAGCGAGATTGCGGCCAGCAGCGCTACTGAACAGGCTAAGGTTTTCATCTTCATGTCTTGCTCCACGTAAAAAAGGTTGGATTGCAGCCCGCCTGCGGCGGTGCGTTATGGCATTGCGACTACGGTTGTTGTTTTGCCTCCTGCGGTAGCGGCGTTAGCGGCACTCCGCTGCCGAATGCACCGAGGCGTTCGCAAACCCTCGCCGAGGCAAGGGCCGCATCATTCGCTGCGTCGGCAAGCGTTGCCCCCTGACCAAGCTTCACCAGCAGCGTGGCGATAAATGCATCCCCCGCGCCGAGGCTGTCGACAATCTGCGTCGGCAACGCGGGCTGGCGGTGGCGTTCGCCCCGGTGGCTGATAATCGCGCCGTCCGCGCCCTGCGTGACCAGCACGGTGGCGACACCCGCCGCGTGCGCGTTGGCGATCAGCGTTTCAATCGCCTGCGGCGCGCTGCCACTGCGCGAAAAGGTGGCGACCTGCACCCAGCGCAGCAGCGGCTCGGCCCAGGCGTCGTCGCGCGAACCGAAGTCGAACGAGAGCGGCGCGCAGGCGGCAAGCTGGGGAAGCTGTGCTTCCAGCCCGCTGTAATCGCTGGTGTGCAGCAGGTCGAAGTCCGCAAGCCACGCCAGGTCCGCCTCGCTCAGCCGCAGCTGGTAAGGTGGCGGCACGGAACCGACGAAAAAGCGGTTGCCGTCGGCATCGATATCGATTTGCGAAAGCGCGTTAAAGCTTTCGTTGATCCGCACGCGACTGATGTCTACTCCTTCAGCGCAAAGCGCGTGGCGAATCACGCCCGCCGGAATATCGTTGCCGGTGATGCCGAGGTAGGCGGCCTGCGCCCCGGCCTGGCGGCCAAAAACCGCAAAGTTAAGCGCGTTGCCGCCCGCGAACATCAGGTCGCAGTGCAGGTAGCGGTCAATCACGTTGTCACCCACTCCACAAATTCGCATAGTTATCAATATTCCACTTTGTACATGTAACGGCGGTCATCGAGAGAGTGGCCGGTGTGATGCTCCAGGTGATCTGCAAGACGCGTGCCCATCAGGCCCAGCGCGATGGCGGCAAAGCGTGCTTTCACTTCTGGCGCTGCGCCCGGCAGGCTAAAGCCAGCGGCGTCAAACACATGGACGTTTTCGGTATAGCGGCGGGCAAAGTCGATGGCTCGCTGCGTCATGGCGCGGCTGTCGTCATCGGCGTGGAACACCACCAGGTGTGCGCCCGGCAAAATCATCTCAAATGGGCCGTGGCAGAAATCACCCGCCAGCACCGGGGTGGCGTTGCGCCACTGCATCTCCATCAGATAACAGTAGGAAAGCGTGTAGGCCGCGCCGTAGTTAGCGCCAGCGGCGGTCACGTAAATATCGCCGCCCTGAGCGATGGATTTCGCAATGGCGTCGCCGACGGCTTCTTGTTTATCGAGGTACTGTTGCAGCGCCGCAGGCAGGGCGGGCAGGGCGTCGCGCCAGGCGCTGACGTCTAGGTTATCCACGTGCTCCAGCAGTTCAATCACCAGTTGCAGCAGCAGAAGCTGTTTGCCCGGCGTCACGGTACGCGGGCTGTAGTAAACCAGCGCGGTGTCGGCGGTATTGGCGAGCGGCGTGTTCAGCTCCTGGCTTAGCGAGACCACATACGCGTCGTAAGATTTCGCAAAGAGCGCCGCCTGCGCCGTTTCCGGCGTGGCGCCGGAGTGCGATGAGAGGATCACCAGCGACGACGCTCCCAGACGGGCAGGGGGCTGCGCCATAAACTCCGCCGCGTTCAGGTTCCACGCCTGTAGCTTTTTGCTGTGGCGGCAGAGCAGGGCGTGGGCATGCACGGAAGAAGAGAACGAGCCGCCGCAGCCGACGAAATAGATATCTTTCAGCGGGCGGGAGGCGGCGGCCTCTGCGATGCCAGCGATGGCGTTTTTCTGTCCCAGCACTTTCTCAAGTGTCGGGATGAAGTCCGCTTCCAGCGGGCGCAGCGGCAGTGAAACTGTGGTGTTTTGCGTCATGTTGGTTTACCTGTCCGTCTCGGTTGTAATGGATGTGATAACGTTATCAGTTCATCTGCAAAATAAACCCGTGATTTACAGCAGCTGGTGGATTATCCTAAAATGAGAGAACGTTATCACAAGGTGAATAATTCGCCGGTGTTAAAAAATTGTCAATGATCTTTTTCTTATGATTTCGCCGGAAATCGATAACCTCCGGGAACTGAAAAGCGGAGCAGACAAAACGTCTTATGAACAAAAAAAATAACCGAATCACCGTGAAAGACGTGGCGCGCAAGGCGGGGGTTTCCACCGCGGCGGCTGGCCGGGCGCTGGGAGGTTACGGCTATGTCAGCGAGGAGCTGCGTGAAAAAATCATACGCGCTGCTGAAGAGCTGGGCTATGTGGCAAACCAGGTAGCGCGGGCGATGATCACCGGCAAAAGCCAGACCATCGGCGTGGTGGGCGCGGACATCAGCAACCCTTTTTTCGCCGAGGCGTTGCGCGGCATCAGCGATATCGCCCGTCGCCACGAGTTCGGCGTGCTTATCACCAGCAGCGACGAAGACGTGCCGCGCGAGCAGGAGGCGGTGCGCATTCTGCTGGAGAAACAGGTGGACGGGCTTATCGTCTCGCCTGCGGATATAAACAATTGCCACCACCTAGACCAGGCTATCGCCCAAGGTATTCCAGTGGTGCTGCTCGACCGTAAGCTGCCGACGCTGGCCGCCGACGCGGTGCTTATCGACAACGTACATGCCAGCCGCGAAGCTACGCGCTACCTGCTAAGCTGCGGCCATCGTCGCATCGCCATCATCACTGAGTTAAGCTCGGACTACGATACGCAACTGGCGCTGGAGCCGGAGAAGTTTTCGACGATCAACGCCGACCGGCTTAACTCAAGCGGCGCGCGCCTGCTCGGCTACCTGCTAGCGCACCATGAAGCGGGCGTGGCGGTGGAGAAAACCTTAATCCGCCGCACTGGCAAATATTGCGCCCAGCACGCGTTTGAAGAGACACTGGCTGTGCTGGACGCCGCCGCGCCCACGGCAGTTTTCGCGGTGGATAACGTCATGACCCAGGGCGCCTGGCGCGCGGTGCGTGAGCGCGGCATCGCTGTGCCGCAAAAGCTCTCTTTCTTCGCCTTCGACGAACTCGACTGGCTGACGCTCACCACCCCGCGCATTTCCACCGTTGCGCAGCCGATTCACCATATGGGCGTACATGCAGCCGAGCTGCTTTTCAGGCGCATACGTGAGACAGATTTACCTGTCTCGTGGCAAACGTATCAGGTGGAGATGAAGCTGCGCGAGTCGGTGGCGACGATCGCGGAGAACGTGAAAGGATAACGTTCTCCGACACGCTTAGCTCCGGTGCGTGTTCACTACCTGGCCGATGTGTTCACCTTCCAGCGCGTGTGCCGGGTCGCGAAGAGGTCGATGTTGAAGGATGTATAACTGCGCAGGAGCCGTTATCGGAGTTTAAGGGGCAATCGTGTAAAAACCACGCTAAGGAGATAATTCATTCTTTTTTAAACGCATAGTTTTTCTGTATTCGCTGAGTGTGAGGCTTTTAATACGGCGAAAGGAATGGCTGAAGGCGCTATCAGAATCACGACGCGTGTGAATTATGCTGAGACGACAATAACGCTTTGTGCTGACAAACCTTGTCTGGGCTGTTTTTAAAGGTCCGCTTTGTGGCTAAATTAAAATGTCCGCATGTGGGTTATGTTTCAGCTTTTGCCAAAGATTTCCTGGCTCCTTGTCTGGAGTTGCTGCAGGGCTTCCAGCATGTCGTCCTGGTTCAGACTTCGTTGTGATTTCTTGCCGGGTTGTTTCTTTCGGCGGGAGGTCTGGCCGTCCAGTGATGGCAGGGCCTGTGAGCGGGTGTTGTCCCGTTTGTCCTGAACCAGCTTTATCATCTCCAGAGCTCGTCCCAGACGCTTGTTGTCGATGATGGCGCCCTGGTCCAGCTCTCCGAGCCGGTCGTAGGTTATGAAGGGCAGGGAAGTACCGTTAGCCCGGAGCTCAATGGTACCGTCCGGATACTGCCAGACATCAATGTATTTCCCATGAAATCGACGGTTTTCTTCATTATCTTCAAGCAGATATAACTTCTTATCGTACTGTAATGTCAGGTTTTTTGAGACCTTACGCTGTTCACGCCAGGTGAATGTTGCCTCCAGATTTTCATTGTTCTCAAGCGGACGGTGAACGTCGAATTCGTGACGTGGCGGCTTCGTAAACCGGCGGTTATAGTCGGCCATAAACTCTCCGGCAAAGGCGTTTGCGGCCTCAGGTGTGCTGATACCGCGGAGCCGCAGCTCCTTGACGAGGCGGTCCTGCAACGTCAGGTGGGCCCGCTCAACACGGCCCTTAGCTGAACTGGTATTGGCACAGATACCGGTGATGTTCAGCTCGTTCATGGCACGGCCGAACTGAGTCTGGCCATCTCCGCCGGTGGCCTGCTTGTTGTTGATCCTGAAGACGCTGGCCTTGTCGCTGTAGAACGCCAGAGGCTTACCGTAACGTTCCAGATAACCGCGGGTGGCTTCAAAATAGGTGAAAGTGGATTCAGAACTGACGAACAGAAGCTGCATCAGCCGGCTCGTCGCATCATCAACGTAAACGAGCAGTGTGCACGCCGGACCACGATCCTCGAACCAGCGATGCTCACAGCCATCAATCTGGATGAGTTCTCCGGTACAGGCCCGACGCGGGCGTGGCTGATGTACACGCGGCGGCCGCAGCTTGCGGGGGATCCATAAACCGGCCTGTGTCATCAGCTTGCGTACCGTCTCTTTGGCCAGATACAGCCCATGAACCTCGGCGAGCTTCTCACAAGCTAAAGTTGGACCAAAATCAGCGTAGCGTTCGCGGATAATACGCAGTGCGCGTTCAGCGAGGCCCGGCATCAGTTGCCGGTTGCCAGGCTGGCCACGACGACGGTTCACTAGTGAAAGCGGCCCATGTTCACGATAGCGCTCCAGCAACCGGCGGCAGTGTCTGTCAGATATCTCAAGCCGGGTTGCTGCAAGACGTGTGGTAAGACGTCGGTCGATAACGTCCTGAAGGATCCTTAGTCGGTTTACATCGTTCATTGAGAAAAACTCCGTTCCGTATGCCGTCATGAGTCTCATCCTTTGAAAGCAGCGATCGCGGTGGTGAGACTGTAACGCGGACATCTCAATTTAGCTACTACAAACCTGGTGCGCTTAATGCGTTTTATGTTAAATATCAGCAACTTATCGTCAAATTACAGCTATTCTTCTGCAATGGCCTGCTCACTATCACTGCCAGCACGGCTTCAGTCGGGATAGATGGATTCTTTTCTGGCATTAATGCCATAAAGACAAACACGTTTTTTTTCAGGCAAATGGATACCCATCAGGCGAAGAATAAAACCGCGCCACCCCCGGTTAACCTGACGGTTATAGTCATACAGGTCTGCATTTTCTTTTTTAAGCTTTGACCATTCATGCATGAGTGTTAGTGCATCGAGCTCGGCGATGTGCTTCACTTCATCACCGATACGTACTGTGTTAATGCCTCTTCCCGGGTGATGCTGCCAACTTACTGATTTAGTGTATGATGGTGTTTTTGAGGTGCTCC
>NZ_JBEAJL010000048.1:0-7901 GCF_040065275.1 Klebsiella sp. JB_Kp042
TAAACAAACCGACCTTACTAACTGACGGTTGTATCTAATCCTGGGGGCAGGTCACTTTACTTAGCTTTAGTTAAGCTTCTGTTATTATTCTAAGCTGTGGATAAACATCATCATCAATAGTCAACAATCCGGGCAAGACAGAATCACCAGACAGCAAGGGAGAAAACTTACCAGAAGCCGGTCAGACACTGTTTGAAACAGGCCGAAGCACCACCTGTAACCAACCCATTCTTTCTCCATACGACGCTGCAACTGTTTCAGTTCGATCGTTGTTCACTCCTCTACCCGGCATGCAGTATGCAGTGACAAACTGAATTCGTCTGGCCCGACAATAAATTCACCAGCACGCTGTTGGCTGACATTACCATGCTGCCATTTGCCGAAACTGAATCACCCTATCGTTAAGGTTCGCGACTGAGCAGATAGTTCAGAGGAGGGGAGACAGGCATCGTTTGATACTCTTCAGGCAGGCACAATTTTCCGGAATGCCCGGATTAATATGTGGTAATTATGATTTTCGGGCATCAAATGTAACGACAGAGTTACCTGACAGACAGGTATTCCCGTGACGGCCAAAGGCATCATCAATAACCGCAACCGTCGTCTCCGACACAGTCAAAACAGACGGAAAGGTGAGGACTGACATCCTTCCATACCGTGTCTACTGGATGCTCTGCCATGATCCGGGAACGGGTCAGTATTGGATGCACCAGTGTCGATACCGGGAATGTCTACTGCAGGCGACAACGATCTACATTTTGCATCGAGCGTTATTCTGGCTGCGTTGTGTCTACTGTATGCGATGCCCTCTGCTTCGTGATTAAAACTCAAACAATATTATCAGGACATACCGAGGTTCCTGTCTTTTGTGTCGACTACAGTAGACCAGCGGGAAAAGAGGGGGGAGGGGTTACCTCTATACCAGAACGCAAAAGTGATAATTCAAAAGAGACAGCCACATACACAAAATCAGATAGGTTTTCCAGATTGTTGTGTAATCTGTAACCTAAGGCTAATGTATGTGTACATTAGCATTAGCTGGGGAAAAGATACGTGAGAGCTGAAACGCAAGAAGCTATGCGGATGTTTTTGGGGGGACGTTGCTACACGGCTAAACAGCTCGAAAAGGACTATCTCTCTGAAGTGGCAGGTTACAGCGACGACCGCTGGGAAGCGCCGCAAAGAGCTGCCCGGCTGGCGGCAGCGGTAAAACGCTACAAAACCTCCGAGATGCTGCGTTTTATTTTTGCCACCATCGCGTATGATCCCGACCCGGATCTGACCCCGCTTGCCGTGAAGCGGCTGTGTCAGGCCTTGTTCGGCAGAACCGGTAGCCAGTGGCTTATTGTGGAAATTTTCGGGGTGAAGGGACGGCAGCACCGCAGCGTTGACAGTACGCCGGAGGCCGTTGAAAAAATGGCAACCAGGTATCGTCATGCAGCAGAGCTGCACTGGGCTGCAACTCTGGCGGAAATTGAACGGGTAAAGCGCAACTATCAGACCCTGGTTAAGGCACCCGGGAAGAGAGAAGGGTGAATACCATAAACTTAAAGCTAATGTACGCGTACATTAACTTTAAGATAAAGTGGATCTACAACCTATTTTTCTGTATCACAACGGCTTCCAGACTTGTCGATTTGCACGGTAATTCCGGCCGGAAGCGACAGGGGATACCCGGACATTTCGGCTGGAAAAACCGATCGCATTTGGCAAAAAGCGCATCGGCATTGAAGACGTGGCCGCGACCATTGAGGGATGCAATGAAGTATTTCATGCAGGACTTTCGGCAGGCATCCTGGACCTGAACATATCAGTAATGCTGTCTTTTCTCATCTTTGACTCACGCCTGAATGAAATTATTCATCATCACCGGCAGGGGCTGCAGTGCTGGTATGCACTTTATAGCAGTCCACCCGGCGGGACAATTCATGAAAGCTGGTGGGATCGGACCATCACACTCAAAACGTAAGACAACATGCCTTATAGCCCTGCAAAGCCTTTACCCCGGAGTGCCACGCTCTGCGTGGGTCGCGACTGTGCACATTTTCGGCATATTCTTTTTTTCTTTTTTTTTATTTTTTCTCTTTTTTTCGTCCGCGCGGCGGGGGCCGGGTCGGGCACGATGAAGGTCAAGACTCTCAAGGGTATGTTGTCTTACGTCTGCTCTTTTGCTGCCTGGGACGCTTGCCGGCGATCAGAATCAGAAGAATGGCCATCGCCAGTTTTCCCAAATATATCGCATACAGTAGACATCAATTCAGGGTAAGGTGCCGGTACTGGCCGGACTATTCCCCCTGGAGCTGCTGGTCGTTACGGCCATGACCTGATACCTTGGATATTGACGACATTCCGGGGAAGAGCAGGTATGGGCAAAGTCCATGAGATTCTTATTGATCTCCGAACGTTTGCTGTAGACAGCGACTGGAAAAGACGGGAAGAAGAGCGATGCTATCAGCTGCGATGCCAGAAATTTTATGCATGGTCAGAAAAATGGATCACCGTCGACCAACTTAAGAACTCCCGTCTGTGGATAGACGCCCCCATACGCCGCTGGCCTGGCGTGCCACTGCAGCAGGGCAAATATAAGGTATTATCTGTTGAAGCCGTCAGGATGGCGGACACAGGCCCGGACTTACAGACGTGGCGACAGGCACGTATCGATAAAAAACGAACCATCCATAAATTTTTTGAGATCCCATTTCTCTGAGTGTGAATACCCGGCTTGTTCTCACGCTTATCACCGAAAGTGGCGAACTGGCCTGAGGGGCGAGCGCTTTAACAGAATTAACACCTACTATGTTATGGAGAAAATAAATGAGCATCGAAGCGAAGCAGTTTCTTACCGGCAGCGGCAGAGGAGTGCTGACAGATGATGGAAGACAGGGAATGGGAGCGGTTGCTGGTGTAGGTTCGTCAACCGAGAGAATGCAGGGTATCGTAGCTGCAGCGGTGTTTGAAAACTGCGGCCAACTGGACAACCAGCAGCTTGATGAAATTATCAGCTGGATACAACTTTATAAGTCCTGAAAGATGCATGATGATACAACGCGGCTCGTGTTTCTGATCGACGAAAGTGTGCCAGATTTGTATAGCGTTTCTATATACAAAGGCTATAATCGTGTATAAATCTGCTACACATGAGGTATCTATGAAACCAGACGTTCGTGAAGCTCCGATTAATATCCGGGCCAAAACATCACAGCGTGACCTGATCGACATGGCCGCAAGCCTGGTCTCAAAATCACGGACTGATTTTATGCTTGAGGTTGCCTGCAGGGAGGCACAGGACATTCTGCTTGATCAACGCCTGTTCCTCCTCAATGACAATCAGTTTGAGGCGTTTATTGAAGAGCTTGACGCCCCAATAACACCGGAGCGCCAGGCGCGAATCGATAACCTGATGAACCGCAAATCACCATGGGAATGAGAGCGCCTGAATCCCTGATGTCTGAACATAACATCGCTGAGTTCTGCTGCCAGGAGCCTGCCCTTAATGAGTGGTTAAAGAAGAAGGCTCTCAGAAACCACAGTACCGGCATTTCCCGTGTCTATGTCGTCTGCGCAGAAAACACTAACCGGGTCATCGGTTATTATTGTTTATCTTCGGGCAGCGTCCACCGTAACACAGTGCCTGGGGCCTATAGACGCAACGCGCCTGATGTTATTCCAGTCATTGTTTTGGGACGGCTTGCCATCGACCAGGCCTGGTCCGGGAATGGGCTTGGTGCCGCACTTCTTAAGGATGCTATATACCGTACGCAAAACATTGCCTTTCAGGTCGGGGTGAGAGCACTGGCCGTGCATGCGCTGAATGAAGAAGTTAAATGTTTTTACACCCGTTTTGGCTTTGAGCCTTCCATAGTCAACACGCTGACATTGTTATTCCCGATAAAAGTCTGAATGGTTTTCTGTGGTGAGTATGTACGTGAACGGCCGGTAATGCTACCAACTTGCTGATTTAGTGTATAATGGTGTTTTTGAGGTGCTCCCGTGGCTTCAGTCTCCGTCTGCTGTCCCTCCTGTTCCGCTACTGAAGGCGTGATGCGTAATGGCAAAAGTACTGCCGGGCATCAACGTTATCTCTGCTCTCACTGCCGTAAAACATGGCAGCTCACCTTCACTTATGCCGCTTCTCAGCCCGGTACACACCAGAAAATCATTGATATGGCTATGAACGGTGTCGGTTGCCGTGCCACCGCACGACTAATGGGCGTGGGCCTCAACACCATTTTGTGCCATTTAAAAAACTCAGGCCGCAGTCAGTAACCTCCCGGATACAGCCGGGAAGTGACATCATCGTCTGTGCGGAGATGGACGAGCAATGGGGTTACGTCGGGGCCAAATCACGTCAGCGCTGGCTGTTTTACGCGTATGACAGGATACGCAGGGCGGTGATAGCCCACGTTTTCGGTGAACGCACTATGGCCACACTGGAGCGTCTTCTGAGCCTGCTGTCAGTTTTTGACGTGGTGGTATGGATGACGGACGGCTGGCCGATGTATGAGTCACGTCTGAAGGGAAAACTGCACGTCATCAGTAAGCGTTACACGCAGCGAATTGAGCGACACAACCTGAATCTGAGACAGCATCTGGCAAGGCTGGGCAGGAAGTCCCTGTCGTTCTCCAAATCGGTGGAGCTGCATGACAAAGTCATCGGGCATTACCTGAACATAAAACACTACCAGTAAATTGGAGTCATTGCCCACTTCAACCATCTTATTATTCTGACTGGTGTTAAACATAGTTCCAAGACTACCTCTTATTTTAAGAGAGGCGAAGTGTCTGGTGATCTAAGGGGCTAATCTACAATGTCTTTTTTCCCTGCTTCTGGTCGGCTTTTAATCTGAACGTACTTATCATTCACATTGATAATGGGGGACGAAGAATACGCCATTAAGGTCAGCTGTGATCCCCTTGGCCCAGGAACATTGACGAGACGAATATTTAATAGCAACGAAGCGAGCCGGCGCAAGGATCGCCCAAGGTGAACCTACCTCATTTACAGGGAAAGCTTCTTTTTCGTCATGCCAAAGGCTTTGTTGAATAAATCGAACTTTTGCTGAGTTGAAGGATCAGAGCTCCATAATCCTGATGATGCAGGCAGTACGCAGACCGCAACCGTGCTGTTGCGAATCAGCGACTGAGCGGGAGCAATGCACGGTGGAAGTGGACAACAGATTATAACCGTCACTCGATAGCGGAAACGGCGATGTATCGGATAAAACAGCTGTTGGGTGGTTCACTGACGCTGCGTGATTATGATGGTCAGGTGGCGGAGGCTATGGCCATGGTGCGGGCACTGAACAAAATGACGAAGGCAGGCATGCCAGAAAGCGTGCGCATTGCCTGAAAACACAACCAGCTACAGGGACACTCGCCCCGAATCTGATTTATTCAACAACGCCCATCGGGCGATGAATAAACCAGGGTCGACATAAGCGACATGCCCCCCATCCGAAGAGCAATGACGGGATTATGAGGCGTATATGAATCCACGTCCCGGGCCTGTTACAGACAGAGGAACTCGCCGGTGCGACATGTGAGGGCCAATGCGAATTCTTCACAACGGGAACGTTCGTCCGGGTCGTCCGGGTCTTCCTGCCCTTCATGCAATCTTCTTGCCCCATTGAGCCCCGCCTACGATACCTTCGCTCGCGGCAAATCCGGGGCGAGTTCGAGGTATGGAACCTTTTTCCAGGCGTGGCGGGAATTGTCTGTGAATGCGCCACAAATATTGCGCCCGTAGGGCCTGTTTACGCGCTGCTCTGGACGGTGCTGCTGCTTGCTGTGGCGATCTCCATCAACGTGATCGGCATCCGTGTGCTGGGCAGCATCGAACGCTGGGAACATTGGATGGAAGACCATATGGGTTACTTCCTGACATGGCACCTGCTGCTCTGTGCGGTCATCGGCTTACCATGAACTAGTTCACTGGAGTGAAGCAAAAACACGTCTTAACCGTGAAATGAAAGGGAAGCTTACAAATCACCAACCGGACTGAGCGATGACGATCATAGCACCAACACCCCATGACGAACGACGCCTGATGCAGAAAACGATCCATAAAACGCGGGACAAGAACCATGCCCGCAGGCTGACCGCCATGCTGATGTTGAGCCGCGGGGTCAGTGTAAGCGATGTAGCCCGGACTCTCTGTTGTGCACGCTCATCGATTGGTCGCTGGATTAACTGATTTACTCTATATGGTGCCGAAGGTCTGATATCGCTTCACCCCGGTCGTGAACGTAAGTGGTCATTTGAGCAAATTTGCGAACTGCTGGTTCTGCTCGTCAGCCGTTCTCCCGGTGATTTTGGTTATCAGCGGTCTCGCTGGAGCACGGAGCTTCTTACAATAAAAATCAACCAGATAACTGGATGTAAACTTCATCCGGGAACAATCCGTCGCTGGTTATCTTCAGCTGGTCTTGTCTGGCGGAGAACCGCGCCAACTCTGCACATACGCGATCCGCACAAGGATGAAAAAATGGGTGTAAACCGTAAAGCGCTGGATGGATGTAGCGCTGATCACCCGGTGTTCTATGAAGATGAAGTTGATATTCATCTTAACCCTAAAATCGGTGCCGGCTGGCAGGTACACGGACAGCAAAACCGCGTGGTCACACCCGGCCAGAATGAAAAATATTATCTGGCGGGTGTGTTGCACAGTGGTACAGGTAAAGTCAGCTACGTGGGTGGCAGTAGCAAAACCTCATCTTTATTTATCAGTCTGCTTAAGCACCTGAAAGCAACGTACCGCCGTGCAAAAACGATAACGCTCATCGTGGATAACTACATTATTCACAAGAGCGGAAAGACACGAAACTGGCTGAAAGCGAATCCCAAATTTAACGTTATTTATCAGCCAGTTTACTCGTCATGGGTGAATCATGTTGAGCGGTTATGGCAGGCGTTGCACGTTACGATAACCCGCAATCATCAATGCCGTTCGATGTGGCAACTGTTAAAAAAGTTCGCCATTCTACGGAAACCGCCAGCCCGTTCCCCGGAAGAAAGCATGGCCTGGTAAAAATGTATGGGTATTGAGAGCTCCTATTTAGAACTAAATGGCCAAAAATGGAAATATTGCGCGAAAAATACCATTGAGGGAAAAGTGACCGACAGCATGGAGGATGCGAGCCAGAATTCAATGGCGTGTTGTTTGTCGTTTTCTGGGAAATGGAACATTTTCTCAGCAATAAAAGTATAAAGCATCAGCATTAAGGCGGCGAAGATGACAGCAGCGACGGCCAATGCCAGCCCCCGCCATGGTTGCTGTATCTGCAGGCTCCTGACCCCTTCCAACGGGACCAAAAGGATAAACATGCCGAAAATCATCGTCACGCAGATATTGACCATAAAAACGACGATATCCATCGCGATGACGGACTGGAATATCCACCACAGGATGGCGGAAAGCAGGGCGACCAGCAGTAACGCCGCTAAACCGCAGAACGGTTGTTGACTGAGCAACGGCATCCGCTGGGTCAAAGAGGATAGCGGCCAAAAATCAAACAGCGCCAGTAACAGCATAAATAAGAGCGCGTCGAGCGCGGCGGTCAGCGGTTGCCAGGCAACGAAAACGCCATGCGGATCGAGCGCCGGGTTGTAAAACGGCGCATCCTGGGCGAAAGAAAAGTTGAACAGAGTGTGAAAAAGTAGCCAGGTTATCGCGTAGGCGGCGACCAGCAGCATCCCCCCCTGCAACCATGGATTTTTACTGATGATATTGAATGGCCAGCCACCAAAGAGCGCGATCAGGCAAAAAGTCACGGGAACAGAAGCAATTAAGTAGATAGTGACGAAAGGCGTCGGCGGCATAGTCCCGCCCCCCACGATCGACAGGGTAAAAAGGGCTTTGTTGAATAAATCGAACTTTTGCTGAGTTGAAGGATCAGATCACG
>NZ_JBEAJL010000049.1:0-6712 GCF_040065275.1 Klebsiella sp. JB_Kp042
CTCCGGATGAATATGATGATCTCATATCAGGAACTTGTTCGCACCTTCCCTAGAATTTGTTGTGTTTTTGGAGTGGATGTGAACATAGTAGATGCTCTTGTTGTCAAGAGGCTAATGAACGTTGGTGATGAAACTGTTCTGTCCATCTTAAAGTTTTCAGCGTATAGCGGAGTGGCAACACTCGAAGAACTGGCACACCACTCCTCCAATCTAAAAATATCAAACGGTAAATCTCGAGCAACTCTCGAAAGCTTCTTAGATACTGCGAACTTCCAAGCTCTCAGGGTCGAAGTACAAGCTGAGATTGATTCGTTCAAAAATAAAGGTGTTGAGATTGTTCTCTTCGGTACGAAAACCTATCCAATTGCGTTATACGGTCTCCCGAAACCTCCTCCTTTTCTATACTGCAAAGGCAATCTGAACCTCTTAGATAATAGGCTTTCATTAGCGGTTGTAGGCACTCGTGAAAACACCCCCAAGGGGGAAACCATAACGATTAAAACTATTCAAAAGTTTGCGACTTATGGCTTCACGATAGTCAGTGGACTTGCACTGGGTATCGATACAATTGCTCATCGCGCGGCATTAGACGCCAAAACACCAACGATTTCTGTTCTTGTCGATGTGGAGTCTATTTCTCCCGCAAGTAATCGGGAACTCGCTAAGGAAATATTGGACGAGGGCGGACTTCTAGTTGCAGAGAATGCACCAGGAACCAAAGCAATACCTGCGTTCTTTGCTAAGCGAGACAGGATACAAGCAGGTTTATCTACTGCCGTCTTTGCTATTGAAACTTCGATAGATGGTGGGACGATGCACGCAGTCAAATCTGCTATCTCTATGATGCGTCCTGTCTTCGTTCCTGACGCACATAAAGCTAAGTATCCAGATCTTACTATCAAGGCAATTTCAGGAACTCAACAGCTAGTTAACGAAGGGAGGGCGATACCCTACACGAGCGAATCTTATGAAGATATTCGTCTTCAATTAGAAGATATCGCGAGTTCATTTAGGTCGTTGAAAGCAAAAGGTGGCCTGCTGTGATAAAGGTCATCGTCCTCGATCTTGATGACACGCTTATTGATACATCAAGCCTCGAACCACTTCGGTCAGCTGGCCGATGGAGAGACATACCCAGGTACTTTAATGGTTGTGTCATCTATCAGGACGTTGTCGGCCTTGTTACAACGGCTCGGTCGGTTGGAATCAAGGTTGCTATCTTCTCGAATGCGCCTTCGAACTACGTTCAGGGGCTACTCAAACACTTCAGTATCACTGTTGATTATGTAGTAGCCTACCATGATGTAACGCAGCATAAGCCGAGCCCTGAGGGCGTTACTCGTATTCTCGAGTACTTCGGTGTTAGCGCCGACGAGTCAATTTATTTAGGAGATAGTAACCTAGATCGAGACGCTGCTTCCAATGCAGGAGTTGAGTTTTTCTCAGTAGATTGGGGTTCTGCCTCGGAGATCGATTCGTCACATAAGGGAATAAGCGGTCTCACCGAGCTTATTGGAAAAAACTCGACGCGGAGCTCCGCAAGAACTGGACGTTCTGAGTTAATACAATCTGGGAATAAACTTCATCTGGGATTCTATTTAGATGGTATCAAACAGGAAGTTTGGTCTTTCAAAGATAACAAGAATACTTCTGTTCGCCGCTGGGTTAACAAGACTGTTGAGCTAGCTCCTTCATTCCCAGCCATAGATATAGTTGTTCGAGCGTTAGGTCACGCTGAGCTTAGGGCTGAAGATGGCGATAAAGCATTAGATACCTTGGGCAAATCGCTGGCTGTTGCTTTAGGGGCTTCTTACCAACCTAAGATATTAGAGAAAGATCACGTATTAGATAAATCGACTAATTGCACTGCAGCACAAAGACTCCACCAGGTCAGAGGTGCCTATAAAGCCTATTTTGATTCAATAGAAGCTAATTCAAATCCGACATTTCTGATCGTTGACGACGTATTAACTTCGGGGGCTACAACTGATGAGATAACACGCTGTCTATCTCAAGCTTTTCCGAATTCAAGTATTTACATTTTTACGTTGGTTAAAACTCTCTATAGATTGGAGCTAGGCACTGACAGCCAAGAACAACAACACAATAACCAACTGTTTTCAGATTTGTACAACCCAATCATCGACTCGCTGGCGGACGAAAGTGAACTATCTAGACATGTCAGGTCGAAGTCTAGTAGCAGGCTTGTAAGCAAGAAGTTTTCTGCTAACTACGCGAGAACCAACCATAACTTCATTTTCCACAATCTTCTCCAGTATTCTATCTCGTCTGAAACGGCGTCTGGACAGCTATTTGCAGCAATTCAAGTTCTTAAGAATATGCTTCAGAGAGGGAAGCCAACAATAGCCTCGCGGAAACTGAGGAAGGCATTTGGCATTGAACTGGAGAAGAGCGGTCTTAATACATCAGCTCAGGCTCTTGTGTCAGATAAGCCAGTTTTTTGGAATAGATTGATTCGAGGCAACAAGCATTCTGGGTACTACCCAGCGAAAAGGTTTTTTGATGAGCTGATTCCAAAGTATTTCGGTGAGTACATTTTTGTAAAACAACTAATGCTCCCTGAAGTTCAGATTTACGATATGACTCAGGTCTACGTTGAACAATTCCAGAACCGACAGGTAGATTTTTACATTCCTCAAGTTGGTTTAATTATTGAGATAGATGGTCAACAGCACCAAAATTCTCAGCATTTAGATGAGATGAGGGATGCGTTTACTGAAACCTTGGGACTGAAGACAGTTCGTTTCACTGTTCAAGAAGTGGCATCTGAGAATCAGTCATTTATCAGTAAGATAAATTCGATTATTTCTCAAATTCAGATCGTTGATAGTCTAGAGCGAAATGGTGTCCTAACGCCTCCTAATGGTATTTCTTTATTGAATTACCAAGAGGCTTATGAAAATGGAGTCGATGTTACTGACTCGCGATTGAGGCTGACCTCGGCGTTGCGTTTCCAGATACTGTTATTAGAGCTTCTTGAACGAGGTCAGATCAGACTAGGGGAGTTGAAAAAACTATTCATAGTCAATCGTGATGGAACTGATTTTGCTGAATCGGCACTGGACGACCTGAACGATTTGTTATCGAATATCTTTCGTCTCATCGGCATTGAAGAAAAGCGAATTGAGGTTACGCTGATCGAATCAGATGAGCTTCCGAGCGAACGGTCTGGTGAAAATATATTCATCGACTTCAGCTTACTGGAGCGTTATGACGATTCCTTTCAAGTTAACCAAGACGTCATATATTCACGTACGGATTACTTCGATTTCTATCGAAACTTCGAAGATTCTGATGCTGTTTCAATAGAAACCAGTCAATTGATTGACTATGACTTTTTCGAGCTTTCATGTAGTAACCCCATTACCTACAAGCTAGATCTTAGCCCAGGCAGCGAGCAGCGAGAGTCGCTGAGATACTTCCTCAGCAACCTGTTTCTACCATACCTAGAGGATGTAGATTTCAGGGAAGGGCAGGTTGGTATCATAGGATCTGCACTTTCGAAAAACGGCACAATAGGATTGCTGCCTACAGGTTCGGGTAAGTCGATTTGTTACCAGCTGTCTGCGGTCCTGCAACCAGCCGTTAGCTTTGTCGTGTGCCCGATAAAAAGTTTGATGTATGACCAGAAAGCAGATTTGGATAGCATCGGCTTCACTCGAAGCAATTTTATTACAAGTGATTTGAAGGCAGGAGAGAAGGCCAAAGTTCAGAGAGATTTCGGACGTGGTAAGTACTTCTTCGTTTTCATATCGCCTGAGCGATTCCAAACCCATGCGTTTAGAAAAGAGATGTTGGCTATCGGACTAGATCTCTCATTTGCCTACGCGGTGATCGATGAAGCTCACTGTTTGTCTGAGTGGGGACATGATTTCAGGACTTCTTATCTGAACCTGGCAAATACAATCGAACGGTTTGCTCCTAGTGCAAGTTATATAGGCCTAACGGCAACAGCATCAGTTAACGTCTTAAAGGATATTCAAACAGAGTTTGATATCCCCGATGATTTTGTCCGTACCCCAATGGACTTCACTCGCGAGGAACTCTCATTCCACGTTATCGACGATAAAGGCCTTAAAGGTGATGCAGTCGTCAAGCTTGTTTCTGAAATGGAGGGTAAATGGAATTTCGATCGGGAAGACGGCAATAAGGCGGGGATCATATTCACACCTACCGTCAACGGAGCTAAGGGGTGTCATACCTTAGCGGGCCGAATTTCAACACTCTTGAAGATGGATGTTAGATATTTTTCGGGGTCGGCTCCGAAAATGGGTGGATTGCAGGGAGAGGCTTTCGATAGGTATAAGCGCCAAGTTCAAGACGAATTTAAAGAAAATAAATACCGCCTACTTACTGCCACTAAGGCATTCGGAATGGGCGTGAATAAGGGGAATATTGCCTATACGATTCACTTCGGAATACCTGGGTCGATGGAGGCCTTGTATCAGGAAGCAGGCAGGGCCGGGCGAGATAAAAAACTATTCAAGGAAGTACCCGCAGATTGCTATGTGCTTCTCACAAAAGAGCCCAATTCAGCTATTCTCGACAAGATTTGGGACGCTAGCACGAACGTCAAAGATCTGAAGGAGTACGTGAAGTCATTGAGTCGCGATAGCGACCTGAACACAAATCTATTCCTGATGACAAACGGCTTGGACACAATCAATGATGAGTTCAAGTTGATGGCAAATGTATACGAATTCTTTAAGTACAATCAGGAACACAACACGGTGATCATTACTGCCAGGCAGTTTGGTACGGAAAAGTTTAAATTGGAAAAGGCTATCTACCGTCTTTCTCAATTAGGTATTGTCTCTGACTGGGTAATCGAAGACTTTTTTAATGGAACGCTCTATGTCGAGTTCCAGTGCCTATCGGAAGAAGGCCTGGAAAAGAAAATTGAGCATACCGTCAGAAAGTATGATCCTGAGTTTAAGCTCGCTGATGTGTTCAGTAGTGTTAACCAGTACTACAAAATTCTCTGCGACAAGCTGAGAAAAGGGTCTATCGATAAATCGCAATTTATCTTTCTTGTTCTTTTACTTTGGTCCTATGACCATTTTGTCTACAACCGCCGCCAGTCACAGAAGAACGTTTATGAACACTGTTGTTTATTTGCTGAAGGCAGGATGGATGGCAAAGAATTTAAGGAGAAGTTGGAGGGTTATTTCAGACACGACAAGTCGAGCCAACTTTTGCTCTATATGGCTGAGAATTCTGCATCGGCGAAGTTATGGCCATCAGTTTTTTTTGAAACTGATGAAGAAGAGGGCACGGAACATCTAGTAGGCAGCGAGAAGATGACGATCCTACGAGGTCAGATTTCTCGATTCCTAGAGTCATACAAAGATAATGCATTCTTGAACTACTTGAGTGGTGTGCTACGACTAGCTTCCGATGAGTTTGATGATGCAGATGGAGAGCGAAGAATGGCATCGTCATTTGATCGGTTGATCAGTGATAATAGGGATGAAGCACTAGAGCTGGTCCGAAAAACTATGCAGCTAAAGCCAATGTTCTCTGAAAATGCGCGAAGCCGCTTTGCTCGTTTGGTCCATGAGAAATTTGAAGATTTGGATTTTCTTGAGGAGGTAAATGAAGAGCTAGGAGATCCGTTCTCCTATCACACTTTGTTAGCTCCACTAGCAATTAGACTTGAAAAACTTACCAGCCTATACAAGGGGATTAATTGGTGAATGACATACAGAAACTACACCGGGTAATCGATTCACTCGAAGAGCAATCGACGCAAGTGGCAGAGTTTAATGGCCTGTTGAGCGCCGTCAACGATGCAAGAACTGAGATAGAGGCAGCGAAATCAACGCTCGCAAGTCTAGCTTATGAACAGGCTGAATTGGTTACGAAGAACTCGAATAAATTTGAAGAGTTTGACGGTCGCCTTACGTCACTGAATGATCTTCTAGGCCAGATCAAAGATGAACAGTTGAAACTAAGGCGTGAGGTTGCAGCCTTGAAGTTTGTAACACCTGATCAGTTTGAACAAGGCTGCACAGCAATTGATAGCCGCATTGCTAAACAATTAGCGGAATTGAAAAGCAAGTTAGAGGCAGCGGTGGAGTCTCAGCAAAGATCGATAAGCGGGCTACGAACCATAGTTGTTTTAGGTATCTTGGTGTTGGCTGGAGGTGTCGGATTCTTGGCTATGAATATGGTTCTTTAATTTTTAGATTGTCATTCAGTTTTTAATTGTAATCAATAAGTTGGAATACAGAATCGAGCCAAGCTTTGAACTTTGCTAAGATAGGCAATACTTTTTCTTGTCGAAGTTGGTAGCGTTCATCTGGGGTTAGGTTTTTACTTTTCGCCTATTGTGCCAATGCGTAGAGTTTGCCGATATAACTTTTTGCTATATTCGCTCGGCCTTTAACGCGCTTTTCTGATTTAACGCATTTTCATATTTACTGACCTGCCCCCAGAGTTAGATACAACCTTCAGTTAGTAATGTCGGTTGGTTTTTCTTCATATTTCCCGTTTCGCCAGCCCGCTGCAAATTCAGCCGGCGTCAGGTAATTCAGTGATGAATGTGGTCGACACTCGTTATAATCCAGTCGCCAGTCATTAATGATCTTCCTGGCGTGAACAATATCGCTGAACCAGTGCTCATTCAGGCATTCATCGGCTTTGTTGAATAAATCAGATTTCGGGTAAGTCTCCCCCGTAGCGGGTTGTG
>NZ_JBEAJL010000050.1:0-5592 GCF_040065275.1 Klebsiella sp. JB_Kp042
ACACAACCCGCTACGGGGGAGACTTACCCGAAATCTGATTTATTCAACAAAGCCTGAATCCATGTGTAGAAAGATGAATGTGTTTTTTTGCCCGTCGTCGTGCGGGCTTTTTTTATTTCATGTAGTCAGGAAAAAGGGGCTACCGGCGAACGGCAACCCCTTCATAAAGGCGCTTCAGGCATGTCGGACCAACACAGCTCTGAAAAGGCGGGGTCTCCCCCGCCTCCAGGTTGCTACTTACCGTTGGATTCGTAAGCCAGGCTTGCCGCGACCTCCCTGTTCCCGTCCTTTAGCCGGACTTCGCATAAGCGGTTACGGGTCAGGCATGTGAATATCAAGAGCGTTAAACACACGATTAATACGCACCAGACCAGGGCGTTTCGCGGTAGCTTCATGGCTTTCTTCTCCCTGTGTAAGTTCACACAGATATTGCAATTGCCTCAGAACACTAAAGGAGGGATTGCCAGATGTTGATGCAGCATATCGGTGTCGGCTATTTTGGGTATTACCGAGCAACTGCTTATGCGATGAAACACTCTCTTATGCCCGAGATTGCGAGGTTAAGAATGAAGGCTCTGAACTTCTGGGATAAGCACGGGATCCGTGCCGCAGCTGATGCTTTTGACGTATCAACGCGAACACTCTACTGGTGGCGCCGGTTACTGCGCACCGGTGGTCCAGAAGCACTAATTCCAAAAAGCAAAGCCCCTCTGGTTCGCCGTTCAAGGCACTGGCATCCTGATGTACTCAAGGAGATCAGGCGTCTGAGAACTGAGTTACCCAATCTCGGCAAAGAGCAGATTTTTGTCAGGCTGAAACCATGGTGTGAAGCGCGGCATTTTACCTGTCCCAGCACGTCAACCATTGGAAGAATCATTGCTGGTGCTCACGATAAAATGCGGATGATCCCCGTACGCCTCAGCGCCAGGGGCAAAGCCCGGTTGATAAAAAAACGCTCAGTGAAGCCCAGAAGACCAAAACAATACCGCCCGGTAAAAACAGGCGAACTCATAGGGATGGACGCGATTGAACTCAGGATGGGGGGCCTACGCCGCTATATCATTACCATGATCGACGAGCACAGCGACTATGCGCTGGCCCTGGCGGTCCCTTCACTCAACAGCGATATTACCAGCCATTTCTTCAGCAAGGCCACAAAGCTCTTTCCTGTCGCTATCAGACAAGTTGTCACTGACAACGGTAAGGAGTTCCTCGGTAACTTTGATAAAACGCTACAGGAAGCCTCGATTAAACACATCTGGACCTATCCGTACACACCGAAAATGAATGCGACCTGTGAGCGATTTAACCGGACACTTAGAGAACAATTTATTGAATTCAATGAATTGTTGCTTTTTGAGGACCTGAATTTGTTTAATCAAAGAATGGCTGAATATCTGGTGCTGTATAACAGCAAAAGGCCACATAAATCACTCGAACTGATGACGCCAGTGGACTATAAATAGCTGCGCCTAATACTGCTACACTTTTGCCTGGCCATGTTTTCCTCCGGGGAATGGGCTGGCGGTTTCCATAAAATGGCGGACCTTTTTGAGTAACTGCCACATGGAGCGGCACTGATGATTACGGGTGATCGTGTCATGAAGCGCCTGCCATAACCGCTCAACGTGATTCACCCACGGTGAGTAAACCGGCTGGTAAATGACCCTGAACTTGGGATTTGCTTTCAGCCAGCGCTGTGTTTCACGGCTTTTATGGATAATGTAGTTATCGACAATGAGCGTGATAGTTTTTGCCCGTCGGTATGTGGCTTTGAGGTGTTTCAGCAGGCTGATGAACAGCACCGAGCTTTTGCTGTTACCTCCAACGTAACTGACTTTTCCTGTGCCGCAGTGTAAGGCTCCGGCAAGATAGTATTTCTCATTCTGACCCGGCGTGACCACTCGCTTTTGCTGCCCGCGAAGCTGCCAGTCTGCGCCGATTTTGGGGTTGAGATGGATATCCACTTCATCCTCATAAAAGACCGGATGTTCTGTGCTGCATTCGTCCAGCGCTTTGTGGATTGCCGCCATCTTTTCATCCTTATGCGGGTCACGGATACGCAGAGTGGGTGCGGCCCTGCGCCATACCAGTCCGGCAGAGGGCAACCAGCGGCGCACCGTCCCGGGATGTAACTGGCACCCGGTTATCTCATTGATTTTTATCGCCAGTAATTCGGTGCTCCAGCGTGAACGCTGATAACCAAAATCGCCGGGAGAATGCTTTATCAGTTCACGCAACAAGGTGCAGATATGCTCAAAAGGCCAGCGGCGGGAGCGTCCTGCGGGTAAGGATTTCAGGCCTTCAATGCCTGACTGCGTAAACCAGTTAATCCAGCGGCCAACGGATGAACGGGCACAACAGAGTGTTCTGGCAACATCGCTGACCCGTTCACCCCGATGAAGCATCAGCATAGCCGTTAGCCTGCGGGCATGATTTTTATCGCGAGTTTTATGGATAGCTTTCTGTATCAGGCGTCGTTCGTCACGGGGTATTGGTGCTATGATCGGCATCGCTCAGTCCGGTTGGTGATTTGTGATGTTTGGCGATTGATCAGATCGCACAATCCGGGCTGAGTTCCCTTTCAGTGATCTACTATTCCGCGCAGCTATTTATTTTACGTGAGAGTAAAAATTGCAATATGTGGTGGACCCATACATCTCCTTGCCTTACGGCAGCTAAGAGGCTACTCTGTTGGTGTCTAGTCAAGCAGATGGCCTCGTGTGGTTGGTTAATGAAAATTAACGTCCTACGGGGCTTTCTTCTTTCTGCCTCACAACATCAAAACACTCAAACATCATGAGGCAAAAAGCCTCAAGCGCCGACACCATTATACCGTGTTTACTCCCATCCTCCCAGGGCTAATAAGCTGGTAAGTTAATAACTTTTAAGATGGTTTCCGCCGTGTTTCTGCCCTGCATCCCGGCATCTGCTGGAGTTCAGTCATGAATTTTCCCCTCAGTCGATATGCTCCGGTTACCACTTCTGCGCCGTCCAGTGTAGCGGTTCTGTGCAGACGCAATGTAGTGCCAGAACAACCCCCTTGTTCGCCGGCTGCGCCCATGTCTGATGTTAACCAAACGACTCAGCTACCAGATTGAAGATTTACGCCCAAATAGAGGTCTACGCCTATGACAAAATTCTCCAGGCAATATCAGATATCAGTAGCGTCATATCCGAAAGAGATTTTTAAAGTCACTTTTCCTGATTGTATTTCTTTCAAAATTTAATGAAGGTAAGGTTATTTAGCCAATTGACGCGCCACTTGAATAAGTTATTATTACTTACAGTCACTCTGAACTATCAGCAATTTTACAGGCTCAACAATGCCTGTAGAAATATCTTTGTATCGGTATTATTTTAAGGAATCAATTATGACACTCACTGCATATTACCAGCTAAGGAATACAAAGGCCGCAGGTCTTGGTTTCGAATTGCTGACCAGTGAACCGGGAGCCTTTATTGTGCTGGAAGAAAGCAGTTATGAGAAACCGTATGAAATTGCCCGCTATGGGCATAATGGGAGTGCAGGCGATCGTTCGAATGCGTTCAGTTGCGCGATGAATAAAGCCCGTAGCCTGCAGAATTACAGTGGAGCAAAGCTGGATTACAACGTTTACGAAGAAACTGCCTGAATCATCCTGTAATAGCTGTGTGTAGTCTTTGCCCGCCGCTGACGGGCTTTTTTATGTGACACCGGACAGGAGCGCTAGGCATCATGACAACGCCCTCTCCTCCTTTGCTTCACTTCCTGTCAGGTTTAAGACGACTATCAAACCGGAACGGTATCTGTTGAGCCTTCTGCACGATCCCGTAAAACTCAGGGTGCTCAGGATTTAACAGATAATTGAACTCTACCGGCGATAAGGCTGAGGGAACACGCAGTGCAACCGAGCTCCTGGTAAATGACCAGGCATCTCCGTAATCAGCCAGTTCCTGAGGCGCATCCTCATCAGCCCAGTAGTCCGGTAATTCATCCATGTTTGCGCTTTGGATCAGTTCATCAGGCACATCGATACTCAGTAGCGTGAAAGAGTCCATTATCTGTGCCGCATGCAGGTGTACCAGCGTCTCCAGCATCGTTAGTGAAGCCGTTTCGGAGACATATACCATTGACACCCCCACGCTATTCCAGCGCCCACCAGCCTCTTTCGCACCATATCCGGTCCAGGCCGTAGAAAGATACTTTGTTTTCGTCAGCCTGTAGAGGATCACGAGTACACCCCATGCTCCAGACGCGTAATCAGCTTAATGACCTCATAGGCTCCAGTTTCGGATGCCATCAGGTCTGCTGGCACTTTCCAGCTCAATGCCCGGTTAGGTTCGTTCAACCACTTCTGTGCGGCTTCCCTGTCGCCTTCAAACAAATCTACCGCCCGATCAATGACGCGGATAATACGTACCAGACGTTCACTTTGTTCCGGGTTAAAACGTGCCTTCACACTGCGGCTAAATGTGGTTGACGGGATACCGGACATTTTTCTCAGGTCATTCTGGGTTATTCTGGCCCAGTCAGTTATCCGGTTCGCCACCTTCCCGTCCAGACCTTCATTTATTTGGCCCAGAAGCGCTACGCCATCAGCATTATTTAACCCGGCAACCTGCCAGAGGCGCTGTGGTCTGGCTGGAGTTGAGGACAAACTAAATGTTTTCATAGCAAACCTCCATTTGGTCTTTTCATTATACCCAAATGGTAACACCAGAGCAAATATCAACCACCAGCAGACGGAAGGCATTTTTCCTGATTGCGATACTCAGAGTGTAGCGATCGGTATCGAGTCCCACCTCGTTGTGTAGGCTGGAGAGAGCATATCTCTCTTCATTGACCACGCCGGTGCGATGCCCCGACCGGCAAACCATACTTTGCCTTTGCCTGAGTTGTTTATCGTATCCAGTACGTTCATGAGCGCGTCACTGTTTGCATACGACCTCCCTTCATCAAATAACGATAGCTGGGTAACTCCGCAGGGACGGAAATCGTTGAGCATGACTCCCGCCTTTGCATAGTTATGTCCGTCTTTCCAGATTTTATCCAGAGCCCGGCCCGCCGCCGCGATAATGTCCCGCGTATCACGTGATGGAATGCAGAGCTGTTCGCTGGAGACTTTGCTGTAATAGGGTTCATGTTTTGAAAAAGTCGAGGTTTTTATGAAAGCTGATACCTGACCGCAGTACTGACGTTCCTGGCGCAATTTTTCCGCAGCACGTTCAGCATATTGGCAAATTGCCTGCCGCATGGATTCATACGTTGTTATACGCTGCCCGAAACATCAAGAAAAAGATTGTGCTCATTAAATGAACAGATTAGGCTTTCTATTGAAATTGATAGAAAAAAGAGGCTGCATAGCCTTTTTTTTCCTCACTTCTCATCCTTTAGGGGGGAATGGATCTTTTCCATGGGAGTCTCTATCTCTGATTTGTCCATTTGGTCGATGAATAACCAGTTCACTTTCCTGATTGCGGGAGATTGAACGAGCCGCATCTATTGCTTCCTGTTGTGTACGATGGGTAGATGTTACCCGTTCATTACCCTCTCCACGGCTTTGTTGAATAAATCGAACTTTTGCTGAGTTGAAGGATCAGATCACGCAT
>NZ_JBEAJL010000051.1:0-5332 GCF_040065275.1 Klebsiella sp. JB_Kp042
TAATCAGCGAGTCAGCTTGGGAAGAAATGACCTGCTTATTCGCACCTTCCCTAAAGCATTTAGAGAGGCAATTAAAGAGAATGCTTCATAATGTTCATGCCTGAAATTATTTTTGCTAAATAATGGTTTTATCTTTTCTAATTTATTAGCGCAGGGCGTCTGTGCTAATATTCATCGCAAGTATACACAGGAATAATATTTACTTGATATGACCACGGTTCGGTCATGCAGTATATCGTGTACGCGGGCCATGAATATGCTTTTAATATTCATCCAGTAAATGGTATGGCGATCGAGTCACTCGCCGATCGTTTGCGGGCAAGCGAAGAAACTTCGACAGGAAGCGGAGGTGTTATGTTACCAGGACAAGGTAAGTTTGGCGTCGTTATTAGTAAAATCCCCGTCATGCAGTCAGGGTTAAAGGTGATCTTCAATGAGAACCTCCCGGATTACGAACTCAGTTTTTGTCGCACTCATGATAAGCTCACCCTATTACAACTGCGGCGAGCGGTGCTGGTCGTTGCGGATATCTCCGGCGAGATTGCGCACCCCCGGGCCGTCTGCGAGCGTTATTACTCCCTCATGACCCAGTATCGAGATATTCACTGGGTTTTTATGGTCGGCGACAGCCTCTATCCATTAGCCGTTGAGCTTTTAATTCGTCCCGAAAGCTCGCTGATCTCCGAGAGCGAGCCGGTTGACCGGCTGATTGAGGTGATTTGCGCCGGTAGCCGTGCGGCTGAGCAGATTAGCCGTACGTTGTTTACCGGGGATGTGGACAGCGATTTCGCTAGCTACCACTCAGCGGCGATGCTGACCCTGTCAGAGCGGAAAGTTCTGCGCCTTCTGGCGAAGGGATGGGGAATTAACCAGATCGCCGCGCTGTTGAAAAAGAGTAATAAGACGATTAGCGCGCAGAAAAATAGCGCAATGCGTCGTTTATCGCTACGCAGCAACGCTGAAATGTATGCCTGGATCAACAGTGCGCAGGGAATGCAAGAGCTGAATATCAATTCAGCTTACGGGGAACAAATGGAATGGAAAAAAATAGCACAACCCGTCATGTCGCCATCGTAGAAAAATGTGTGATGACGGAAATGGCCTGGCGCTATACCTTTAGCCGTGAAGAGAGCAGCCAATACCGCATTCATTTTTTTAAAAATATCAATTTGCTCAGGGCGGTGGAAACGTCGTTCCCATGGTCAGCAATCATCTTTTCACTTTCGGGGAGTCGTTCGTCCAGAGCCGAGAGCCTGCTTTTTCTTCACGAAATGGCGAGGATCCGACCGGAAGTACAAACGATTATTCTGGCTAATAATGAAAGCGAAATGCGTCTGATCGGCCATTTAATGCCGGCCTGCCTGCAGGGTATATTAAATAAATCCGCGCCGCGACGCGGATTGCAGGAGCATTTGTTACAGCTGCTGGATAATCATTCCCTCGCCGGCAAAGAGCACTTTTGCGGCAGAGAGGCATGCAACGATCCGCTAAGCCCAACGGAGCACGCCATTCTTCGGTATATGTCGTGGGGATATTCGCTTGCGGAAATTGCGGTGCAGCTGAACCGGAACATTAAAACCATCCGCGCGCATAAATTCAACGCCATGACCAAGCTCGGGGTTCGCTCTGACATTGGATTATTAAACGCGGCGGATATCTTGCTGCATTTACCGATAAGCGGCCCGACCAGCGCCGTTAAACAGGTGGCATAACGCGGCTATATGCATACGTCTACCCATGTTGCATCGGTGAGCTGCGCCATTCGTTCTGGTTCAATGCGAACGGCGCTGTGAATAGCTCCCGCTGCGGGTAGCACCTCCTGATAGTGCCTGAGCGAGACGTCACAGAAGACGGCCAACGGATTTTCCAGACCAAACGGGCACACGCCGCCAACCGGATGGCCGGTCCAGGTTACCACCTCGTCGCTGCTCAACATACGCGCTTTAGCGCCAAAGGTCTCTTTCAGCTTTTTATTATCCAGCCGCGCATCGCCCCTGGCGACGATCAATACAATCTTATCTTTGATCTTGAGCGACAGCGTTTTGGCTATTTGTCCCGGCTCAACGTTGTGCGCGGCAGCGGCAAGCGCCACAGTGGCGGTACTCTGGTTTAACTCAATAATTTCGATATCGGGGGCGTGTTCGGCAAAAAACTGCCGTACAGACTGCAGACTCATTGGATTCTCCTGATTTAAGGCTGGTTAAATCTGTCACAAGCCTGGCGGAGTGTAAATATCAGCGCGGACAATCCAGATTCTTTCTATTTTGTCGATCTCCTTCACATTCACCGTAACCGGTTACAGTAACCGGTTGCGGTTATCTGCATTGAGATGAATACTGGAACAGTCACTTCTCCTTTTATTTATAACAAAAGAGCCGTGTATGAATCGTTGTGTTATGGGCAGTATAGCCGGTAATCCACCCGCGGCGTGCTGCATCAATAAGCGGTCATCGTAACGGCAGGGTAATCGTTGTTGGGCCAGTATCAATAGCCTGTCAGGAGGGCTACTATGTCTGCTAACCATGCTGCGTTTAATTTGATATTTCGCTTTGTAGAAAATTACATAAGCCCCATAGCAGGGCGGATCTCATCGCAGCGTCACGTCATGGCTATCCGTGACGGTTTTATCTCCGCGATGCCGTTTATGATCGTCGGATCGTTCCTGCTGGTGTTTGCTTATCCTCCTTTCTCCCCGGATACCACCTGGGGTTTTGCCCGCGCCTGGCTGGATCTGGCAAAAGAGTTTGAGGGGCGCATTCTGACCCCCTTTGATATGACGATGGGGATCATGTCGATCTACATCTGCGCGGCAATCTCTTACAACCTCGGTAAGCACTACGAGAAATCCAATCAGCTCGATCCCTTTATGTGCGCGATGCTGTCGATCATGGCCTTTTTACTGATTGCCGCGCCGAAGACGAATGGCACACTGCCGGTGGATAGCCTCGGCGGAACAGGGATCTTTACCGCCATTCTGGTGGCGATCTACTGTGTGGAGATGATGCGTTTTCTCAAGGCGCATAATATCGGTATCCGTCTACCGGATCAGGTCCCACCGATGATCAAAAATTCCTTTGATCTGTTGATCCCGGTGCTGGTGGTTGTGCTGACGCTCTATCCGCTGAGCCTGTTTATTCAGCACCATTTTGACATGCTGATCCCGCAGGCCATTATGGCAATTTTCAAACCGCTGGTTTCGGCAGCCGATTCCCTGCCGGCGATCCTGCTGGCGGTCCTCATCGGCCACCTGCTGTGGTTTGCCGGGATCCACGGTGCGGCGATCGTTTCCGGGATGCTGCAGATGTTCTGGCTGACCAACCTCGGTATGAACCAGCAGGCGCTGGCCCAGGGCGCGCCTCTGCCGCATATTTTTATGGAGGCGTTCTGGACCTTCTTTATCGTGGTCGGAGGTTCCGGTGCCACCATGGGGCTGGTGTTCTGCTATCTGCGCAGCCGCTCAGCGCATTTGCGCTCCATTGGGCGTTTAAGCGTGGTGCCAAGCCTGTTTAACATTAACGAGCCGGTCATCTTTGGGACGCCTATCGTCATGAACCCGGTGTTCTTTATTCCGTTCCTGCTGGCGCCGATGGTGAATGCGGTGTTGGCCTGGGCGGCAATGAAGCTGGATCTGATTGGCCGCGTCATCTCCGTGGTACCGTGGACGGCGCCGGCGCCGATTGGCGGTGCCTGGGCGCTGGGCTGGGATTTCCGGGCGGCGATTCTGGTCATCGTTCTGGCCTGCGTGTCGGCGATTATCTACTTCCCGTTCTTTAAGGTGTATGAGAAGCAGCTGCTTGCTCAGGAAGCGGAAGAGGCTGAGCGGGCGGAGCAGGAGAGTCAGCAGACCGCATAAATAGTGACCGGGCGGCCACAGGCCGCCCGTTGCTTATTGTAGACAGGGCGTTATTTTAACGTGCAGTCGCCGCACTGTTGGACGTCCGGCAGGCGATAGCGCTGGCAGCAGGTGCGTCGGACTAACTGTCCTTCACGCAGCACAACCGTTCGCCATAGTGGGTTATCCTGACCATCGGCGAGTTGTTTTTCGAAGAAACAGTGCTGGCGCAGGGCGGCAAGCTGCTCATCCCCCAACAGCGCGCGCATTTCCCCAAGATACCAGTTAATCAGATAGCCAGTATTGCTCCAGATAAGTTTGCCATTGATCTCGCCCGTGGCTTCCAGCGCCTCAATAACCGGCTGCAGGGTGAGCGTCACCAGGGCATCCATTCGCGACAGCGGTGACAGTCTCTCAATACCGGCATCGCTATGGACATCAATCCAGAAACAGGCCGCCCTGCCGCTTTCGTGAAATTCGACGTGGAAATGTTCCGGCGCCAGGCTGAGACCCTGTGGTTCATTGAGCAACGCCAGCATCAGCGGCGGCACCAGCAGACCGATATACCATTGCGCCCAGAGCGAGAGCAGAGGTTTTGCTTCCCGTGTCAGCGTTGGCTGATGACGATAGATATGATCGGAATAAGTGGCCAGCAGGGAGCGTAAGGCGGTGGGTCGCGACCACTCGGCAAGCGTCAAAGCGTGCCCTGGAGCGGATTCATCCAGGCGCAGGAAATCGAGCAGATGGGGGCGAAGGCTGGCGATTTTTTCCCGAATACTCTCCGCCAGGGCGCGCTCAGCCGTCGGCAAAGGGGCCCGCCAGATAAGTTCATCGCTGAGAGGAAGGGAACGCCAGGCCATTCGATTTCCAGATACAAATCTAAATGATAATGATTCCTGATATTAGTTGTTTGCAGGCGGCATGGCAAGAATTTTGTCGGCGCCACGATGCCGCGGCGCGCGCAGGTTAACTGGCCAGAATAATGTTGCGGCCTTTATTCTTAGCGTCATAGAGTGCGCCGTCGGCGCGCGCCAGCGCTTGCTCAATATTGTCATCAATGAGCGGCGTCAGGCCAATACTGATGGTCACGTTGGTGGCGACGCTTTCATTAAACATATGCGGGATTTTCAGGTCATAGACCCGCTGCCGAATACGTTCGGCAGCCTGCCAGGCCGTTTCTTCGCTGCTGTTGGTCAGCAGCACCATAAACTCCTCTCCGCCAAAGCGGGCGACAATATCGCGCGAGCGTACGGCGTTGCGAATAGCAGCAGAGACGCGAATGAGCGCCTGGTCGCCCATCATATGACCATAGTGATCGTTATAGGCTTTGAAATGATCGATATCGAGGAGCAGCACGAAGTGGTTGTCGCCGTCCAGCGCCAGCAGGGTATCGAGGCGATTCTGCAGTCCGCGGCGGTTATACAAACCGGTCAGAGGATCCAGCAGGTAATGACTCCAATTTACTGATAGTGTTTTATGTTCAGATAGTGCCCGATGACT
>NZ_JBEAJL010000052.1:0-5093 GCF_040065275.1 Klebsiella sp. JB_Kp042
ACAACCCGCTACGGGGGAGACTTACCCGAAATCTGATTTATTCAACAAAGCCCCATTACCGCTGTATCTCCAGATAAGAGATAGGCGGTAATGCTGTCAACTTGTTGATAACTATTTTAATCTGTAGTCATTCAATCCTTGTAACATCAGGATAATCCTAGTGTCAGTGAAAATACGAAATCAACAAGTTGGTATCATTACCCGGCGCCACTTCTTAATTATAGGTAACCACAAACGTCGCACTCGCATTCGCCTGACCGGCGGTAACCGTCGATTCAGTCTGAATGTATCTTGCCTGATACTGGAAACTGTAGGCCGACTCACTACCTTTACTTCCCGACCAGATTGTCGCAGGTTCATTCAACACTATCGGGACGCTATTTTTTAATACCTGGACTCCAACCCCGGTCGCGGAACTATCATCACCACTATCATCTATTTTTATAATACCGTTTGCCGCTTGATTACCATCAGCCGTTGCATTAAATTGCATAAAGATGTTACCAACATTCTCGCAGGTGGTAAGATCTATATTGAACGGTACCATATTGGTGGTACTCCCAGGCCCCATAAATACGGACCTATTGTGTCTTCCCAAATTAACTTTAATATCAGCGTTACTGATTTTGCAGGTTGGGGACTTTACCGTAATGCACAATCCTTTTACACTAAACTTTAAAGCGTTGACCCCCTCAAGATAAATATCACCGAGATAATCATTCAGGCAATACTGGCCTGGAGGTGGTAAACCGCTGGTATCAGGAATGCGCCAAAAATAAATAGTGGGTTTTTTGCTTTCTGAATTAAAATACCTGCCCCCAGAAAAGGGGCGTGCTGTTGGATAAGGCATAAAAAGGGAATCGAAATCAATACCATCCTGTTCACCCATTTGAAAACTGTAACCAATCCCCGGTAGACGATCGATACTGTAAACATATCCTGGCTTGCTTTGATAAGCCGGTCCAACGGGAGCGCCACCAATACTATTGTAGCCACTCGGTTCTGAACCACTACAAGTTATATTCCATTCCGTATTATTGGTCAGAGTCATGCCGCCATAGGTGAATAATAAATCTCCAGGCTGGCGATTAAGCACATCTGCTGTAAAATATTTATTACTCAGATTGACGCTATATTCAATTGTTTTACCACTGGTCATCACGCATGCAAGTATTGTGGGGATATATCCTAGATACAGGAAAACAGATAACCCTAGTATCATTTCTCTTTTCATTTTTTGTCTTCCTTAATCATCTATTTGCAAAGGTTTCGGCTGGTCTGTTGATTAACGGAATACGCAAGCTGGCAACGCTGAACACTATTTTCGCCCCAGACCACATGTAAAACCCCCTTGATGTCCGGGACTCTGGCATATAGCAGCCCTCCTTGTCCCACGGCCCCGATGGCTATTTCTTTGCTGTCAAAGACCTCAGCACCCAATGGCGGCGTATTACCATCACTGAGCGTGACATTGGCAAACCATGGGTAGCCAGTACGGGTCGCAAATTTTACCTTCACGGCCGCGCCTGAGTCAGGAACGACGACCGTGCTACTTGATACGATCTCAACTTGATCGCTAATTCCTTGCGGATCGAGATCCAGCCAGTTTTCTGTAAATGGGTTCAGATAAGGGATAATGGTGTAACCACGATTATCCACTGGACGTCCAATACGGTTGGCCACCGTTGCACCGGCAGCCTTAGGGGCCTGTACAATGGCGAATGTTTCACCAATATCAGGTGTCGCAATCACCCCTCCTTCATGCGCAACTAACGCGCCGGAAGTCCCAAGGGAGTACTGCTGTTGATTCTTGCCGGCGCTGGCGCTCGTATTCAGATAGGCATAATGAGTTCGGTAACTACCGTTTGCTCCAATGGAACTCTCATGGCCCCCTTCCTTTGGCATATCGTAACTTGTCGTCAGGCCATAGCTGAGTTCGTTCTTTTCACCCCGACTCCCAGTATAAGTCGCTTGTAACTGGTTGCCGTTATTCTTGTCATAATTGAAACGAGTATGAATATTGCCATTACCGCTAATAGGTATAGAGAAAGAAATTCCGACTATTTGGTTATTTTTATGGTTAGCATCCTGACTTTTCTGTGCATAGATATAGTAGCCCAGGCGTTTATAATTATTCGAATATCCTAGCTGATAGGAGTGATAGGTACCATGCTTCCAGTTTTCACTCCATATGCCATAAAATGACAAGCTACCGCCGCCGAATTGTTGCGATAGATTGGCTGTATACTTTGTCATTTCGCGGTAAGTATAGTTGTCATGGTCATTAGCCGATGCCGCATCACGAATTGAAATATACCTTGCATCGTTACTGTGACTCATTGTTAAGGTAACTCGGGTATCACTGGTCAATGATTTTGTTGCCGAAACGCGCCAGCGATACCCATCCAGCCAGTCATTTTCAACAGTTCTCCAGGAGGAACGCGAAACATCGACAGCCAGTGCTCCCCAGTAAGTATTTAATGCACTACCGACAAGAGTGGAGTAATACCCATCGGTTCCATTTACCCCCATATAGCCGCTAATATAGTCATTAAAACCATACTGCAGAGTTAATTCTCCGAATCCCGGCCGGTTTGAGATATAGCTGTCATCCAGATATCCCATCGACAAATCGTAATACAGCGCCTCCTTACGAACCAGGCCAGGTATGGAAGCATAAGGCACAGTAAACGTGTCCTGGCTGCCATCGGCCTCATGAATCGTCACGATCAGGTCGCCACCTGAATTCGTTGGATAAAGGTCCGCAAAGGAGAATTTACCTGGCGGAACGCTGGCCTCATAGAGTAAGGAACCATTTTGAGTGACGGTTACGCGCGCGTTTGTCCTGGCGATTCCCGTTACCGTGGGTGCAAAACCACGTCGTGACCCTGGCAGCATCCGTTTGTCAGTCGCAACCCTGGCGCCCACGAAGCTGACGCTGTCGAAGAAGGTGCCATCTGTCCATCCCTGCCCGAGCCTAAGGGTTGAGCTCAAATCGAAAAGGCTTTTCTCGGCGTATGTCGAAATATTATCCCACTGAGTATCGTTATCATTTGCCTGATAACTAGACTGGTGGTAAAAGCGCCAGCCGTAAGCGCGAAAACTACCATCAAGCCCGACATAACTGTAATTATGACTATCGCCATGATTGATGCTCTGATAACTATTCGCCTGATAACGTAATACTGCTGCTGGAACACCAACATCGATACTCTCAGGATTAATCTCGCCTCGATACTTCGGTTTTTGTAACGCCTGCGGGATGGTTAAATTTAACGCATTCTCCCCGACGTCATAATGCCATGAAATGCCAGCATTGATCTGCGATAACTGGAGACATGAAGCCTTTTCTGGCCACGTTTTATCTTTAAGCCTCATCACTCTAAATAATACTGGTGTTATGCAGGGCTCAATTTTTTCTCCCACCTTCTGTAGCTCGAATTCAACTTCGCTCGCATACGAACCATTTAAGTAAAGCTTACTGCGATACTTCCCGACATTCATCGGATTACCATACTTAAATTTCTGGAGATCGATATGTGTCGCGTTATGCAAATGCGCACTATTGAAATTAAATGCGTCTTCTGACCATGCAACACCCCATGGTATTATTATTATTAACCCAACATTGATCTCCATGAGTTTCATAATAATGTCCTTTACTGAGGATAATTATGAGTCACAATAGCACCATAATCATTGATGGTTGTGAAGCTGAACTTACCTGGCATGGCTTTCAGTGTATGCTCTTTATTATTTATGCTCATCGTTGAAAATGGCGCCACCATACCAGCAGGTTGTTTATTCCCATTAATCGTGATGCTATCAATGGTGATGTACCATGGAGATGGGTTATTCACAAAGAGTGTGTTATTATCATTGTGAAATTCCCAGGTTAAAGATTTGGCAGCCTCGCTGACATTTCCCTTTAATGTTATCGGACGATAAAATAACTTAATACGTGAACGAATCGATAACTGTAAATAGTTGCTACCTTGACTGTTTTTAGGCTCTGGCGGTATATCTAACATGTTAAACCAGTACAATGACTCACGATCTTGTGGATGCGAGGCGCCGCTAAAAACCAGACGATAGGTCTGTCCTTTTCCTGGTTCAACACGAATAATCGGCGGCAGAACCACAAAAGGCGCCATGTCTTTGCCTGTATTATTTTGTATTGTGCCACCATCAACCCATGCTTGCGTCAGTGACGGCATATCCCCTGAATTAGTGACTCTGACTGATACCTCTTTCCGGTCAGATGGAAAGATCACTCTGGTCCCATCAATGACAATATTTGCATTCGCGAAAGGTATATATACGAATAAAAGAAACATAAAAAAGTAACGAGTCATATTTCAACATCTCCCTGTTCTCTGAGCAGGCAGCCCCTGCCGGAGCTGCCTTAACGTCTTACGGATAAACGATAGTGAAGTTCACGTAGGAACTCACTTTCCCAGCCTCAGCGGCATTTGTCGCAAAGTAACGTGCATAGAAAGGCAGTGTCGCAGAACCATCGACAGGCGTCACGACCGTTGAGTTACCACCCGTGACTTTTCCGGTCGTTGGATCAATGGTTTGGTTTGCAAGGTCAATTACACCATGATTATTATTCAGTAGTTCGATATCAACATTATTCGCGCCCTTATTAGAGTCATCAGCAGGAATGGTATTTTTTAGTCGCCCCTCCGTTGAGACATATTCATTCGGTTCAAAATAGACCGAAACATCTGAAGCACTTGCACAATTTTCAAGACCAATAGTGAAAGGTGTTGTCCCCGCAGTTTGATTCGCGGCAGACAATGCAGACACCTGAACAGTGGGTAGTGTGACAATTTTATTTTTATCACCGCTGATGACAGTACAGGTATTAGTAATAATTTCACCATTGAAGGTCACTTTTCCATCAGCAGCCAGCGCCACTGTTGGGGCAAAGATCATTACTGCCGCTGCTGACGCCATTCCTTTGATGAACATGTTCATAATTAACCCTTATCTGTAATTTTCAATAAATTTACGTAACACTCATCATCAAGTCACGGCTTTGTTGAATAAATCAGATTTCGGGTAAGTCTCCCCCGTAGCGGGTTGTG
>NZ_JBEAJL010000053.1:0-4718 GCF_040065275.1 Klebsiella sp. JB_Kp042
GCTCTCCTGTTCCTGCCTTTCGGTTTACCGGTGTCATTCCGCTGTTATGGCCGCGGTTCTCTCATTCCACGCCTGACACTCAGTTCCGGGAAGGCAGTTCGCTCCAAGCTGGACTGTATGCACGAACCCCCCGTTCAGTCCGACTACTACGCTAATTCGGTAACTATCAACTTGAGTCCAACCCGAATAAGCATGCCAAAGCACCGCTGGTAGTAGCCACTGGTAACTGATTTAGAGGAGTTAGTCTTGAAGTTAGACGCCAGTTAAGGCTAAACTGAAAGAACAAGTTTTGGTGACTGCGCTCCTCATAGGCCAGTTACCTCGGTTCAGAAACTTGCCGGTTTCTGATCCTTCGAAAAACCACCTTGCCGGGTGGTTTTTTCGTTTACAGAGCAAGAGATTACGACGTAAAGTCAATGATCTCAAGAGGATCTTCACTGGAATCGGTGATTTAGTATCTAAACCATTCACAAAAACATTAAAAAACAAACCTACTAAGGTTATTCAAAAACGTTTTAGTATCTAAGAAATATGCTGGATATGCACTTTTCAACTCACTAATCGAGCTTACCGATACCATAGCCACCTCACATCCTTTATTTTCAGCACAGTATTTTTCAGACTCAACGTAAACAGAAGCTGCTTGTGCGTGATTGTTATTCTCAAAGTTTTTTATATTTATATTTCGCTTAACAGTATCAACAACAATAATACACAAACCTTTATTGTATTTTTCACTACCTTCAATATGACTAACAACCGCATTATAAGCAGTTAGTATATTAAATACATTTAATTCTTCAGATAGATATCTCAACTCTTCTGATATTGCGATATAACTACCGGATGATTCTTTATTTTCAATTTTATAAAAAAGTTCAGAAACAAGCTCAAAAAACCTGAGCCACTTAATATCACCAAACCCAGATTTTAAAGATTCCTTTCTAAACAACCCCACCATCTCAACAGCAGTAGCCCAGCTATGTTGTATAGCTGTTCTTATTTGCATTTCTATTCTCAAACTATTTAATGATGGGTATTTTTTGTTTTGGAATGAATAAACCATATGAAAACTTCTATAACCAGAGTCTTTCACATTCCTCATATAATCATCAGTTCTAACTAATTCATGTGAAAACCTAGCTGATTTTATCTTATCGACCAAGGCATAAACTTGGTCAATATTATCAAGAATAGCTCTACAACCACCAAGATCCTGCATCTTGTTTAGCTTCATTTCAGGAAACCTAGCAAGCTTAGTAACAATAGAGGGAAGCCTCTTTATCCTGGATGATAAGAGGGCATTTTTATTTAGCGATACTGCATCCCTTTCAAGGTAGAATCTTATTCTACTCAAAGGATATAAATGGAGCATTCTCCATTCATGAAGAATTTGTACATCCTCTTCTTTATATCTCTCACTTAAACCGTGCTGAGTAACCAACCTATCCCCAGCCCTTCCAATTTCCTTCTTAGAAACCGATAGAACGTACATGGAAATAAATCCTTTGAGTAAAAATAAAAAATAGTAATGATTTGTATACTTTTAAAAATCTCGCCCCCTGCCCGGGGCGAGATCTAAAAGCAACTAAATTATGCTTCTTTTCTTATATCAGATAAGAATTCAGATACAGGAACTGTATCATCCTGCTTATCTTCCAACTCATTAATCCTAGTCAATCTTTCATTTAAATATTTCTTTTGCTCAGCCAATGCGAATCTATTTAGAAGATCCCTTACCATCGGTTGATATCCAATCTCATATCTGGACGCTATATCCTTTAAATCTTTTATAAGAGACTTAGGTAAACGAATAGAAATAGCTTGAAGACTAAACTGTTCGTCTACTTCCGCAGAGAAACTATCAGGAACAACCTCAGCATGTTCCATAGACGCACCTAATTCACGAGCATCCCATTCATCTGCGTTTGACAAAACTTCAACGAAATCAGTTTTCATATAAATTCCTCTTTACCTTCTTATTAAGTGCAGACTGTTACCTCTGCACTTATTTTTACCAAAGATTACTTGTAAGCTTTTCTTTGATAAATGTCTTTTTCAACTTCATTCGGCTCAAATGCCGACTTTAGTGTTGGACCATCTTCATTACCAACACCTTTAGGAACGAAGCAAATTTTCAGCAATCGTCCCTTGTTAGTTTCCGCAATAAACCAAAGTGTTTGCGGATTAGTTTGATGGTTTTCTCTCGTATCAACAAGATACCCTCCATCGCGGTTAATGAAGCATTCATCCACCTCTTTGGGGGAAACTCCATGCTTTTCCTGAATCTTAGTCAGGATTGTATTTGCTATCTGCATAATTGTGGGCAGCCTCCATTGCAGTAAAGCACAAAACAGCATTGTATATACAAAACAAACAAGATGAAAGCATAAATAAACGCTTAAAAATCAATAACTTTAAAAAACAAGCATTTTTTTGTATATACAAAATCAACCAAAACGGACATGATAAATCGTACTTTTCCTACCCGCCTTTGATTGCCAAATGAAAATGGAGAAAAAATGTCTATATGCCAGCGTGAACACCGATATGATCCCTTCTTTTCAAGGCTTCCTTTAGATCAAGGTGATTTTGGTAGGCACAAGTGTGCCGGATGCGCCTATGAGAGAGGGTATCAAGCCGGTTTGAATCGAGTTTCCATATTGAATATCGAAGAGCAGGTAAACTTGATAGCTCACAGCCAAGCCGGTTCAGTAAGACATAAAAGTCCAATTGTTGCTTTCGCACAAGGCTACGCTGATGGTTTGTTCCAATACTATGCTTCGTGCCCATAGCAAAGATCTATGTTGACTAAAAGAGCCCGCTTTCGCGGGCTCTTTTATATATCAGGTCTAGCTGTCTTATCCGAATAGAATGGCCAGCTTTCCATAGACGCCAAGCTTTTATCTTCGCTGTTCTCCACAATGAATGAGCTACTACGGTGACTAATATAGTCATCAGTAGGTTCTACTTTTCACTTTTTAACGCTTGTAAATAGCCTTCATGCTCAGTCAGTGATTTACCATAACGTCGCATTACGCGCACCGCTCAAACGCTCCAGAAACGATTCTGGGGCGTAACCCATTAAATCCTACATCTTACCCCCTGAAAACGCCTCAAAATCGCGCTGATGGGTTTTACGGGTATGAATTGTTATGCACCAGACTGGCTGGAAGCAGATTTCATCCTGAATTCACGCCAGACAACTCAAAACCCGCACCAAACCCGACTGAAAACGGTGAACGGGGACGCAATTTATTGCGTGGCCGTGAAGCGTTGCCGGCGCAGCCGGAAAACCAGTTTTCAGCACGTTCAGGAATCGGGTTCGTCGAGGCCAGCAATCACATTATGGCAAGTCGCCGGACGACTCACCACACGATTCACCGGCGACTCTTCACTAGAGTCGTACCTAGAGTCGCGGCGACTAAAAAACAACCAAACGGGGAGTCGGGTCTAGAGTCGGGTCGTTATTAACTCATTGTTTTTATAGTCCTGAGTCGTTACCGACTCTATGACGACTCGCCGGGGACTCTATGACGAGTCGTCATAGAGTCGGATCTATGTAAATAAAATTTAAAAAACGAAACTTCACGAACGTACCACACTGATATTAAATACAAATCTGCAAAATTTTAATTTTGCGTGGGGTGTGGGTATTTTTAGTAGTGAGGAGCGTTCAGAGATCTGGCGATTTTTGGGAAGGTTCAGGACCCCCCCGGGATGGCCGGAGAGGAAAACTCAAGCATGGCAGGATCAGGATTTTTTCCAGAATTTCCACCACGGAGAATGAACTTGTGGAGAGGGTTCGTGCTTGTGTTCCAGAAGCTGCATAGCCTGGCGAAGAGAATCGATATGTTCATCACGAGCTTTAACAGCACCTTTAAGACCATCGTTTTCAGCTTCAAGCAAAGCAATTTTATGCTGTAAATCATGTAAACCAAGAATGTTAACCGCTGTAGCGCCAGCGTCACCTTTTACATCATGTTTTACAGTGTCCTCCCCACCATACAGCGAGCCAAAAATCCTAATAAGCTCTGATGTATCAATAACCTTAGTATTTTTCCCATGTTTTACAACAGAGGTGTAACTTAGTTTCCCACTGTTAATCATCTTGTAAATTGTGGGGCGACTAACCTTAACAAGCCGGGCCGCTTCACTAATAGACACTCTGGCCATCAGTTCCATCCTGTAATTCATCCAGTCTCAAGGACAGTGTACGGAAAAGATGCTCCGCATCATCGTGGAGTTTCTCACAAAGGTCGGCCTCAGCATCAAGATCAAGCTCATTAAGCTTCTCCAGCAGGATCAGAGACTGATTCTGGATGAATTTAGCCATGTTCAGCGCTGTTTTCTGTTGTTTCGTCATAAGAAGCCTCAGAGCGTCAGTGCTCAGTGTAGGGATGTTCTCTTTTCCGCTTCCTCGCTCACTCAGTCGCTATGCTCCTGCCGTTCGGCTGCGGCGAGCGGTAGCAAGTCACGTATAAGGGCACAAGACGACAGCACAGAAAGCAAGAGGGTACAAGGATAAGGCCCGGCGTTGCCGTTTTTCCATAGGCTCCGCCCCCCTGACAAGCATCACAGAAAAGACGCTCTAATCAGTGGTGGCGAAACCCGACAGGACTATAAAGATACCAGGCGTTTCCCCCTGGTGGCTCCCTCGTGCGCTCTCCTGTTCCTGCCTTTCGGTTTACCGGTGTCATTCCGCTGTTATGGCCGCG
>NZ_JBEAJL010000054.1:0-4532 GCF_040065275.1 Klebsiella sp. JB_Kp042
GCACATCCAACACGGAGCCGGTGGTGCGCCTGAACGTTGAGTCCAGAGCGGATACTGCGTTAATGAATGCAAAAACCGAAGAGATTTTAGCTCTTCTCAAGTAATGCATTATCCATAATGGAAGCCATAGGGTCAGATTTTAATCGTATTATTGACCTTATGGCTTATTCTTGACATCCCACTGGTCAAAGCGTAAAACCGCCCACAGCATTATTTAATTTCGTGGCTATCCGCCATTACCCAGTTAACTGATTAAAGTGTAATCGAATGAAAATTACTATTTCCGGTACAGGTTATGTTGGTTTATCGAACGGTATCCTGATTGCGCAAAACCACGAAGTGGTGGCCCTGGATATCGTACAGGCCAAAGTGGATATGCTTAACCAGAAGATCTCTCCGATTGTCGATAAAGAGATTCAGGAATATCTGGCAGAAAAGCCGTTAAATTTCCGTGCCACCACGGACAAGCACGACGCCTATCGTAATGCCGACTACGTGATCATTGCGACGCCGACTGACTACGATCCGAAAACCAACTACTTTAATACCTCAACGGTTGAAGCGGTTATTCGCGATGTCACCGAGATCAACCCGAATGCGGTGATGATCATTAAATCGACCATCCCGGTGGGGTTCACCCGCGACATCAAAGAACGTTTAGGGATTGATAATGTTATTTTCTCTCCTGAGTTCCTGCGTGAAGGCCGTGCGCTGTACGACAACCTGCACCCGTCGCGTATTGTCATCGGTGAGCGCTCTGCGCGTGCCGAACGTTTCGCAGACCTGCTGAAAGAAGGTGCGATCAAGCAGGATATCCCGACCCTGTTTACCGACTCCACTGAAGCGGAAGCGATCAAACTGTTCGCTAACACCTATCTGGCGCTGCGCGTTGCCTATTTCAACGAACTCGACAGCTATGCTGAAAGCCAGGGGCTGAACAGCAAGCAGATTATTGAAGGGGTTTGCCTGGATCCGCGGATCGGCAACCACTATAACAATCCGTCCTTTGGCTACGGCGGCTACTGCCTGCCGAAAGATACCAAGCAGCTGCTGGCGAACTACGAATCGGTCCCGAACAACATTATCGCGGCTATCGTCGATGCCAACCGTACCCGTAAAGACTTTATTGCGGATTCTATTCTCGCCCGTAAGCCAAAAGTGGTGGGTGTGTATCGCCTGATCATGAAGAGCGGGTCAGACAACTTCCGTGCCTCTTCTATTCAGGGCATTATGAAGCGCATCAAGGCAAAAGGTATTCCGGTTATTATCTATGAACCGGTGATGCAGGAAGATGAGTTCTTTAACTCACGCGTCGTGCGCGACCTGGATGCCTTCAAACAAGAGGCGGATGTGATCATTTCTAACCGTATGGCGGAAGAGCTGGCGGATGTCGCGGATAAGGTTTATACCCGCGATCTGTTTGGTAACGATTAATTCTGCCTGTCTGACACTGGCGGCTCCCCGCCGCCAGTATGCTTCTTTATCTCCCCGCTATATCCCTCACTGCGCGTATTTCTCGCACATTCAGATTAACCTCAATAAATTGTGATGGACATTACGATCCTGCTCAAAACCCGTTGCGGGTTGAAAACAGGTCCGATAAGTTAAACTTACCTTGTGAAGAGCTACCGTCACTGTGATGTAGATGCCGGAGATAAGCGCCGGGAGGTAAAACGAAGCCTGCAACGCAGGCTTTTGTTATTTATGCCCTGAGGAAATATGAGGAACAGGGCGCGAGTAACGTTATTTTTTCTTGCCTTAAGGCCACGCCAAAACGCAGAATGAACGGTCATTCTGTCATATCATTTTTTTATCTCTTAATATTATCTTAATCTAAATGCAATATGGAGCGAGTCTTACCACTTGCGTTTATTAAACGTCAGTTTTGTTTTCTTTCTGTCTTTCAGATATGAAATTAAAAAGAAAACAGACACAGCAAGTAGTATGGCAGCCACTACTAAGAAAAATAGGTTTTCCATAATATCTACCACAGCTTTTTGTTGGTTGAATCATTAGCATGTTAAGCAACACGTCAGCCCGGAAGCGCTGAATTGCGATCTCTAACATATCCTGTTCTTAAGAAAATTCCTACAGAAAGTAATGTCTTTTATTTATCAGGAGAAAATGCTGAAGGAGCCATTAAAAATAGTATTGAAAAGAGTGACAGCAGGGGACCAGGCTTAAAGTTGTTGGCTTTTTCGCTGGCGGGCAGATGAAACTGGTTTCAGCACCGTCGTTAAAACCAGTAAAAATTATTCTTTAGCACAAAAAAGTATAGCCTGTGCCAGGCTCGGGTAAAGAAATGAATGATAAAGGAAGACAATACGGGAGGCTTATCCGTTGCCGCAATCAGCGGATTGCGGCAGGGCAGAGACAGGTTAGATCTGATAGTAATCCTTATACCACTCCACGAAGTTCTTCACGCCTTCTTTCACTGACGTCTGTGGCTTAAAGCCCACCAGGTCATACAGCGGCTGGGTGTCTGCACTGGTGTCCAGCACATCGCCCGGCTGGATCGGCATCATATTCTTCTTCGCTTCCATCCCCAGGGCTTCTTCCAGGGCGGTGATATAATCCATCAGTTCCACCGGCGAGCTGTTGCCAATGTTATAGACCCGGTACGGCGCGGAACTGGTGGCCGGGGAACCGCTCTCAACGGTCCAGTCGGCATTGGCCTGCGGGATCACATCCTGAACGCGCACCACCGCCTCGACGATATCGTCGATATAGGTGAAATCGCGCTTCATCTTGCCGTAGTTGTAAACGTCGATACTTTTCCCTGCCAGCATCGCTTTCGTGAACTTGAACAGCGCCATATCCGGGCGGCCCCACGGACCATAGACCGTAAAGAAGCGCAGCCCGGTGGTCGGGATGCCGTACAGATGGGAATAGGTATGCGCCATCAGCTCATTGGCTTTCTTGGTGGCGGCGTACAGGGAGACCGGATGATCGACGGAATCCTCCGTGGAGAACGGCATTTTGCGGTTAAGGCCGTAAACCGAGCTGGAGGAGGCGTATACCAGGTGCTTCACTTTGGTATGGCGGCAGCCTTCCAGAATATTCAGGTACCCCATCAGGTTTGCGTCGGCGTAGGCATACGGGTTTTCCAGCGAATAGCGCACGCCGGCCTGGGCCGCCAGGTGGATCACGCGGTCAAACTGTTCTGCGGCGAACAGCGTCGCCATACCCTCACGGTCGGCAAGATCCAGCTGCTGGAAATGGAATGCCGGAGAGGACAGGCGATCCAGACGGGCCTGCTTCAGGCTGACGTCATAATAGTCGTTCATGTTGTCGATCCCGACAACGTCATGCCCTTCATTCAGCAGGCGCTGCGCGATATGAAAGCCGATAAAACCTGCGGCACCAGTGACCAAAAACTTCATATTTTTCCTCCGGGGTGTGGATATCCCGTTCTACATAAGGGCCGATTTTACACTGGCTTGCGGCTGGGATCACTTGCTTTGCCGCGTCTTATCCGCCAGGCGCGAAGTGAAGGGCGCTTTTTTCTGGCAAAATCGTGGTGGCAAAGGCTGATAAATAACAACGTTTCTCATTTGACTGTTAGCTGTCGAATAATAACCTTATGACCTGTCAGCGGTTTAGCGATTCATGGTGCAATCATAAAGGTCGCCAATCCCCCCGGTATGGCGTAATTTTGTTTAAAGATATATTTTCGTCAGCGGCTGATTTAGCAAATGGGCAAAATCTCTGTAGTGTTTTCTCTGGTTTTTTGATGAATATCAATGGATTAGATTGGTTTTGTTTGTTTAGTGAATGTTTATAATGTGTATTATTTGAGTAATCCATTAATCAGTAGGCTTTTTTATTTTTATTCCCCGCGACCAGCGCTATAATCTGCGGACGATTTTCTTTGTGGAATGTGCAGTGTAGAGCATGAGTCGTTTATCCCTCCTGTCGGAACAAAGCGCCGTCGCCATGTGCAAAGGGCCATCAAGCCTGGCCGCGCGTTGTCTCCCTGGTGGCGAAAGCGATGTCTCTTCTTATCTTTCCCCGCATCGTGGACGCTCCTTTCTGACGCTTGCTGACACCGGCAGGCCGCCCGTTTCCCTTTCGTCGGTGGCGGAAAGCGCACGCGTGATACCCTGCGTAAATGAGAAAGTCCTGATGGTTAACCCGGCGGCAAATGCGGAAAGTGTGGGGCATTTCGCGGCCAGGTGAGGACAGATGTACATTAAAAGCAGAGATATGTCCCAGGACATATCTCTGCTTTTAGGTTTTCAGGACACCCGTTCCGTCAGGCTGGCTTTTCAGGCCGCTGAGTGAACGTTCTGCCGATAGCCTGAAGCGAAAGAGGGTGGCGTTTAGCCTGAAACACGGGAGCAGTACGCATTTTGGTTGCGACAGCCAATGGCGGTAGCGTGCCTGAAAAAGGCCATTCCACCCGACGGTCGATTGATTGATAGTAAAATAAAGCAATTATTTATTTAAGGATTTCATTATGTTACTTCCTGTAATTATGGCTGGTGGTACCGGCAGTCGTCTCTGGCCGATGTCTCGCGAGCTTTACCCGA
>NZ_JBEAJL010000055.1:0-4064 GCF_040065275.1 Klebsiella sp. JB_Kp042
AGACTGAGCTTTTTGTTTTTGCGTTTAAAAAGAACCCCGTCCCGAAAGGTGCGGGTTTTTTGCTGTGTGGTGTATGCCTCCCCCGGTGGCGCTGCGCTTACCGGGGCTACGGACCTTGCGGGTTCTGTAGCCCGGACCGGTACACCACATCACCACCGTTAGCGCCCCGCAATATTATTGCCTCTGTAATCAGGCAAGCCTTCCCCCGCCAGATACGGTAAACTAACGCCGATTTTGCATCAGGAAGCCACTATGAACCACTCCCTCAAACCCTGGAATACCTTTGGCATTGAGCGATCCGCCAATACGATAGTACGCGCCGAAACTGAACAACAGTTATTAAGCGCCTGGCAAACCGCTGTCGCGGCAGGCGAACCCACGCTAATCCTTGGGGAAGGCAGTAACGTCCTGTTTCTGAACGACTATGCCGGTACGGTGATCCTCAACCGAATTATGGGGATCGAGGTGAGCGAAACCCCGGATGCCTGGCGCTTGCACGTCGGCGCCGGCGAAAACTGGCATCAACTGGTGCAGTTCACGCTACAGCATGCGATGCCTGGTCTGGAAAATCTGGCATTAATCCCTGGTTGCGCAGGATCTTCGCCTATCCAGAATATTGGCGCTTACGGCGTCGAATTGCAGCGGGTTTGCGAATATGTTGACTGCATCGAGCTGGAAACGGGACGTAAACAACGCCTTTCCGCAGCGGAATGCCGTTTCGGCTATCGCGACAGCATCTTTAAACATGAATATCAGGACCGCTACGCCATCGTCGCGATTGGCTTGGCGTTAGAGAAAGCGTGGCGACCGGTGCTGAGCTACGGTGATTTAACACGTCTCGATCCGCAGACTGTCACCCCGCAGCAGGTATTCGATGCGGTCTGTCATATGCGAATGACTAAATTGCCGGATCCAAAGATTAACGGTAATGCTGGCAGCTTTTTTAAGAACCCGATCGTCAGCGCTCAGGTTGCTGAAGCGCTGCTGGCGCAGTTCCCTGATGCACCGCACTATCCGCAGGCAAACGGCAGCGTCAAGCTGGCCGCTGGCTGGCTAATCGATCAATGTCAGCTCAAAGGACAACGCATCGGCGGCGCGGCCGTGCATCGACAGCAGGCGCTGGTACTGATTAATGAAGATCAAGCGACCAGTGAGGATGTGATAAAGCTTGCCCATTACGTTCGCCAGCAGGTGGGTGCGAAATTCAATGTATGGCTTCAACCCGAGGTGCGCTTCATTGGAACGCATGGTGAAGTCAACGCAGAGGAGAGCATTGCGTGAAAGACCATACTATCCCTTTAACGCTAATTTCTATCCTTGCTGATGGTGAGTTTCACTCAGGTGAACAGCTTGGCGAGCAGTTAGGCATGAGCCGGGCGGCGATTAATAAGCATATCCAGACTTTACGCGACTGGGGCGTTGATGTGTTTACCGTACCGGGCAAGGGTTACAGCCTGCCAGAGCCTATTCATCTTTTGGATGAGAAAAAGATCTCCCAACAGATAGAGCATGGCCGAGTGACTGTCCTTCCGGTAATCGACTCCACTAACCAGTATTTGCTGGATAGACTGGATGAGCTGACGTCCGGCGATGCCTGCGTGGCTGAATATCAGCAGGCAGGGCGGGGCCGGCGAGGCAGAAAATGGTTTTCCCCCTTTGGCGCGAATCTCTATCTCTCAATGTACTGGCGTCTGGAGCAGGGCCCGGCAGCGGCTATTGGCCTAAGCCTGGTGATCGGTATTGTGATCGCTGAAGTGCTGCAGCAGCTCGGGGCCGAACAGGTTCGCGTGAAATGGCCAAACGATATTTACCTGCAGGATCGTAAGCTGTCAGGGATCCTCGTGGAACTGACGGGGAAAACGGGCGATGCCGCACAAATCGTCAGCGGCGCGGGTATCAACCTTGTGATGCGTCACGTGGAGTCTGATGTCGTCAATCAGGGTTGGATCAGTCTTCAGGAAGCAGGGGTGGTCATCGATCGTAACCTCCTCGCCGCGCGCCTGATTAAAGAGCTGCGCCTGGGACTGGAGCTGTTCGAGCAGGAAGGGTTGGCTCCTTATCTGCCGCGCTGGGAAAAACTGGATAACTTTATTCATCGTCCGGTAAAACTGATTATCGGTGATAAAGAAATTTATGGCATTTCCCGCGGTATTGACGCCCAGGGGGCGCTATTGCTGGAGCAGGATGGTGTGATAAAAGCCTGGGTCGGTGGTGAAATATCATTGCGCAGCGCAGAATAAAAAAGGGAGCTTCGGCTCCCTTTGCTTTATTTCCGTAAGCGTACCTGATTAACAGAATGATTGGCGCTCTTGGTCATAATCAGGCTGGCGCGCTCACGAGTTGGAAGGATGTTTTCCTTGAGATTCATTAGGTTAATCTCATTCCATAGCGAGGTGGCAATATCCACCGCTTCTTCCTTCGACAGCTTGGCGTAATTATGGAAATAAGAATCCGGGTCGGTAAATGCTCCTTCCCGGAATTTAAGAAAGCGGTTGATATACCAGCTTTTCAATAATTCTTCCGGGGCATCGACATAAATAGAAAAGTCGACAAAATCCGATACGAATACATGATGCGGATCGTGTGGATAATCCATCCCACTTTGCAGAACATTCAGTCCTTCAAGAATGAGAATATCCGGTTGCGCGACAGTTTTATCGCCGTCGGGAATAACATCATAAATTAGATGGGAATAAACCGGTGCAGTTGCCTGTGGTACTCCTGATTTGAGATCGGAGACAAACTTCACCAGCCGATGCATATCATAAGACTGCGGAAAACCTTTCTTCTTCATTAACCCACGTTCTTTCAAAACCGAGTTAGGGTGCAAAAATCCGTCAGTGGTAATGAGTTCGACATGGCGATGCTCAGGCCAACGGCTAAGTAAGGCCTGCAGTACACGGGCGGTGGTGCTTTTACCTACCGCAACGCTGCCAGCTATGCTGATTATATAGGGGATTCGCTGACCGTTGGTGCCAAGAAATTGTTCGAGAACCGCCTGACGACGCAGGTTAGAACTAATATAGAAGTTGAGCAAACGCGACAGCGGCAAATAGATCTCAGCAACCTCTTCCAGAGAGAGATCTTCGTTGATGCCTTTTAACCGCGTGATTTCTTCCTCGGTTAACGTCATCGGGACAGAATCACGAAGTGCAGCCCATTGGTGGCGGTTAAATTGTAGGTACGGTGTCATTAACGTCTGCTCTTTTTGGCTCATAAGCATGTTCTTACCATCACCGAATACGTTGAAACGGCGATGCTTCACACGAGTTAATCAGGACAATGGGCAGGAGGGTAACACCAGATTGCCGGGAATAATAAGAAAAAAACTCATTGAATGCTGCTTTCTCGCGCCAGCGTCACAAGAGAGGAATAAGTTTCTTATGCTTTGCAAAGCATGGTCTTTGCTAACAGGATAGTGCTAACGGCCTGCTGCCTTTCAGGCTGCGGTCAGCATACGTTCCGGGTAAACGTGGATGACCGGAACCGCGCCTGCTGTGCTGTTTGCTGGCGATTATTTGCACTCCGTTGTTTGAAATTACACCGTTTTTTCGCGTAAGAGCACAAAATGTGAGCAAGAGAACGTTTTATGCAAATTTTTAGTTGCATGAACTCGCTCCTCTCCCTAGAATGCGCGCTACTTGATGCCGACTTAGCTCAGTAGGTAGAGCAACTGACTTGTAATCAGTAGGTCACCAGTTCGATTCCGGTAGTCGGCACCATAACAATTTGGGTGGGGTTCCCGAGCGGCCAAAGGGAGCAGACTGTAAATCTGCCGTCATCGACTTCGAAGGTTCGAATCCTTCCCCCACCACCACTTTCTGGCGACGCTTTGCGTAGCCGGAGTTGGTTGGGTAAACTAATCAGCTCAATACTACAGAGAGCAGTCTCTTTAGTATTACAGAAAGAACTGGGTAGCCGAGTTTCAGGATGCGGGCATCGTATAATGGCTATTACCTCAGCCTTCCAAGCTGATGATGCGGGTTCGATTCCCGCTGCCCGCTCCAGACGTGCTGATATGGCTCAGTTGGTAGAGCGCACCCTTGGTAAGGGTGAGGTCCCCA
>NZ_JBEAJL010000056.1:0-3875 GCF_040065275.1 Klebsiella sp. JB_Kp042
CGCTCCGGATGAATATGATGATCTCATATCAGGAACTTGTTCGCACCTTCCCTAATACTACCGAGAGAATAATTAAAATAACGTCGATGGGGGGGGATGAGGGCGTCAGCCCAAAACCAAAGACCAGAACGCCGACGCCAAGACCGCCAACCATACCTAAAAATACGCCGCCGATACGAGCGCCAAACATCAGGGCGATAAGGATAAAACACAATTCTGTCCAGAACATACTTCCCCCCGGATAATGGAGTGAATGCCAGTTATGTTTTTATATAATCAGTGAGATGTGGTTAGCCGGAATAGGATTTACCAAAACCAAACGCGCCGTAATGATGTAAAACCTGGCCCGCTGATTTCCCCCCCGCCGACATGGCGCGAATAATATCGTCGCGTTCCGCTGGTGCTTTACCGCCTGCCAGAATGGAGAGCATAAAACCGGTTAAAAAGGCATCGCCTGCGCCGAGCGTATCGACGGGCTGAATATAAACAGGCTGCCATTCAATAAGTTCGTTTCCGGCATAGTAATAGACTTGTTCATGTCCGCGCGTGGCGATAACATGTTTACAGCCGTAATCGTAAATTGTATGAATTTTAGTAATAGCTTCTTCGACCGATAGCGCACCGCAGGAAATAAAACCGTAATCCACCCACGGACAAACCTGTCTAAAATAGTCATCGGTACCGCGCCCGGAAAAATCAAACGACAACGTGACGTTAAGTTGTTTTATTTTTTCTAATTCCGTTTCCAGGAAACCATTAATACTGGAGTGCACCGCATCGAACCGGGAAATATAATCGAGATCGTCATCTGATAATTGCAGCGGATTTTCCCGTAATACGCCGTTTTTATTGCTGGTAACAAATTCCCTGTCGCCCTCTACCAGACGGATACAGGCATAACCGTTTTCACCGTCGTAATGCCGACATCGCTGAATATCAACCTGCAACTCCTGCAGGGCATCCTGCACGTGCCGGGCAGCGGCGTCATTACCGAATGCCCCGAGAAATGCGCTTTTGTTGCCCGCCAGCCGGGCATACACCGCGTAATTCAGAGCGTTGCCGCCGGGGTACATCACGCCGGAATGAAGATATTTATCAACGACATTATCACCAATGCCAATCACCTTAATGTCCATCATTGATCCTTGTTAATAGCGATAAACCGGGCGTCCCTGCCCATGCTTCAAGTCCTGGTGTGATTAATATTCGACCTTCCACATATAGCGACGGGTCGTTAACGGATGCTGGCGGATCGCAGCCAGCGCGCGGTTATAAACCGGGTAAACGTTGTTGAACAGCGAATGGTTGAAGTAGTCGATTACCGTCGGCCTGATGGTAGAAAGCCCCAGCTCTTTCGCGTCCACCACTTCGATGCGGCGGCCATATTTTTTCAGGAAGTTCAGGGCGCGTTCATCCACCGCGCGGGTGCTGCCTTCGGAGAACTGAAAGAAGAACGGCGTGTTGGCATCGGTGATTTCAAACGGACCGTGGAAGAACTCGCCGCTGTGGATGCAGGCGGAGTGGATCCACTGCATTTCCATGAAGATACAGATGCTCTGCAAATAGGCCGCACCGTAGCCTGCGCCGCTCGCCATGGTGTAGATGACTTTGTCGTCTTTGTACTCCCTGGCGAACGCCTGCGCTCGGTTCTGCAAATGATCCCAGGCGCGGTAAACGATGCGGTTAATTTTACTCAGGCCATCCTGGAAATCCTCATAGTGGGCGTACCCTTCTGTCTGGTTAAGGATTTCTACGGCAGTAATCAGGCCCTTGAGGGTTTTCTCTTCGGCGATATCTTTACCGTCGCCAAAGCTGTAGGTCTCTACAAAGTCGCAGTGCGCCACCAGCGGGGAATCAGTCACCCAGGTCAGGCCGATGACCGGCACGCCACGGCTTTGGGCCAGCTCGGCCGCTTTGATGGTTTCCGGGGTGTTGCCTTTGTGGGACGCCACCACCACCACGGCGTTGTCGCCCAGCGCCACGGGCGGGTTATTAATAAATTCGCCGCTGTTGTACAACCCGACGGTGACTTTGGCGGCTTCTTTTTCCAGGAAGGCTTTGGCCGGGTAGAACGCTGCATACGAGCCGCCACAGGCGACGTAGTACACGTGCGTGATCCCGCCCTTCTCCGTTTTGTTCTCCACAATGCCGCTAATGATTTCTTTAATACTCATCACATTTCCCCTTGGGTCGTTTCTGACGCGAACTGCGTGACGGTAGCGCGCCATTCAATGTATCTAAATGTATCATTTAAATTGTATAGCATTTGAATACATTTAGATCAACGAGAGCCGATGCAAAAAAAAGGATCCGTGACGCAGATCCCGATTTACGCTGTAACGGGGTGATGATCAACGGCTAAAACATGGTCAGACAGTAAAACGCAGCTTGTCACCGACGATCAGTTGATGAGACATGCAGGACATTTCGCCTTTGTTATCAATCATCTCGCTTTTAATCGAGATCAGCGGATAGCGGTTGGCGACGCCAAGATAGTGGGCGACTTCAAAACTGGCGTACACCAGCTCAATGGTTTTGCTGGAGTGGGTAAACCACAGTCCGTGCTTGTCGCGCAGGGTGTCATACAGGGAGTTGCTGTTGAGATCTTCATTCAGCAGCGCGGCAAACTGTGGCGGGAACCACACGGTTTCCAGCGACACCGGTACGTCGTCGGCATAGCGAATACGCTCAATGACCACCGCTTTTTCACCGACCGGGATGTTCAGTTTGACGCGGGTGTCCTCATCGCACGCTTCAAACACAGATTTGATGGTACGTGAACCGGGGCGTCGGCCCTGGGAGCGGCACAGCTCGCTGAAGCTCATAATGCCGGTCATGCTGCGCTGGAACTTCTCGCCGGAGACGAAGGTCCCTTTGCCTGAAACGCGGGTAAGGAAATTCTCCCGCGTCAGCGCGTCCAGCGCTTTGCGTACCGTCACGCGGCTAACCTGCCAGCTGGCGCTGAGGTCGTTCTCGGTGGGGATCTGTTGCCCCGGCTGAAACTCTCCGCTTAAGATCGCCCCTTTCAGGGCGTCTTCAAGCTGCTTATACAGCGGTTTGGCACTTGAGGTATCCGGCAGATTCACGATATGTATCCTTTTGTATTGTCATAAGGCAGACGGCACATGGTTTACAATATACAATAATTTGCTTATGGCTACACTTTAGCAGTGGGTGGATTCCACTCGCGACACCTGAGGCGCTTAATCAGAGCTGGTCGATTGACTTTATGCACGATGCGCTGGTCTGTGGAAGACGCTTGCGTACCTTCAATGTGGTGGACGATTTTAACCGCGAAGCACTGGCGATAGAATTCGACCTGAATATCCCGGCCCAACGGATTGTCAGGGTGCTGGACAGGATAGTCGCAAACCGTGGATATCCGTTGAAGATGCGGATGGACAACGGACTACCGTCGGAGTCAACTGTTTTTACGCAAAGGGCTCCTGCCATCTGATAAAAAGACAATGGTTCATTTTTACATCCGATACCGCTCATTTCCTTCTGGCTTATAAATATGCTTACCATGATATACAAGGGTCCGGATGGCCCGACAGGACTTAACACAGCATTTTAGGAAGCCATGGACATTGAGCATTATCTAATGGTCGCGATGCGCCTTACGGCCCGTTGAATAACGTCCCATGGCTTATTTCGTAATAACCTTTATAATCAATATCCTGTTTTACAATTGCATGCGCCTCTCTGGCGACTTTTGTTGCCACAGCCGTCATGGCTTTTCTTTCTGATCGGGTTTATCTCCATTTTCCCGGATATAGCGTTCATATTTGTACGGCTTTGTTGAATAAATAAGATTTCTTGCGAACGACCCTGTAGCTGGCTGGATTTTCAGGCAATACGCACGCTTTCTGGCA
>NZ_JBEAJL010000057.1:0-3765 GCF_040065275.1 Klebsiella sp. JB_Kp042
ACACAACCCGCTACGGGGGAGACTTACCCGAAATCTGATTTATTCAACAAAGCCTACCACATCCTGATAAGGGTCGTATCGCACTCCCTCAAGCCCATCATTACCCGTCGGGCCAGTAATGAGTGCAGAGGCAATCGCAAAGCCTCCACCGCCGACCGCAGCAAGAACGCTTTTACGTAGTGTCGGAGACATTATTCACCTCGCACAGCTTTTCGCCGGTCTTCTTTAATTTTGAAATACAGATTTGTCAGGTATGTCAGCAAGCCAAATACCAAACTTCCCAGAACACCGATAGCGGCCCACTGAGATGGGGATACTTTGTCGAGCAATTGCAACATCCAGAACCCCGCGTTACCTGCGGACGTTCCGTAGGCAATACCTGTTGTTAGCTTGTCCATTCGATACATACTCCACCTCCGGGTTAACGGGGTGCTTTGTGCGTGTAGGGGGTCAGGCCCATCGGGCTGATTTAACAACGAGCCGTATCGATGATGATTCCCGTGAGCCTGAAATGAAAAAGGCCACGCAAATGCGCATCCTTTGAATAGATCCGCTGGAAAAGAACAGCCCACGCGTTAACGTGGGCTTGAGGTGAAGTTGTGGTGCCGGGTGCCTCCCGGTAAGCCTTTGGTCAGCCACCATGACTCGCGCATTCGGTTTAGCAATAAAACAATACTGTTTACACCCCTCCGCTCAGGGGGATTCACCACCCATAAAACTTAACATCTCAATAACGTCTCTTCAATGCCAAACGTCGCCATGACCTATTTTTTCGGCGTAAAGCATCCTTCTGTTCCGCTTCTTATTGCTTTGAGCCTCACTCCGTTGAAGGGGAAAGGAGTTCCTGCAAATGAATCCATCGCCTTCCTTGTTTTGATGATTTATTTGGGCAGATTACGAGCAAAAAAAAACCGCCAGAGAAGCGGGAAGAAAATTGGCAGCCAAGGCTGTAACGAAAGGAAGGTGCACCTAATAGTCCGAGCTACCGATTTACCAGGAAGCATTCACTTTTGCCGTTACGTTCTATAAATATAGAAGGGCAACCGCAAAAGTAAACCCACTATGAAATATTCAATATGCTTAGTGACAGTGTGGTGCCGGGTGCCTCCCGGTGAGCATGCCCCAGTCGGCATGGCCCGCGCTGCATTTACAGGTTTCTGTAACTGACTGGTCGCCCCTCCGCATAGGGGGATTCACCACCTCAATAATTTATGATGCAAACATTCAAAGTGTCAATATCTGACCATACCGCCAGCGCCTCTGCCATAATATAAGCCAACAACGCCCACTTAAATTGTATGCATTCTAATACTTAAAGCTATTGCGAAACCCTGACTCAATGTAGCACTCACTGATATCAGGTAAATACGATGTAAGTAAAATACTATCTACTGATGGTAATGACTCCAACTTACTGATAGTGTTTTATGTTCAGATAATGCCCGATGACTTTGTCATGCAGCGCCACCGATTTTGAGAACGACAGTGACTTCCGTCCCAGCCTTGCCAGATGTTGTCTCAGATTCAGGTTATGTCGCTCAATGCGCTGAGTGTAACGCTTGCTGATAACGTGCAGCTTTCCCTTCAGGCGTGATTCATACAGCGGCCAGCAATCCGTCATCCATACCACGACCTCAAAGGCCGACAGCAGGCTCAGAAGACGCTCCAGTGTGGCCAGAGTGCGTTCACCGAAGACGTGCGCCACAATCGTCCTCCGTATCCTGTCATACGCGTAAAACAGCCAGCGCTGACGTGATTTAGCACCGACGTAGCCCCACTGTTCGTCCATTTCAGCGCAGACAATCACATCACTGCCCGGCTGTATGCGCGAGGTTACCGACTGCGGCCTGAGTTTTTTAAGTGACGTAAAATCGTGTTGAGGCCAACGCCCATAATGCGGGCGGTTGCCCGGCATCCAACGCCATTCATGGCCATATCAATGATTTTCTGGTGTGTACCGGGTTGAGAGGCGGTGTAAGTGAACTGTAGCTGCCATGTTTTACGGCAGTGAGAGCAGAGATAGCGCTGATGTCCGGCAGTGCTTTTGCCGTTACGCACCACCCCGTCAGTAGCTGAGCAGGAAGGACATCTGATGGAAATGGAAGCCACGCAAGCACCTTAAAATCACCATCATACACTAAATCAGTAAGTTGGCAGCATTACCAAAGCGTGCGTATTGCCTGAAAACACAACCCGCTACGGGGGAGACTTACCCGAAATCTGATTTATTCAACAAAGCCTATTAAAATTAGACATGCTTATGGCTCACATTTCCAGATAGTATTTTGCACCCCACTACCTTTCGGTAAGTTCGGGTTCATATTAGCGCTATGGAGATAAACTGCTTTCGATTTGCCATATTGCTGGCACGCCTTAACAGCAGTGTTATGCAAACTATCCAGCCCGTACCAAGCATCGGACTGAATACTGACCTTTTCACCATCATTATACTGGACTGCTGCGCACCCCGACAGAGCACCTATAATCACAACACCTATAAACAGTCGAATCCTTTTCATTGCGTTCCCCTACGATTACTGAGGCGGATTATAGGGTATGCAGCAAAACCTTTCGAGGCTTTGTTGAATAAATCGAACTTTTGCTGAGTTGAAGGATCAGATCACGCATCTTCCCGACAACGCAGACCGTTCCGTGGCAAAGCAAAAGTTCAAAATCACCAACTGGCCCACCTACAATAAAGCCCTCATCAACCGTGGCTCCATAACTTTCTGGCTGGATGATGAAGCTATTCAGGCCTGGTATGAGTCAGCAACACCTTCTTCACGAGGCAGACCTCAGCGCTTTACGACACTTAAAAAACTCAGGCTGCAGTCGGTAAACTCACGCATACAACCGGGCAGTGACGTCATTGTTTGCGCGGAAATGGACGAACAGTGGGGTTACGTCGGCGCTAAATCACGCCAGCGCTGGTTGTTTTACGCGTATGACAGGATACGGAGGACGGTTGTGGCGCACGTATTCGGTGAACGCACGCTGGCCACGCTGGAGCGTCTTCCGGGCCTGCTGTCGGCCTTTGAGGTCGTGGTATGGATGACGGATGGCTGGCCGCTGTATGAATCACGCCTGAAGGGAAAGCTGCACGTTATCAGCAAGCGTTACACTCAGCGCATTGAGCGGCATAACCTGAATCCTTGGCCGCATCTGGCAAGGCTGGGACGGAAGTCACTGTCGTTCTCAAAATCGGTGGAGCTGCATGACAAGGTCATCGGGCATTATCTGAACATAAAACACTATCAGTAAGTTGGAGTCATTACCGATCATCATGAGATTACAGTCGTACACAGCAACCTTTCAAAAAATCAACGCTCATTCAAAAAATAGTTCAGGATTTATTATCAGCAAGCATCGCTTTCATTGTCTATGACTATATATGGCCAAAGTAAAAGAACAGTAGATACATCACATTTGCATGTATTTTAATGAGTAACTATATTCATTTGTAATAAAAAATGTGGTGCCGGGTGCCTCCCGGTAAGCCGCCGCCAGCCCACGGACGACTCGCAAAGCGCAAAAATGATTCAGACTGGATATGCCCCTCCGCATAGGGGGATTCACCACATATACAAATTAACATTATAACAACATTTCTTCAATGCTTTATGGCTGTATGAGAGGTACTGATTGAATGCATCTCGCGGATGACCCTGTAGTATCGTCGGAAATCAAAAAAACCGCAAATTACGGGTGCTGGGCAAGCGCCTGCCGGTACGTATTCAGACAGATAACGGCAGCGAGTTTATCTCG
>NZ_JBEAJL010000058.1:0-3628 GCF_040065275.1 Klebsiella sp. JB_Kp042
CAGCGAGTCAGCTTGGGAAGAAATGACCTGCTTATTCGCACCTTCCCTAAATAAGATCAATCGCCATGGCGATATTATCGCGAAGTTATTCGCTATGGCGGTATACCAAAGACATTTACCCGAGCGCGGCCTGATGGCTGCGCGGGTCTGTTGTCGTACGCCGAGGCAACCGCGCAATAAATAGCTGGCTGCCGTCGTCCTCTCTGCCGGCGGAAGCTTTGGCGACGCTCAGCGCCACATCGTCTGATACGAATGGATGAAGGCTCATCCAAAGGGACTAATACATATTGTCAATTATTTTTATTTAATCTTATTTTTTATTGTATTTTCTTTTTTTAGGTTGATTTGTTTCTTTTTTTATAGGGTCTAATCATTAATCTCTCGACGAAAAGTAAACGTTACTAATAATGGAGTATGTTGTTAGGAATTGTCTTAAGTCACATAATTGTCAGGGATGCTTGCAGTTTATATTAATGAATGCTATCACTATATACGGTAACAATTTGTAGCATTTATATAAGGAAGGAATATGAAATGGACTATTCTTAATACTCTGATCTGCCCGCAATCCGGCATCGCCTTTTCGGCGATATCCAGCCTGCGTTTCTTAAAATTTATTATGTGGTACGAGGCCGATGTGATCCTGCTGCCCGGCGAGACAATGAAGCTCTATTCCTCAAGAGTTTTAATTAATGACCAGTATCATTCATTAAAAATCTACAATATTGCGGTGTACGACGAGGCGCAGTGGGAAATATTACGCGAGCGGCCATCGTGCCCGTACCATGCCGGCGGCGAGCGGTCTGACTCCTGTTTTTACCAGTCCTTTTGCGCGATTAAGCGCTGCCCGAATAATATTCCCCGCAGCGAAACCTGGCGTTAGTCAGGCCACGCCGGGGGCGGTGTAGCGTCATTTCTCCAGCAGGGCGGCCAGTCGTGGCTGGACGCCTGCGCAGCCGGCCAGCACGCGGTTACCTCGCCGCAGCCCCTCATTGGCGAGAAACGCATTGCACGTTCCGCCCGCCTCCTCAATCAACAGCATGCCTGCCAGCGCGTCCCAGCTGTTCATATGCGCTTCATAATAGGCATGGAGCTGGCCGGCGGCGACATGCGCCAGCATCAGGGCGCCCGCGCCGAAGCGGCGATATTCCAGGCCGGCGTCGAGCAGGGTGGTGATGGCCCAGGCGTAGTCGCTGGCCGGGGCGCGGCTGGAGCGGCCCATACCCACTACCACCGCATCCGGATCCGGTTCGCGTAGCGTCAGGCGCTGGCCGTTGAGATACGCGCCTTCGCCGCGACCAGCGAAGAAAAACTCATCGCGATCGGGGGCGTAGATAATGCCAAGCGTCAGCTCACCCTGGCACACTCGCGCCAGCGAGATACACCAGTAATCCATACCGAGGATAAAGTTGGTGGTGCCATCGACAGGGTCGAGCACCCAGACGGTCTGTGCATCGCCGGCGAAACCGCTCTCCTCGCCGAGGAAACCCTCCTGGGGAAAATGGGCCTGCAGCCAGCCTTTAATCTCTTGTTCTACCGCGAGATCCGCCTGCGACACAAAATCCTGGCGCGATTTTTTATCGACCTGTAATCCCGCATCGCGTAGCGCCTGGGCGTGGGCGCCAGCCTGGCGAATTAAGGCGCATAATGACTCTCGTTGTGCTTCCGTCATAGTCCTGCTCTCAGATAACAAAGGGCGACGTGCGCCGGTGAATTAATGTCACCTCCACCCAGGTGGTGCGTGAAGGTTGTAAAGGGTCGGCGGTGCGCTCCAGCAGCCGGGCAAGCGCCTGGCGGGAAATCGCCGCCACATCCTGATGTAGGGTGGTGAGCTGATAGCTATATTGCGCGGTCGGCGGCGTGTTATCAAAACCAATCAGCTGAAAATCCTCAGGCGCCTGTTTGCCGCGCTGGCGCATCCCATCAAGAAAGCCACAGGCAAGCTGGGCATTCGCGCAAAAGATCCCCTCAGGCACCTCGTCAGCGAGCGCCGCGGCCTGCTCACCGCCGACGTAGCCCTCTTCCGGACAGGCGAGGTGCGCCAGGTCGCGTTCGATGTCCACTCCGCGCGCCTGTAGCGCCCGGCTGAATGCTTCACCGCGCATGCGCCCGGCCCAGGTGGAAGGGAGAGTATTGAGCCAGCCGAAGCGCCGACAGCCGCTGCGCAACAGCTGGTTAGCGGCCAGTTCGGCGCCGGCGGCGTTATCAGAGCAGACATAATCCACCCCGGGGATCGTCGGTTGACGGTTAATGCCCACTACCGGAATATGCTGGTGAACGCACTCGTTCACCAGCGCTTCCGGCGGTTGGCCGGAGGTAACGATAACCCCGGAGACGCGAAACTGCGTGAAACGGCGCAGGGTATGCGCCAGATCCTGCTCGCTATGGATCTCGCTCACCAGCGCCTGAAAGCCCTGGCGCTGGATCTCGTTGAGCAAGGCATCAAGCAGGGCGCTGCGAAAAGGATCGCTGATGCGCGAGACGATCACGCCGATTAAGTGGCTGCGCTGGCGGTTCAGCCCCTGGGCGAGGAAGTTAACCTGATACCCCAGCTCTTCGGCGGCGCGCAACACCCGCGCCCGGGCATCGGGAGAGATGCTGCCGTTGCTGCTCAACGCCCGGGACACCACCGCCCGGGAGACGCCCGCACGCCGTGCGACATCCTGGGCGGTGACGCTGGCTTTACGTGATGCGGCGCTCATAGGATGTGCGCCTCGTCGGTAAACGGGGGACGCGGCAACGTTAAGGCGAGCCCATCCCGGGAAACGAATAACCCCGGCCACGGCTGGCAGGCCTGCTTCAGCCCCGGCAGGGCAGCGTCCTCGCAGTGATAGAGCCCCAGCGCCGGGAGCTGCAGCGTTCTGAACAGCATCAGGCAAGAGGGGAAATCGCCATGAGAGGCGTCATCGTCCAGGGCCGCCACCGAGGCACACTCCTGAAACGCCAGCCCGGCGCCGGCCATCAGGGCCATCGAGTCGGCGGTCGGCCGGCCATCGCCGCTGTAAAACAGCGTCTGCCCGGCAATGGTGATACGGATGGCGCGATTACTCAGCTCATGCTGGGTGGGGGCAGTGCGGATCTGCCAGTCCTGCCACGTCCAGGCTTCGCGACATGCTTGCCAGTCGATGGTGAAACCGAGCTCCGCCTGCGGCCAGTTCGCCAGCGCGGCCAGCTGCATGAGCACCGGCTGCTGCGTCGGCTGGCAGTAGATAATCAGCGGCTTCTGGCGGGAGCCGCTTTTCCAGTAATTCAGCAGCGCCGTCAGACCGGTGCAGTGGTCCGGATGAACGTGGGTGAAGTAGATCGCATCGATATCGTTGACCCCGCCGCCGCGCTGCCAGAGCGCGCGGGGAACGGTGGGTCCGCAGTCGATTAACCACTGTTTGTTGTCCGCGTCGATTACCCGCAGCGCGGAGGTATTTTGCGTGCAGGAAAAGGCGCTCCCGCAGCCAAGCACATCTATTTTCATTTACCCTCGCCAAAATTTTTTGCCGCTTAATTAAATTGTCATAAATACCCGACAAAGTAGGCTCACATCATGTCGAGTTAACGTTGCATTTTTTTTACAGCTAAGGAAGGTGCGAATAAGCAGGTCATTTCTTCCCAAGCTGACTCGCTGATTAAAATT
>NZ_JBEAJL010000059.1:0-3297 GCF_040065275.1 Klebsiella sp. JB_Kp042
CACAACCCGCTACGGGGGAGACTTACCCGAAATCTGATTTATTCAACAAAGCCCGCTTCAATGTCCAGTTGGTCTTCAAACCCAGGCGAGCTGGTTATTCATGATTATCAGCCGGTTATACAATTCTGGAAGATTGGTGATATTACATCTGGCTCAGTAACGGGGCAACTGGCATCGTTTGTCGCCTTTACGATGCAATATCTTGGCGGAGAACAAGCTCCTGAGATCCCCGTCAATGCGGGGGCCGGATCTATTACCCAGGTGGCATGCGCGGTGACAACGTCGAATATGGTATTTGAACTGGGGGACGTTTTGGTCAGCGAGTTTGGTACTGCGGTGGGATCAACCCCCGCTAATGCGCAGAAAACGCAGAATCTCATTCTGGACTGTGATGCCGGATCCAATATTAACGTCATGCTCTCCGGGGCACAAAATCCAGACGTCAGCGATAATACCGTGCTGGCGTTAACCGGTCAGGGAAGCGCAGGCGTCGCACAGGGGGTTGGCGTGCAGCTGGTTTATAACAATACCCCTCTCATCCTTGGCAATAATCTTGTTCTGAAGAGAACCAATGGCGGCCAGGAGATGTTTCCGTTAACCGCACGCTACTATCAGACCAATACAACGGTAACCACCGGCATCGCCAATGCCTCCGCAACGCTGAGTCTTACCTATCAATAAGGGCTGTTAAATGAAAATAAATAAACTCGTGTTGCTGATGGCATGCGCAATAGTATTGCCTGCGTTGTCGGCAGACAACGTCGATATCAAAGTCACAGGTCGTATTATCGCAGCGCCCTGCGTCTTTAACGGGGGTAGTGAAAATATGAATGTTGATCTTGGTAATATCCAGGCAACAAACATGTTCACCCCCGGGTCATCTTCCGATCCGGTTACCTTTAATCTCCTGTTTACCCGCTGTCCGCCGGGTACGCTAAGCGTGACAACCCGTTTTAGCGGAACGCCTGACCCGGAAGCGGGCATGAATTATTACCAAAACAGTGGCACGGCAACCCGTGTGGCCATTGCGATGTCTGATGCTACTACAGGTTTGCTGATGGGCAGCGGATCCAGCATCACGCAAAATATTGCCGCAGACAGAACGGCGACGATTCCGATGAGCGCCATGGTGACCTCAGTGGCGGGAAGGCCGACACCAGGTTCCATTCATGCCGTTGTCGTTTTGACAATGCAATACAACTGACGGGTCGCTGGCTATAGCGGGTCATAGGAACGTGAGTCGTCATCCCCTTCTGGAAGCTAACAGGGTAAAAAAGCTGCGTCTATTACTTCCCCAATGCAGCTGCGCTTAATAATTATGTTTCGGTATAGTAAATGGTTAACATTGTAATAAAAGAGTGGGATACCCTCTTCAGGCGTGGGCTGACCTTTTTTTTTAATGATTTCTTTTCTCAGCACAACACTAAAGTTAATTTCAGCTTTAACTTTACCTCAGAAAGCGTGAAGGTAGCGGACGTTATTGTGCTGGCATTATGCCCAGGAGAATGTTTTATTTGCCGCCCTGAGCTGCGGAGTCGAAAAAAAAGCATTGTGATTGGTATTGTTGATGATGACATGCGTGTCTCAGCGCTACCCTCTTGCTTTCAGGATATTATCTTTCTCTCTCGCCGACATTCCGTGACGCAGTTACGTACAGCAATGCATACCGCCTGGCACCGGCTGCATCAGACAAATTATCGGCACTCAACCGGGTCATGTTGTGATTGCCAGCTTACCAAACTGTCGCCACAGCAAATCCGCATCATGAGCTATTTAAATGAGGGGATGTCAGTCATGCAAATTGCCGAAGAACTGATGGTGAGTGAGAAAACGGTCTATACGCATAAATATATGGTGATGAGGAAATTTAACTTACATAGCGATTATGAGTTAATGCTCCTGCTCAATAAACTGACAATAAATAGCGACTGGCCCAAGGGCTTTATAAATGTAAATTAATGATAGCTGGCAAGTCACAGAAACAGACCGCCGGGCGTCTTCCCTGCGCCACTTACCATCGCCCCCGGGTCTCAAAAAAAGACCCGAGGGATCGTGGATAACCAGCGCTCAGGATATACAGGCGAATTAATCAAACTGATTCAGGATAAACGCCACACCCACCGTACAAAGGCGGTGATGTCCCTTTACGAGGGCACAAAAAATCATTTGTGCATCCCTCCCCGCGCATTGCACGGCAAAGACATCAGCCCATCAGAATTGATAACTATAGTTTACATTAGCAAACCATAAATATGGGTGGTTGTAGCTACCGCTATAGATAGCAGGCGACTGAACATGAGACGATTGCATATGTAAGTAGGAGACGGCGACGCCAATATTACTGTGCGGTGTAATCTGGTACTGGGCGCCTGTGGCAAAACGCCATTCATCACCCGTCGGTAAGGTGAGCGCTACGTTACTCTGCGAATCGTATACCGTGCTGTCAAAGGCAACACCAGCGTTGAGACGCCATTGTTCAGTAGGACGGTACTGCACGCCTAATGCCGTATGCCAGGAATCCTTCAGACGGTTATTTTTATCCAGTTCCTGCCCCACCACCGCAATTTGTGGGGCGCCAAACTGGCTCCAGTCCTGCCAACCGAGAGCGCCCATCACCGACCATTGTTTATTGATATCATGCACCAGGCTCAGCATAATTTGCTGAGGGGCGCGTACCTGCGCTGAGACAGGAAGCTCGTACTCAACGTTGGCTAAATTCGGCAAGCGCGCCTTACCATCAATATCAAAATCGTATTCTGTCTTACTCGTCCATGCTATACCAAGCCGGGTCTGTTCCGTCAGCTGCATCAGCAAGCCAAGACGATACCCTAACGCCCAGTCGTGATCCTTCTGCGTTTCATCAGTATTATCGACGTTACGTGTTAAAGACAGGAAGCCATAGTTGATGTTTACAGAGCCGCCCACAGACACTCTATCGCTTAATTTGTAAGCTATGGAAGGGCTGAGTGTCATCGCCACCATGGTGCTTTTCTTGATTAATCTGTCCCCGGCCCACTGACCAAAGTCAATCCCCAGGCCATAGTTGCCGTAAATGCCGAGGCCAGCATAGAGATCATCATTGATTTTTTGCGCATAGAATGCGCTGGCATTAGGGAAGAAGCGCATAATATCCCCAGGGCTCTTACGTCCGGCGTCATCGTTAAGTGAATAAGATATATCACCGTCCATCGCCTGAACTCCCCCGGTAAACATATGGTCAGGCAAACGAGTCATCCCGGCCGGAGCTTTGTTGAATAAATCGAACTTTTGCTGAGTTGAAGGATCAGATCACGCATC
>NZ_JBEAJL010000060.1:0-3247 GCF_040065275.1 Klebsiella sp. JB_Kp042
GCTCTCCTGTTCCTGCCTTTCGGTTTACCGGTGTCATTCCGCTGTTATGGCCGCGTTTGTCTCATTCCACGCCTGACACTCAGTTCCGGGTAGGCAGTTCGCTCCAAGCTGGACTGTATGCACGAACCCCCCGTTCAGTCCGACCGCTGCGCCTTGTCCGGTAACTATCGACTTGAGTCCAACCCGGATAGACACGACTAATCGCCATTGGCAACGGCCACTGGTAAACAGGATGTGCGAGAGATGTATCGAGAGTTCTTGAAGTGGTGGCCTTACTGAGGCTACACTGGAAGGACAGATTTGGTGACACGTCTCGCACAAGACTGTTACCACGGTTCAGAAGTTCCCCAACTTGCTGAACCTTCGAAAAACCACCTCCCCAGGTGGTTTTTTCGTTTCTGCCCAAGAGACTACAACCGGGCGCGTAAAATCTCAATATCTCCGTTCAGGAGATCCTGTCGATTCATCCTGCCTCAGTTATGATTGTTGCGCGGACTAACACTTACTCTTCAGAAGTAAATAACGGATTGTGATGCGGTTCATCAGAGCGAGGAAAAGGTTCGTGGATCGGAGAAAACCCTACAACTAGCACAGTGCCATCTTCTAGCTTTTGATAATGAATCACTTCTTTAGAAGTTAGGCCTTGAGCGTTAAAACCCAAGTTGTAGGTCATAGACCGAACCTTAACTGAATCACTGTAAGGCCCACAGTGATAATGCCAATAGTTTCCTTCCTCATAGGCATCAGTACCCGGAATTTTTTGATGGTTGTCGTTCAGCCAAGAAGGTTTGTTTTTGCCGACTAGAGGTTCCTCTCGAGTGATTTTACCCAAGAAGGTTGTGAGAGCAACTTGGTGCTCTGGTTTCAAATGAGGTAAGTCGACGAAAAATGGTTCATTCAGCTTGCCAGACTGGAAAGCTGAATGAATTTCAAACTTATTAAATTTTGTTGTCATCAAACGCTTCCCACTTACTTTTGAAAGTAAGCGGATAGCATATCAAAAATAGCGTCATCAGACTGAGGAGAATTGCATTTCAGACCATCTGAGGTCTGATTTTTGCTTGAGCGAGAAAGCAGCACTTCGTCAGCACGAGATTTGTACTGCTGGCGACGCTCTGAATCGCAGCTGTCTTTACCAAACCGTACGTTTGCCAACATATAAATCCTATTGCTCGGGTTGAGGGTTTTAGGTCATTACCTGTGATTTTGATGGTAAGAGAGGGGGGGTGGTGACGCTATAGATTTAGGCGAATTTCGCCTAATCAAGGGCGGCATTGATGACGCCCAAATAATAAATCATAATACCAATACCTATAAAGATAGGTATTGGTATTATGATTGAGGTACAAATTTGAAATCAGAAATCGAACTAAAAAAAACCAGTGATTCTCCTTTTGAGATCCCGGAGAAGATCTTAGCCATTTGGGGACGAAGTATCCTAGTGTCGGGTTGGACGTCTGTGCCTAACGAACTGCTACGGAACCAGTCAAAGCTTGGCCTCAGCAATACAGAGCTTGTTTTAGTGATTCATCTAATTTCATTTTTACATAATGCTGATGCTCGAGTTTTTCCTTCAATCAAACATTTATCAGAACGGATGAGCCAAGACAGAAGAACCATACAGAGAACACTCGGCAAACTCGTCGAGCAAGATTTATTAAGAGTAAAAGTACGCTCTACAGGCAAACAAGATAAGGGCTTGACCAACGTTTATGACCTAACACCGCTAATGCTTAAGCTTATCAATCTGCAACTTCCCTCCCTCAAAATACCAACCGAACAACACACGTGCCCTTTATGTGGAAAAACTGCGATTACGCGTGAAGAAATTGAGAAGCAGTTTGGATTCAGAATGGATAAAGGGAAAGAACGAACTCAGAGCTGGTGCCGAAGTTGCCGTGGTAAGAAATAATTTACCATAACATCCGTTGCGTGCACCGCCTGAGAGGCCCTCAGGGCGTTTCTGACGGGAAACCGGTAAAACAGGCAACAAACCACCCGAAAACCCGCCAGAAACGCGCAGGCTCTGTTTTTACGGCATGCATGAGTATGCGCGCAAGTGCATAGCGCAGAATTTCACACCATTCAGCCAGGGGAAGTCCTGTTTCCGGCGTTCTTCTCATCCGAAAACGGTGAACGGGGACGCAATTTATTGCGTGGCCGTGAGGCGTTGGCAAGAACATCAAGCATGAAGATAAGGGGGTCGGATGTACGAATGGTTCAGAGAACTGTTCTGACGTAATTCAGTAGTAATTCAGTAGTAAATCAGTAGTAGATAAGTAGTCATCCTCCTCCGATTTGTAGTAATTCAGTAGTAATGCTGTAGTAGTTTCACTTCCGCTTTGTAGTTTACCTGTAGTCCGGAAAAATAATCCGTTCATACTCGCATGAACGAGGTCGTTAGGACGCTTTTTCGTTACCGATGCCCCTTAACCTGCGCAGATCACCCAGCCAGAATGATAATTTTTTGCCCCTTAAATGGTCATACACCATACGCAACCGCGATTTTCATCGCAATTGCATGAATTAAAAGGTAAAAACTGAAGTCCCCGTTTATTTATGTAATACGCAACGTATTACAACCACCTGTAATCACATGAAAATAAAGAAATAAGATGTAATACCGGCGTATTACCACGTACATGGGCAAGCGAAAAAGCTATAACGCTTCACGGCCGACAGGCGGCCCAAAATCCACCGGGGCGTGCAGGTTCTCTTCAGTAACCTGCGCCATTAAATCAAAAAGGTCATATTCGCCGGGAAGCTGCGTACCAGTCGAATCCAGTTGTTCATCATATTCAGATGGCATGGGGTGATATCCAGTAGCTGAGAGGTTGTTAGAGGGTTTCGGGGCGCAGCCCTGAACCAGTCACGTAGCGCTAGCAGAGTGTATACTGGCTTACTATGTTGGCACTGATGAGGATGTCAGTGAAGTGCTTCATGTGGCAGGAGAAAAAAGGCTGCACCGGTGCGTCAGCAGAATATGTGATACAGGATATATTCCGCTTCCTCGCTCACTGACTCGCTACGCTCGGTCGTTCGACTGCGGCGAGCGGAAATGGCTTACGAACGGGGCAGAGATTTCCTGGAAGATGCCAGAAAGAGACTTAACAGGGAAGCGATAGGGCCGCGGCAAAGCCGTTTTTCCATAGGCTCCGCCCCCCTGACAAGCATCACGAAATCTGACGCTCAAATCAGTGGTGGCGAAACCCGACAGGACTATAAAGATACCAGGCGTTTCCCCCTG
>NZ_JBEAJL010000061.1:0-3169 GCF_040065275.1 Klebsiella sp. JB_Kp042
AACCGCCGACCCCCTCCTTGTAAGGGAGGTGCTCTCCCAGCTGAGCTAATCACCCACTTCGGTACTTCATATTTTGACAGAAAATCCAGCTGGCGAGAAAGTGGTGGGTGATGACGGGATCGAACCGCCGACCCCCTCCTTGTAAGGGAGGTGCTCTCCCAGCTGAGCTAATCACCCACTTCTCAATTTTCTGTTCTACACGGCGGAGACTACGTTAAGTAGTGGTGGGTGATGACGGGATCGAACCGCCGACCCCCTCCTTGTAAGGGAGGTGCTCTCCCAGCTGAGCTAATCACCCCCGCTGTGTGGAGTCGCATTATAGGGAGAGTTGAAAATGAGTCAACGCCTTTTCTAAAGAATTCGTTCGTTCGTCGTAAAATTAAACAAAGCGATCGCAAAAGCGGCGTCATAGCATGATTTATAAACAAAAACGGCAAACCGCGACGTTCCGACGGGAACAACATTGAGGAATCAGCCCACGGTGTTAGAATATTGACCCATAATTTCCACAGGACATTGCCGGCTATCGGCATCTTTATTAAACGTAAGGCCAATTCATGAAAATCAAAACTCGCTTCGCGCCAAGCCCAACCGGCTATCTGCACGTTGGCGGTGCGCGTACTGCTCTCTATTCCTGGCTTTTTGCCCGTAACCACGGCGGTGAGTTTGTACTGCGTATTGAAGACACCGATCTCGAACGCTCCACCCCGGAAGCAATTGAAGCCATCATGGATGGCATGAACTGGCTGAATCTGCAATGGGACGAAGGTCCCTATTACCAGACTAAACGTTTCGATCGTTATAACAACGTGATCGATGAGATGCTGGAAGCCGGTACCGCTTATAAATGCTATTGCTCAAAAGAGCGTCTGGAAGCGTTGCGCGAAGAGCAAATGGCGAACGGTGAGAAGCCGCGTTACGATGGACGCTGCCGCCATAGCCACGAGCATCATGCCGATGATGAGCCGTGCGTGGTGCGTTTCGCCAACCCGCAGGAAGGGTCGGTTATTTTTGACGATCAGATCCGCGGACCTATCGAGTTCAGCAACCAGGAGCTGGACGATCTGATCATTCGCCGTACCGATGGTTCCCCGACCTACAACTTCTGCGTCGTAGTGGATGACTGGGACATGGCGATCACCCACGTGATCCGTGGTGAAGATCATATCAACAACACGCCGCGCCAGATCAACATCCTTAAAGCGTTGAATGCGCCGGTGCCGGTATACGCGCACGTATCGATGATCAACGGCGACGATGGCAAGAAACTCTCCAAACGCCACGGGGCGGTCAGCGTGATGCAGTATCGCGACGATGGCTACCTGCCGGAAGCGCTGCTGAACTATCTGGTGCGTCTGGGCTGGTCCCATGGCGATCAGGAGATCTTCACCCGCGAAGAGATGATCGAGTTCTTCTCGCTGGGGGCGGTCAGCAAATCCGCGAGTGCGTTCAACACCGACAAGCTGCTGTGGCTGAACCATCATTACATCAATACGCTGCCGGCGGAGTATGTGGCGACGCATCTGCAGTGGCATATTGAGCAGGAAAATATCGATACCCGCAACGGTCCGCAGCTGGCCGAGTTGGTGAAGCTGCTGGGCGAGCGTTGCAAAACGCTGAAAGAGATTGCCCAGAGCTGCCGCTACTTCTATGAAGAGTTCGCTGAATTCGACGCCGACGCGGCGAAGAAACATCTGCGTCCGGTAGCGCGTCAGCCGCTGGAAGTCGTCCGCGACAAGCTGGCGGCGATTAGCGACTGGACGGCGGAAAACGTCCACCACGCGATTCAGGCGACCGCTGATGAGCTGGAAGTGGGCATGGGTAAAGTCGGTATGCCGCTGCGCGTGGCCGTTACCGGTGCAGGGCAGTCTCCTGCGCTTGACGTTACCGTCCATGCAATCGGCAAGTCCCGTAGCGTAGAGCGTATCAATAAAGCGCTGGCTTTTATCGCTGAGCGCGAAGGCCAGGCGTCCTGACGGGGACCTGGATGATAAAACGGCAGGATACCCCTGCCGTTTTTTTTGTCTGTTACACCGGGCTGGCGATGCCGAGGCGGGCAAGAAAACCGCTAATCCCTTCCCGGGCCAGCAGGTCGCGGAGCTGCAGCTGTTCTGCCGGAGTCATCAGTTGCAGGGTTTCTGTGATTTGCCGCCAGATCGCGTCCGCTTCATTGACCAGGTAAGCGCCTGGCGATTCCGCGAGATGATTGTCGCTAAACAGATGGCGTCTGGCGGGAATGTTCGTCAGAAACTCGCGCACCGGTTGGTCGATGACCACCAGCCGCGCTCGGCCTCCTTTGACGCCGGGTATCGTTTCCGTGCGCCATTTCTTCTCACGAACCCAGCGATTGATCGTTTGTCTCGCCAGCCCCAGGCAGTCGGCAAGCTCTGCGGGCGTCATTTTATCTTTTAGTTTCATCATGGTTTACCGATCGCGGATCCCTAACCGAAGCAGTAACCCGGTGATCCCCTCGCGTAACAGCAGCGACATAAGCTGCTTCTGCTCGCTGGGAGTGAGTTCTTTACAGAGGGTCAGCAGCAGCGATTCCAGATCGCTGTCGTGGGGAGAATAGGTGCCGGGCGTCTCCGCCACGCGCTGGGCGCTGCGGATAAACTCCCTGACTTGCTCATTGACATGGACCAGGCGCGCCTTACCGCCCTGGACGCCAGGCCGCGGAGAGGTCTGCCAGCCTTCTTTCCGCACCCACTTATTGATAGTTTGCCGGCTGTAGCCGGTCAGATGGGCGATTTCTTCAGGTGTCATTCGTTCCTTGAGCATACTATTTCCTGAGTAAATGTATGGGAATTAGCTGTCCATGTTATAGCATCCTTTTACTGGAAAAGGTGACCTGTTTAACTTCTGGCTGCGATAAGGCTCGCAATCTCAGCAGGTTGCCTGCTTTTTCAGCGATTGAATCGAGAAGGATAATTTTGCCGTTGACACCTGAGCGAGGAATTCATATTATGCCGCCCGTCAACACGACACGCTTTACGTTACGGGGCTATAGCTCAGCTGGGAGAGCGCTTGCATGGCATGCAAGAGGTCAGCGGTTCGATCCCGCTTAGCTCCACCAAATTCTGCACCCAGCGGATTTGGTTCGTAAAGAGGTCCTGTGGGGCTATAGCTCAGCTGGGAGAGCGCTTGCATGGCATGCAAGAGGTCAGCGGTT
>NZ_JBEAJL010000062.1:0-3053 GCF_040065275.1 Klebsiella sp. JB_Kp042
TCATCGGGCACTATCTGAACATAAAACACTATCAGTAAATTGGAGTCATTACCTGGGGTTAATGCTCCGGATACCGGCTCAGATAATCTTTACCGTTCTTCATTAAATCATCGTACATATAAGCTATTCCTTAGCGCTAATAACCAGAGGATATTATTCCCTGGCGACTGGCGCATTTTTAATCTGGTTGCCCCAGGAGAACTGTTGTATGATCGGAGGCCCTGAAAATACACTCACGCCGGGCGAGCGCTTTATTCAATGAAAGATGAAAGCCAAAAATATATCTCGATTATTTTTAAGGAATGGTTGCCGCTGTACGACAGCCTGACGCCGGAAGTGAGGGCGGTACTTAAAAATATTGCCGGGCAGCAGGCGGAGGCGTTAGCGACCCGTTTTTATGATTTTATTTTCCAGGACCCGGACATTGCGCGGCATCTTAGCTATGACTTAGTTCAGGAACGGCTCAGCAGCTCGCTGGCCGGGTGGGTGAAAGATATCCTGATGTGCGATAAGGAAAATCTGCAGGCGCTGGCGGAGCGGCAGTACCTGATCGGCAGCATCCATTCGCGCATCGGTATCCCGGCAGAGGCGGTACTGCGCGGTGCGCGCCAGCTGAAAGCCGGGCTGATTGAAAATATCCGCGATAGCCAACTCGATCGCGAGACCAGCGTCGCCGCCATCTACTACGCTATCATGGCCATTAACATGGCGGTAGAGATGATGTGTCATGCCTATACCCTGTCGCACTATCGGGCGACGAAAAATGAAGAAGCCTACCGCCTGTATAGCCTGATGGATAACGTTCCGCTGGAATATGGCAAACAGCAGGCCTCGCTCTCCGGATGGGAAAATACCGCTATTTTTAATATCGTTAGCGATAATAAAAGCGATATTAACGGAGCGTTATTATCTGATTCGGAATTTGGCCTGTGGTTCCGCCATAAATGCGTGCGTTATTTTAAAAAAAATCCGCAAATGCAGGAAATCGCCGACTTAATTAGCAAGGTGGATGCGCTGTTATCCGCCTGGAAATCCTCGTCTGAGGGTTCTGAGTATAAAAACACGCAGGCTTTGCTGCAGGGGATCCATATCAATTGCCAGCAGATCGGCAGCCAGATGGGGGTGCTGTTTAGCAGCCTGTCGCAGATGCAAAGCGGTAAGGATACGCTGACCAGCCTGCTTAACCGCCGCTATCTGCCGGTTGTCCTCAAGCATGAAGTGACGCTGGCGATGGAATATGAACTGCCGATGACGGTGGCGATTATCGACATCGACCACTTTAAAGAGATCAATGATAGCTGGGGGCACATGGTCGGCGACCGGGCGATTAAGCACGTTGCGGAGCTGCTCAGCGATAATATTCGATCCAGCGATTATATCTTCCGCTACGGCGGCGAGGAGTTTCTGCTGGTGCTGGTGGAGACCGGCGCCGCGGAAGCCTTTACGATCCTTGAACGGCTGCGTAAAAAAATCAGCCAGCTGGCGTTTAGCGTTGGCGCTGACAATGAGATTTCGATTACCGCCAGCATCGGCTACGCCGTCCACACAGGTCATCCGGATTACAATCTGCTGCTGCGCGATGCCGACAGCGCGCTGTACGTCGCCAAGCGCGATGGGCGCAACTGCGTGAAGCTGCATGAAGGCGACGGCAACTAAGCTGCCGGGTCCTTCCCGGAGGCGGCGCGCTGCGCCTGTCCGGGCTACCTGATCGCAGACGGCTGTGAACATGTAGCCCGGGCAAGGCGCGCCAAGCGCCGCCCCCGGGAGAGATGTGGCAGCGGATTTCAGTGCGGAGAGATCGCCGCGCCTCAAAACAGCACCGGCAGCCCCAGGCCACGCTTCACTTCATGCAGCGTCCGTTGTGTCAGTTCGTGCGCTCGCTCGCTTCCCCGGCGCAGCAGCGTCAGCAGCATGCCTTTATCCTGAATATAGGTCGCCCGGCGTTCGCGTATCGGCGCCAGCAGCTCCTGTAAGCAGGTCTCCAGCGCGTTTTTGCACTGCCTGTCTCCCAGCCCTCCGCGCCGATAGTGGGCTTTCATCTCGGCAACGAAAGCCTTATCAGCATGAAAGGCGTCGAGATAAGTGAAGACCACGTTGCCTTCTACCTGACCCGGGTCGGCGACCCGCAGGTGATTCGGGTCGGTATACATGGTGCTGACCGCACGATGGATCTCCTCTTCACTGGCCGAAAGGGTGAGCGTGTTCCCCAGCGATTTCGACATTTTGGCATTGCCATCGATGCCCGGCAGGCGGCTGACGTCGCTGAGCAGCGCTTTGCAGTGCTGTAAGATCGGCGTCGTGGTCAGGCTATTCATTTTGTGCACGATCTCATTGGTCTGTTCAATCATCGGTAGCTGATCGTCGCCGACCGGCACCAGTTCGGCCTTAAAGGCGGTGATATCGGCGGCCTGACTTATGGGATAGGCTAAAAAGCCCACCGGCAGCGAGCGGGAAAAACCCTTCTGGGCGATTTCATTTTTTACCGTCGGATTACGTTCAACCCGGGCGACGGTGACGATATTCATATACAGCGCGCTGAGTTCGGCCAGCGCCGGCAGGTAATGACTCCAACTTATTGATAGTGTTTTATGTTCAGATAATGCCCGATGACTTTGTCATGCAGCTCCACCGATTTTGAGAACGACAGCGACTTCCGTCCCAGCCGTGCCAGGTGCTGCCTCAGATTCAGGTTATGCCGCTCAATTCGCTGCGTATATCGCTTGCTGATTACGTGCAGTTTTCCCTTCAGGCGGGATTCATACAGCGGCCAGCCATCCGTCATCCATATCACCACGTCAAAGGGTGACAGCAGGCTCATAAGACGCCCCAGCGTCGCCATAGTGCGTTCACCGAATACGTGCGCAACAACCGTCTTCCGGAGCCTGTCATACGCGTAAAACAGCCAGCGCTGGCGCGATTTAGCCCCGACATAGCCCCACTGTTCGTCCATTTCCGCGCAGACGATGACGTCACTGCCCGGCTGTATGCGCGAGGTTACGTAAGCGTACAGCGAGAACCGTATTGACGGGGATGTGTTATTCAGTTGGCAGTGT
>NZ_JBEAJL010000063.1:0-2655 GCF_040065275.1 Klebsiella sp. JB_Kp042
ATTTTAATCAGCGAGTCAGCTTGGGAAGAAATGACCTGCTTATTCGCACCTTCCTAAGCTCTCGCCAAGCATTGAATCGTGAAATTAAATCAGGTGAAGCTACAAATTCAAGCAAAAGTGCAGCGTCCATTGATCTCCAAGAATCTTTTTGCAAACCTTTGGGTAATAATTCTTTTTTGGTTTTCAAAGGAGCTCCTGCAGTGAATGCAGAAGCATACATATCATGCAATGGGATTTGTGATAACAAATTGCCATCATTCTCGCCAGTGGCCTTCCCCTGATCTCCCGGAGGATACCCCCCACCAATATCGGAGTGCATTCCAGGATAAACCACTTCCGTAGCATAACTTGGGTAAGTTCCGTCGCTGCGGCAAATTGAATCCAGCGGGAAACAAAGTCTTTGTTCGTGGGATGAAACGAGGTGAGTGCATTTTTTGATCAGCCCATTATCCGGTAATTCCATGGTGTCATCAGCCCAGCCCATATGCCCTTCTGCGAATGGCGCGATATTTGCAATGCCAACGGATGCCACAGTGTCGAGCAGGCCAAGAAATTCAATACTTAAGGGGATTTTTACGTCACCCGACCTCAGACAAAGCTCAGGTTTACTTCCCTTTCTCCTGCCCCCCGGCAGCAACTCGGATAGCCAGTTCACAAATGTTCGCGCACTTGCTGCACCGCGGGAGAAACCATAGATATATAATTTAATGCCTAATAACTTCGGTTTTCCGGGTTCTGGCTGTATAACTGCCTGCTTCAGTTTAGGTGCAAGATCCGCGGCCTTTAAAAGTTCATTAAACACGGTATAACGCCTGTCTGGCCCGTCCGATCCCAGATATGATGTCATTCGGTTGACGGCGGCATAACACTCGGCATCAGAAATCTCGGTTAAACCCGATGTTCTTCTGAGTGCGTCAATAATCCGTAGCAGCCCCCAGTTGACGCGTTCTTCACCGTAGGTCGCAAAAGCCAGGCCTGGCGTACTATAATCAAGGTCATTAACTTCTGGAAAAGGTGTGCCAACCCCAGGGATATAATATTTATAATATTTGTTGCCTGACGTTCCTGCTAAATCAACCAACTCTTCAGTATGTCCCTGAACCCCACCAGCATAACCCTGACCGATAGTTGCACGAAACAAACGAGCAATATTTGTTGTATGCTTAGGACTGGCAATATACAGATCGTTATTTAAGTTATTTCCTGTACCATCAAAAAATAAACTGATATGCAGAGTTTTACAGCAAGGCGGCTCTACGATTTTACCCGCAGCGTGACAGAGCTCATTCCGGTATGCCAGCTCATGGCTGTCCTGCTGTTTACAGTTTCGCTTCGTTGCTGCTGTATCTGTTGGTAAACGCCCTTGTTTTGGAAAGTGAGGTGGATACCATGTTAAGTCTGGGTTCATTTTGGACATACTTCAGGCTCCTCCATCTTAATCGGATCCTTAATCGGGTAGTTCGGATTGCCGTAATCGTAACAACTGGTTGCAACTTTTACCTTGTCGCACGGAAGGAAGTGTATTTTGATGCCACAGGTTTTTTGGCCGTTATAGTCAGGAACTGGTACTACTGCAATGTGTTCTTTATGACTTGCTTTTATTTTTTTCTTCCATTCAAGATACTCATCCCAATGATCGTATCCTGGAAAGCCATCTGTTGAAGCTTCTCCTGTTTCCCACTCAATTTTTACCGTCATTCCCGGTTCCCATTTTGGAGGCACACCAAAGTAACCAGCACCGCCTCCTCCCTGCCACGGGCCGATAATATCGACACCGGACTGCCCGTTGACACTAAAGTGGTTGATGGCCCAGTGGGTATGGTTGATAGCTTCAATGGTTCCGCCACCGCCGCTGACTGAATCAGACTCAGCAGGCTGATTACAGCCCGTTAACAGCAATACCGCTTTAACTAAAAAGAGAAAGGGAGATTTCATTTAACATTCCTTTGCTTAGGGGATAATGAGAGATTACAGGTTCCTATCCCAGCCATGTGTCAAAAGGAGCTAACCATGCCCTGGCAGCCCTGAATTTATTTTGGACATACTTCAGGCTCCTCCATCTTAATCGGATCCTTAATCGGGTAATTCGGATTACCGTAATCGTAACAACTGGTTGTCACTTTTATCTTGTCGCACGGAAGGAAGTGTATTTTGATGCCACAGGTTTTTTGGCCGTTATAATCAGGAACAGGCACTATTGCACTGTGCTCTACATAACTTGCTTTTATTTTTTTTCCCATTCAAGATACTCATCCCAATGATCGTATCCTGGAAAGCCATCTGTTGAAGCTTCTCCTGTTTCCCACTCAATTTTTACCGTCATTCCCGGTTCCCATTTTGGAGTCACACCAAAGCAACCCGCACCGCCTCCTCCCTGCCACGGGCCGATAATATCGACACCGGACTGCCCGTTGACACTATAGTGGTTGATGGCCCAGTGGGTATGATTAATGGCCTCGATGGTTCCACCACCGCCGCTGACTGAATCTGATTCAGCAGGCTGATTACAGCCCGTTAACAGAAATATCTCTGCAACTAAAAAGAGAAAGGGAGATTTCATTTAACACTCCTTGTGAGGGATTAATTAGGTAACAGAGTTATGGCTTTGTTGAATAAATCAGATTTCGGGTAAGTCTCCCCCGTAGCGGGTTGTGT
>NZ_JBEAJL010000064.1:0-2631 GCF_040065275.1 Klebsiella sp. JB_Kp042
ATGCGTGATCTGATCCTTCAACTCAGCAAAAGTTCGATTTATTCAACAAAGCCGCGAGAAGGATGTTAGCACCTCACGTGCAGTTACTGTTATTCGCGTCCTGGTGGTATAGTGCAGCGGCTGGCAGAAGTAACCGTAAGCGTCAAGCCACTGCCGCCTGTTGCGATTACTAACGATTGACGATGATAGAGTCCTCTTATTAACGTTAATGGACTCTATCAATGTCAAACACTCTTCAGCCCCGCAGGGCGCGGGCGTCCTACTCAATGGACTTTAAGCTGGCTCTCGTCGAAAAGTCATATCAGCCTGGAGCCTGTGTTGCCCGGTTGGCGCGGGATAATGGAATTAATGACAATCTGCTGTTTACCTGGCGCCAGCGTTACAGACATCTTCTGCCCGATGAAATACAACGGTCAATCAGAGAGCAAGACTCTGTTATCCCCGTTGTCCTGCCTGATATGGTCCTGTCACACCATGCTGAGCCGCACTATGAACCCGCCGCTCCAGCCTGCCGCGAGGCCATGACATGCGAGGTGACTGTCGGCGGTGCCAGCCTGCGTCTGTCCGGGGATTTATCACCTGCACTTCTGAAAACGCTGATCCGCGAGCTGAGCGGGAGGAGCCGATGATACCCTTACCGTCAGGCACTCGTATCTGGCTGGTTGCCGGGGTCACCGATATGCGTAAGTCCTTCAATGGTCTGGGCGAACTGGTCCAGCATGTTCTTGATGACAATCCGTTCTCCGGCCACCTGTTTATCTTCCGTGGTCGTAAAGGTGACACCGTGAGGATCCTCTGGGCTGATGCTGACGGTCTGTGTCTGTTTACCAAACGTCTGGAAGAGGGACAGTTCGTCTGGCCTGCTGTACGCGACGGCAAAATCGCCATCACCCGCTCACAACTCGCCATGCTCCTCGATAAGCTGGACTGGCGGCAACCTAAAACTGCACGCCTTAACTCACTGACGATGTTGTAAAAAGCGCATGACCGCATTATAAATGGGGTCATGAGTCAGGACTATCTCGCCCGTATCGCTGCGCTGGAAGACGCGCTTCGCCAGAAAGACAGCCAGCTCAGTCTCGTTGCTGAGACTGAGTCGTTCCTGCGTTCGGCGCTGGCCCGCGCAGAAGAGAAAATAGAGAACGAAGAGCGTGAAATAGAACATCTGCGGGCTCAGATAGAAAAACTGCGCCGAATGCTGTTCGGTACCCGTTCAGAAAAGCTACGCCGGCAGGTCGAAGAAGCCGAAGCCCTGCTGAAACAGCAGGAGCAGCAAAGCGATCGTTACAACGGCCGGGACAATGATCAGCAGGTTCCGCGTCAGTTGCGCCAGTCCCGTCATCGTCGCCCGTTACCGGAACATCTTCCCCGCGAAATAAACAGACTGGAGCCAGCTGAAACCAGCTGTCCTGGTTGCGGTAGTGATATGGCCTATCTCAGCGAAGTCAGCGCGGAGCAACTGGAGCTGGTCTCCAGCGCCCTGAAAGTGATCCGCACGGTCAGAGTGAAAAAGGCCTGTACCCGATGCGACTGCGTCGTTGAAGCGCCAGCGCCCTCACGTCCTATCGACCGGGGCATCGCCGGGCCGGGTCTGCTGGCCCGCGTGTTAACGGCCAAATACTGTGAACACCTGCCGCTGTATCGCCAGTGCGAAATCTTTGCCCGTCAGGGTGTGGATCTGAGTCGTGCGCTGCTCTCCAACTGGGTGGATGCGTGCTGCCGGTTAATGGCCCCGCTGGATGAAGCCCTCTACCACTACGTGATGGACTGCCGCAAACTGCATACGGATGACACTCCGGTGCCCGTGCTGGCGCCGGGCAGAAAGAAGACGAAAACCGGGCGTATCTGGACATATGTCCGTGATAACAGAAGCGCGGGTTCATCAGATCCGCCAGCGGCATGGTTCGCCTTCTCACCGGACCGACAGGGGAAACACCCTCAGCAACATCTTCGGCACTATCATGGCGTGCTGCAGGCAGATGCCTTCGCAGGGTACGACAGGTTGTTCAGCGCAGAGCGTGAAGGTGGCCCGTTGACAGAAGCGGCATGCTGGGCTCATGCGCGGCGCAAAATCCATGACGTCTATATCAGCACCCGGACGGCCACAGCAGAGGAGGCTCTGAAGCGCATCAGTGAGTTATACGCGATAGAAGAGGAAATACGCGGCCTTCCGGCATCTCAGCGGCTGGCCGCCAGACGGTCCCGAAGTTAACCGTTGCTGATATCCCTGCATGACTGGTTGGTGGAGAAAAGTGCCACTCTGTCGAAAAAATCCCGGTTAGGCGAGGCGTTCGCTTATGCACTGAACCAGTGGGATGCCCTGTGTTACTACTGCGATGATGGTCTGGCAGAGCCGGATAATAACGCTGCTGAGCGCGCGCTACGAGCGGTCTGTCTGGGCAAGAAAAACTACATCTTCTTCGGCAGTGATCATGGTGGTGAACGTGGTGCCCTGCTGTATGGTCTGATCGGAACGTGCAGGCTGAACGGTATCGATCCAGAGGGTTACCTTCGCCATATCCTGAGCGTATTGCCGGAGTGGCCCATCAACAAAGTGGCCGAACTGCTGCCATGGAACGGCTTTGTTGAATAAATCAGATTTCGGGTAAGTCTCCCCCGTAGCGGGTTGTG
>NZ_JBEAJL010000065.1:0-2409 GCF_040065275.1 Klebsiella sp. JB_Kp042
GGAGCACCTCAAAAACACCATTATACACTAAATCAGCAAGTTGGTAGCATCACCTAAAATATCATGCGATTAATCTCACTTTCAATTAACTAAAAATAGATATCTTGATGCACTATATAAAACAACTATTACATTTTTTGTTTTTTTAACAATTCATCAATATGATTTCTTCTCATCATTATTTTTTTATTCTGCCTTGGAGATTCGTTTTTTTTCGTTGGATATTTTAATCTTGCTATTAGTTCACTTGCATCTTTTTTTTCGGAATCTAATAAATTAAAGAAGCCAACTTTAGCATAACCAAAGTAAGCGCAATAGAGATAAGCCTTACCCAATTCATCAGTGTCTTTTATTTTTTTCTTTATTAAAATAGCAATAACTTGTTCTCTTAACTTTCGTCTAAGAGTTCGTTCGTATCTGCCAGTCAATACTCTAACTAATTGTTGTTCAATTGTGCTTCCACCCTGAACTATTTTCCTTGTCAATCTTAAATAGATACATCTAATAATAGCCAATGGATCTACACCATAATGTAAGTGGTTTCTATGGTCTTCTGCTATTAATAGCACTTCAAAATAATTATCCTCTATCTTTGTGAATGATGGCTTTTCTTTTTTAAGATACTTAATACATAAATCAACATCTTTAGAGATGTGTTTGTTTTTATAGAGTATAAAACAAAGAATAAAGTGTGGAATCGTAAGTATCATTATTAAATGTTTCATAATTCATCTTTGAAACTTTTATTTTTGAAAAATGCTATACCATGAGCATCTGCTGCTGTAGTAGTGAACGTTCCTACTGTATCCAGCTTGACTTTATTGATAGTAACTATTACCGAAGATGGTCTTTGTACTCCTTTAGCATCTCCCCTTAGAGATATATGTATGTTCATTTTGTTTCTTCTTAAATAATATCTTTCGATCGTTATCAAAACATCGCCAGTATTTCTATTCTCACCGATATATTCTCTATACTTTCCATCATTTTCAATATCATATATCTTTTCTATTTTTCCAATGATCTTTGTTGATGATTCATTAATTAATGTGAGTACAAAAAATGATGCTAGTCCTTCATATTTTTTCCAAGCTGAACTTTCTGTTGCTAGCTTTAGATAAAATACACCTGAGAAGGATGGAGGTTTTTTTACAATATCCTTGATGAAAAATGCAACAAGCCCAGTTATTATAATAACTAAAACACCAGCAACGAAACTGCCTATGTTATTTGATGAGAAAGCAAATATTTTAATTGATTCAAACATGAAAACTATTTCCTCATTCACAAGGTTTTTTTATATAATTCAAGCTGACTGTTTCAATACCGGTTATCTCACTGTAAACTATCTTTCTTCTAATTCTGCTGTTTGTTGATGATTTATTGTTTGTATTGTAAAAAATAACAATCAAGAAAGTAATGATCTACCTCATTTTTATATCATTATTGAATTTCCTCAGCTTTAATCTTCATTACTGTTTGGGTACTGATTCTATGCTTTTTAGCTGCTTGACGTATAGACATCCCAGAGTGTAAATCATTTTTAACAGCCATACGATCGATTTTAGTGCTTTTGCCACGTCCAACAATACGTCCAGCTTGCTTAGCTGCTTCGTAGCCTTCTCGCTGGCGTTCAAGCATAAATTCACGCTCCATCTGGGCGACCCCGGCAAGAACAGTTAACATAAAGTTACCAAACGCACTTTCTTTACCTGTTTTAAAACCCTCTTTGTGAAACTCGACGATTACGCCACGCTTGGTAAGTTCTTCAACGGTTGCCAGCAAATCAGAAGTTTTACGACAAAGACGATCGATGCTGTGAACATGTAAAGTATCTCCCTCACGTACATAATCCATCATGGCTTTGAACTGTTCGCGCTCAATATTCTTTCCGCTAGCTTTTTCTTCAAACACCTTATCAAGGGTAACACCAGCTAACTGGCGTTCTGTGTTCTGCTGAATGGATGATACGCGGATGTAACCAATATTAGCCATGCGAAAACCTTTTGTGGTGATTTGCCTTGATGCCGGAACACTACGCATGTATCAGATAAAAATCAAGACAAATCACTACGGTTTATTCCAAATTTAAGTGTAGTGAAATAGGGTGCTTTATTAGAACGGTGCTGCTCTGCTGGTGGATTTACCTCAACCTGAGGATAAGCTATTGTTTTTACCAAAAATCCCCATTGGGGGAAGTTGAAAAATACCGACGCGGTACGGCTGGTGTGAGATAATGATCGCATTGGGCAATGGGTGCCCTCTTAGCCAAAAAGGATTTGAATATGAATACTGTGTGCACTCTGGCGGATGCTGAGTTTTTTGCGGAACTGGAACGAGATCTCGCTGTTTCTATGGGGCTTTGTTGAATAAATCAGATTTCGGGTAAGTCTCCCCCGTAGCGGGTTG
>NZ_JBEAJL010000066.1:0-2239 GCF_040065275.1 Klebsiella sp. JB_Kp042
AAGAGCGCGGGCGCGAAACGGCGTTGCCCCGCAGAGTGCCGGCAGTCCTTCGCCGAGCAGGCAGCAAACAGGGAAGACGCGGAAAGGAAATGCGGGCGGCGCGTCAGCGCGGCCAGGTTTTCCCGGCGCCGCAGGCGCGCGGTCTTTCGAGGCGCGGCCAGACGGGGACCGATGCCCCCTTCGCCTGCTCTGTTCCCGAATCAGTCAACAAACATCGAGACCGGGATTTGAAATCGATTTGCCAGCGCCCGCATGTGATCAAAGGTCAGACTGCGTTCACCACAGAGGAACCGGCTGACGAGCGATTTATTACCTATCTCGTTTTCGAAATCGGACTGAGAAAGCCCGTATTGCTGCATAAGAACCCGCAGCAACGATACACCGTTTTTGCCTGCTTCGAAGCGCGTATTAAATTCTTCAAATTCCACCGCGTTATCTTCCCAGGCATCGATGCGGGCAGTCAGCATATCAACCAGCGGGCTGTCCGGATCATGTTCCAGAAGATATTCAACGAGTTTACGTGCCTCTTCGTAATCTTTGCGGGACGAACTGCCGCCCAGCAGAGGGACAATACTCGCCAGGTCATTCACCGCTTTATTGGCATCGCTAATCATTCAAACCTGCTGAATTTTAAAGTTAACACCGCAGGCTCTGGCGTACCGAACCAGTGTCTGAATACTCATTCGCGAAGCGTTCTTCTCCATACGTGAGATAGTAGGCGCTTTGATGCCCATACGTTCTGCAACCTGTGCCGACGTCAAACCCGCTTCTTTTCTCCATGTTGCTAAGGTTTCCCGAAGTAGCTCCGAGGCTTCTTCTGCCTCGAATGCCGCGCTGTACTCATGATCGTTCATTGCTTCGGTATGAACCTGGCTAAGGGTTTTATATTTCATTCTGCATTTCCTCCAGTCTGCGAAGTGCCTGATCTATTTCTGCCGGGGGCGTTTTTGGCGATTTTTTGATAAAGATCCGAAGTAGAAAAATACGTTCACCACTCTGATATACCCAGATTCCGCGGGCGATATCTGCCCCCATTGTACGTATTTCGAAAAGGCCGTTTCCAAGCGGCTTGGTATCTGGCTCGCGTAGCTGGCGAGGGTTTGCTTCCAGCTTCATGAGTAGCCTGGCCATTTTTGCACGAATGGCAGCAGGCAGAGCCGTAAACTCTTTTTCAGCCTCATCATGAAAGATGACTGTGAACATGAATGTAATCTCTGGTCCGTATGTGCACACATTAGCTCAAAAGCTAACTTAGCTCAAGAGCTAAGTTAGCTGGCTTCTCACTACCCGACCTTTACGACTTCAATGCCCAGGATCAGAGCGATGAATTCTGCTTTGTTCTGAAGCAACCAGGTGCGTGCTTCGGGTGCCTGAGCTTTGCTGATATCGATATCAAACTGATTAAGCGCTGCAGCATCGGCGTGTCCAAGTGTAATACCGCGCCACTGCATCCCTGCAAAATAGGCGTTCCCTGCCCCCTGCTGGATTTTTCCTTTCACGTGTTCCATTGCCCAGACCTCATTTCACACCCAGACGGCGGAACATATCGGCGATGATATTCCGGCGCGTATATGAAGCACCTGCGGCTTTCAGATCGGCCAGCACGTTATAGGCGTAACTGGCATCCTTTCCATGAAAAGCGATCACCTTTTCCGCTTTTGGTTCAAAACAGGATGGGGAAGTTTCCCGAAAGAAAGCCTCTGATGAGTGTTGATGGCCGTATACTTTCATTTTGCGTTACCTCTGGTCTTTAAGGGATGGCAGCGATACGCCGCCATCCGTGTTTATTTCTCAGCAGTCGTTTGCCGCCAGTTCACTCATCAGTACATCCCGTGCTTCCAGCGCGCGTTCCTCTTCGGCTAGCGTCAGCAGATAGCCGCGCTTTGCCGCAGCGCCCATTAACACCGGACGGTCTTTCAACGGCAGCGCATCCAGATAATCCAGCGCACCACCCAGCAGATGGGCCTGATACAGCTCGTAATGCATACCGCAGCTCCGACCAGCCTTTTTCTCGATACGTTCAAGCACTACATCGGCGCGGATAACATCGAACGGGTTTCGGGAATGAATGTTGCGCACAAAACCGTCAGTCCGGAGGGTTGTGCTTTCTTTGGTGGAGGGTTTTTCGTTGACGTTTTGTGTGCTCATCCAGCTTTCTCCTTTGTCTGTTTTTCTGCCTTTTAAAACCATCACCCGTTGAGTTGCCGGGGCCGCGGTTTTGACTTTGTGCGGGGACCTG
>NZ_JBEAJL010000067.1:0-2106 GCF_040065275.1 Klebsiella sp. JB_Kp042
TTAATCAGCGAGTCAGCTTGGGAAGAAATGACCTGCTTATTCGCACCTTCCCTAACCACTGACAATAGTCTTTTGCCTGTTGCCAGGTAACACCAACAGAATAATCTCCTTTTTGCAAGGATGGATAATTTTTTAAAAAAATATGGATGGGTGATTTTTTTACCCCTGTTATTTGCAGATATTTATTATAATCATCGTTGGTAATTTTAAACTTTGATATCGAAAAATCACTTAATACAACCTTATGTAATACCTGATCATCCTGGTTTATGCTGAAAGGCAGTTTTTCACCGACTAATGGTCCAAAATCCCCCATTAAAAACTCGCCGCCCTGAACGGGAACCATGTTAGAGAGTGACTTAGCAACAAGCGCTTCAGACAAGGTTTCACGCTTGCCAGTACTCTTCTGGTCACATCCGAGCAGTAAACTGGCAGCAACAGAAGCAACTACGATTAATTTTCTCATCTTATCACCTAAGCCTTTGCATCAGGCAGTCATTGTCCCCGTCGGGTGCTGGTCGTCGATCATGGCAAGATATTCTGACATCAGGCTATCCGGGACAGGTTTAAATAGTCTCTCCGGTTTATTGGAACATTCATTCAACGCTGTTGCTCCGGTTAAAATGATATATGTCACCACCAAACGACATTATTTATTGATGACGCAACGAAATACATACTGCGGACCAACACCATATTTTTCATAGTCACCATCAACTTCTTCTGGGAGTGGTGAAGCCGATTGTCTAAACATAGTCAATGCGTACTGTCTGTCGCCGCCAACATTCCCACGCAACACTTTCTCGGTCCCTTGCTCTGGTCCCTGAGGATTCTTTACCGGAGAGTTGGAGTAATAATCTGCTGCATACCAGTCATTGGTCCATTCTGAACCACTCAATCCCATATCATACAGCCCTATGGGATTTGATGGGTATTTACCTACTGGATAAATGGGAAGCCCCATCCCGTCAGTGTATTTATTCAGTTCATCCTGGCTTGGGACATTTTTTCCTGGTGTAAACTCACCATTGTTAGTAGCAAACGGAAGATACTGACCTCTGGATCTTGCTGCAAACTCCCATTGTGCCTCTGTCGGCAAATCAATTTTTTTACCGGATTTTTTACCTAACCACTGACAATAATCTTTTGCCTGTTGCCAGATAACACCTGCAGGATAATCCCCCTTTAGCAGAGAAGGATGACGTTGTGCCAGTATATCCACAGGTGGATTTTTTTTATCTGTTACTTTCAAATAAACATTAAAATCATCGTTAGTGACTTTATATTTTGATATCGAAAAATCACTTAAAATAACCTTATGTAAAGTTTTATCATCCTGTTGTATGCTGAAAGGTAATTTTTCACCAACTAATGGACCAAAATCACCCATTAAAAACTCACCACCCTGAACGGGGACCATATTAGAGACCGATTTATCCACAAGTGCTTTAGCTGCTTTTTCACTCCCGGTGGTATTTCCCTGATCGCACCCTGTCAGTAAACCGGCAGCAACGGAAGCAACTACGATTAATTTTCTCATCTTATCACCTCAGCCATTGCATCAGGCAGTCATTGTACCCGTCGGGTGCTGGTCGTCGATCATGGCAAGGTATTCTGACATCAGGATGTCCGGGACAGGTTTAAACAGGCTGTCCAGCGGAATATTATATTCATTGAGCGTTCCGACTATAATATAGTATTACCGCCAAACGATATTATTTATTAATAACGCAACGAAATACAAAAAGAGGACTAACTCCAAACTTTTGATAATCATCACGCCCAGCAAATTTTGGCACAGGTTGTGACGATTACCTGAATATAGTCAAGGCATACTGACGATCTCCGCCAACATACCCCCTTAAAACTTTTTCATTACCTTTAACTGGACCTTGAGGATCATAAACAGGGGAGTGGGAATAATAATCAGTTGAATACCAATCATTACTCCATTCGGCTCCACTTAGCCCCATATCGTATAAACCTAGCGGATTCGGAGGATATTTCCCAATGGGATAAATAGGAAAACCATAACCATCTGTGTATTCATCTAGGCTTTGTTGAATAAATCAGATTTCGGGTAAGTCTCCCCCGTAGCGGGTTGTG
>NZ_JBEAJL010000068.1:0-2030 GCF_040065275.1 Klebsiella sp. JB_Kp042
GATGCGTGATCTGATCCTTCAACTCAGCAAAAGTTCGATTTATTCAACAAAGCTGGACATTTAAGTAATGTTGAAAAGAAAGTTAATGGTGATGCTATCCAAAGGCGAGATATTGTTGGAACGAATACAGGAAAATCAGACGCATGGGCTCGAATTGAAAAAGATTATAGAGTTAGACAAGTTGTATTTGAAGTGAAAAATTATGCATCTGTAGGAAGAGATGAGTATAGGCAAATGTCTTCTTATTTACACAGTATGTATGGCCGGTTAGGTTTTATCGTGACTAGAGATAATGAAGAAGCTCTAAGAGCGGGTCCCGAACTTGATTGGGTACGAGAGATATATAGCACTGATGATAAATTAATCATACGTCTTTCATATAAGTTTTTTACAAGGCTTTTAAGTAAGCTTAGAAACCCTGAGAAACATGATGCTGTAGATAATGCGTTAAACGCAATTTTAGACATGTACGAAAGAAGTTACTTGAGCCTTCAAACGACAAGAACAAAAAGGGGTCGAAAATAATAAAGAGGGGAGCCCCCTCCCCTCTTTATTATCAACAAACCGTTATATTATCTTAATATGATTAAAACATTACTACTCGCTAGCACTATTAAATGCATATTTTTTATTGATTTTACAATGTTGAGCATGTACATTACTATAATTACTTTTATCACAACCAGCACATGATGACCAGTTTAAATTTAACACCTCAAAATTATCTTTCAGTTATAGCCATTGCATTATCATTAACAGCCCTTTTTTTTACTGTTCGAAATTATTTGCGCAAGGAAGGCATTGGTATCAGAGGAGGTTTTAGCATTAACTCGAGCGTTGAGTGCCATGATGATTTCGTGGGTACGGTAACCTTGGAAAACATTAAAGATAGATCGATAACCATCTTTTCTATTTATTTAAGAGTTGGCTATAACTATTATATAAAACTTTCCGATTACGAGGAAAGCCCTTTAATACTAAAGGCTTATGAAACATTAAGCATTGCATATGGACCAATTACAGGATATACCGTTTCATCGACACGCGTAGATATTAACAATTTACTTAAAAATAAAAAAATCAAGAAAAGAATTGTATTATCCACTAGCACAGGAAAATATGTTGTACCTCGCTTTATAAACCGGTGGAATCCAATTCTTGAAATGTTTAAAAATGATTCCGTTGCTGTATTACATCCAAACACCCTAATGTATAAAGACGAATGGGTTGGTGAAAATATAAAGTTCGTTGTTGATCTCATTTACTCCTCAAAAGAAAATAAGGTTTTAAAAATAAGACCTAATGATTACGAGATTAAAATATTCAAAAACTTCAATTTAACAAAACAATGCCTTGAAAACAAAAACTCTCTTGAAGAATATTTAAACCATCAAAAAAGCATAGGGAATATTACATTTAATGATTTAATTATTTTCGAGGTTTCTGAACATCGTTCAAACCCTCTAAACACTCAAGACAACGAACCATATATTGCAACCAAAGTAAGTTTTTTTGAATATAAGATTCTAGGCCCTATTTCAAGCAAATTAAAAGATAGACAACTTAAAAAAGAAAACAAAAAAAATAGAATATGATGAAGGATACACTATCCTTCTTTTATCCTTTTAGCAAAATCAAATGCTGTTATCGGGTGTGGTTTATTTTCGTCTAAATAATCCCCCCACTGCACCATTAATTGACGTTCATCCAAATGCTCGGAGGTATGAATATATTCAGCACGCACATTATTTCGTTCTAAATGGCTCAACTGTCGTTCTATCGCATCATCGCTCCATCACCCTGACTCACTGAGTGCACCACGCGCCATCGTCCTGAACCCATGCCCGCAGACTTCGGTTTTCGTGTCATATCCCATTGCACGTAATGTACTGTTTACCGTGTTTTCACTCATGACCATAGTTGCATCGTGATCCCCCGGAAAAAGCAGCTCTTTATCACCACTAATCTGCTTTAACTAGGGAAGGTGCGAACAAGTTCCTGATATGAGATCATCATATTCATCCGGAGCG
>NZ_JBEAJL010000069.1:0-1742 GCF_040065275.1 Klebsiella sp. JB_Kp042
CACAACCCGCTACGGGGGAGACTTACCCGAAATCTGATTTATTCAACAAAGCCATCCGGATGAAATCGTGCTGGGAAAACGTATGGCAGATCATCTGCGTTTTGCCGCCTGTTATTGGCATAACTTCTGCTGGAATGGCGCGGATATGTTTGGCGCCGGCTCGTTTGAGCGTCCCTGGCAGGCCGCGGGCGATGCGCTGGAAATGGCCAAACGCAAAGCGGACGTGGCGTTTGAATTTTTCTACAAGCTCAACGTGCCGTATTACTGCTTCCACGATGTCGACGTCTCGCCAGAAGGCGCGTCGCTGAAAGAGTATTTGCATAATTTTGCCGTGATGACCGAGGTGCTGGCGGAGAAACAGCAGCAAACCGGCGTGAAACTGCTGTGGGGCACCGCCAACTGCTTTACCCACCCGCGCTACGGCGCCGGGGCGGCGACCAACCCCGATCCGGAGGTGTTTGCCTGGGCGGCCACGCAGGTGGTGACCGCCATGAACGCCACCCACCAGCTCGGCGGCGAAAACTATGTTCTGTGGGGCGGTCGCGAAGGTTACGAGTCCCTGCTGAATACCGACCTGCGTCAGGAGCGCGAGCAGATTGGCCGCTTCCTGCAGATGGTGGTGGAGCACAAGCATAAGATTGGCTTTGGCGGCACGCTGCTTATCGAGCCGAAACCGCAGGAGCCCACCAAGCATCAGTACGATTACGATGTCGCGACGGTGTATGGCTTCCTGAAGCAGTTTGGTCTGGAAAATGAGATCAAGGTGAACATTGAAGCCAACCACGCCACCCTGGCGGGGCACTCTTTCCACCATGAAATCGCCAGCGCCATCGCGCTGGGGATCTTCGGCTCCGTTGATGCCAACCGCGGCGATGCGCAGCTCGGCTGGGATACCGATCAGTTCCCGAACAGCGTGGAAGAAAATACCCTGGTGATGTACGAGATCCTCAAAGCCGGGGGATTCACCACCGGCGGCCTGAACTTTGACGCCAAAGTTCGCCGGCAGAGCACCGACAAATACGACATGTTCTATGGCCATATTGGCGCCATGGACGTGATGGCGCTGTCTCTCAAGCTGGCCGCGCGGATGATTGAGGATGGCAAGCTCGATCGGGCTCTGGCAAAACGCTATGCCGGCTGGCAGGGCGAACTGGGGCAGCAAATTATGGCCGGCCGCATGTCGCTGGATAATATTTCCCGGTACGCTGAGCAGCATAATCTGAATCCGCAGCCTCACAGCGGGCGTCAGGAATTACTCGAAAATCTCGTCAATACCTATATCTTTGGTTAAATTTGGCTGACATGCCCCTGCGGGGGCATGTATTCCGCTGTCTGCCCGCTGCCGGGAAATAGCGTTTATTTGTTCGTGTTGTATTTATGCTGTCTGTGCCGAAAGGCTATCTGTTTGACTGTCTATAGAGGAACAATCCGCCGCGCGGATGGTTCTGCCATTGTGCCACCTGTTTAATATCAGTGAGGGAGGGCGAGTAGCGATAATTGTGTAATGCCTCTGTGACCGTACAAAATAAAAAATAACTTGTTCTGATGATAGCGACATATTCTGTCAGCTCAGAATAGGCTGGTTATTGTCTGAATAAAATTAACCTATATTGAGAAACTCATGACAATGATAAAAAAACTTCCATTAACCATGGCGGTTATCGCCGCGTTTTTTCCGCTTACCTCTGTAATGGCGCAAGAATTTACTCAGGAACAGATCGACGCCATCGTCGCCAAAGCCG
>NZ_JBEAJL010000070.1:0-1680 GCF_040065275.1 Klebsiella sp. JB_Kp042
CAACCCGCTACGGGGGAGACTTACCCGAAATCTGATTTATTCAACAAAGCCGTAAACGGGATGTCACTTCATGCATGTCAGGATATTTTTCTTTCTGATACTTAATCGCAAGGTCGGCCCAGTTATTATGCAGTGGTACAGTCAGTGAACCAACGTAAATCACATATCCACCTTTTCCACCCATATCTTTTGCAAGTTCATCTATATTGGCCTGAGCATATTTTTCGCTATCAATAGTTTCCACATCCCATTGAGCTATCTGCTTATCAGGGGACTCATGAGACAACACAACAATACCTTTATCCCGGGCTTTTTTTAATACAGGCTCCAGAACCGTTGCATCATTTGGTACAACGATAATTGCATTAACATTTTTAGCAATAAGGTCCTCAATGACTTTAACTTGTTGAGCCGGATCCGGGGTTGCTGGCCCTGTCTGATAGGCATTAACATTGAGTTTATCGGCAGCTTCCTTTACGCCAACCCCCATCCGGTTAAACCATGGGATACCATTGACTTTTGCAACCAAGGCAATTTCATATTTCTCTGCTGCGAATACTGAACCGGAAAAAATATATGCTGAAGACATAGCTACGCTAAGCAATGCAATTTTAAGTTTCATATTTTTGCCTTTCTGAACTGTAGGGGGTGGATGTCATGGAAAGATTACCGGTAAAGGGAATAGCTCAGGAAGTCAGGATTACGTAATTGTGAGTTATGCACATTAATGTTAAAATTCATGATTTTTTATGTTGATTTTGTGTTAAATCATGAGGGATTGATGGGGGAAGACAAAATAAAATGTTAATTAATGGTGGTTTTAAATCATATTATTTAACCATTTGATAACATTTCAGGGGTTTTAGGTGATGCCCGAATACAGCGAATTTAAGTCATAAAATTAATTTTTTATTTCGCATGTCTCATTAGTAATTTTTATCACCATAGATAAGTCTGCTGACCGGGGAACCAGCATGCGGAAAAAAGATATGTGATTTGCAGGGGTATACACCGATACGTGCATCAGCGACTGACAACGTCTCTTACTGGTAATGAGGAGCAGGGTGGAAAAATACTTTTTCTGCAAAGTCGTGAACCCCATCTGGGGGTGTTATCTGCCTTCACAGAGATGTTGCCGGAACACAATAATGAACAGGCCGGATTATGCTATCCGGCCTGTTGTGTCAACTTGGTGATTTTTCGACAAATAGATTGAGATGGTAGCGGTAGCTGTCGAGGAACCGGGATTTACATGCATCATTCATACTGCCGGTGACCTGTTCAACGTCCACTTTCCGCCCTTGTGAGTTCATCTGGGCCAGACTTAATGCAATAAAATCAAAATCTTTTGGATGAAACTTTTCTACGTGGTGTATTGCCTGCATATTCCTCCCTTTTAATCGCCATGAAGAGTAAGGTTTATGCTCTGCTATTTTCAGTATGGCCCAGCCTCTCGATATTCTCCTGCAGAGTCGCGAAAACTGTGAGGCCAGCCGCAGATTTTGTACTTTAGGGCGTTTCCTGCCGCCGCAATCCGCCTGTCAGGCCGTCTGGTGGAGGTAAATGCTGCCATGAAGTTGCAACCCAGAATGATTGAGCTGTCATCAGGCGTATGTTTTATTTTTTTATGGCTTTGTTGAATAAATCAGATTTCGGGTAAGTCTCCCCCGTAGCGGGTTG
>NZ_JBEAJL010000071.1:0-1583 GCF_040065275.1 Klebsiella sp. JB_Kp042
CAAAGGCTGGGATGCCAGAAAGCGTGCGTATTGCCTGAAAATCCAGCCAGCTACAAGGTCGTTCGCACGAAATCTTATTTATTCAACAAAGCCACTCGTATATTTAAAAGCCGAAGACACAGGTACCCGAAAAGCCTGTAAAACAGCCGAAGGCGATAAGAAAGGGAAAATGCTGACACAACGATCGCATAGCGTTATCCCCGCCCTGAAAGACGAGGATATAAGGGGGTTCCGCTAACTGCCCGTATTCTCCCTCTCTTCAGAAGAAGTCAAGCAGGTGGTAAGGCGTAGCTTTGTTTTCACCTGCACGGGCCATTGCAATTTATAAGTGCTTCACGGATAAGATCTGGAATTGAATGTCAGTCAGTTACAACGGGCGCGGGCTAAGAGACATATTATCATCGGCCAAGATGTTACCCGAACTACCTGACCCGCCCCCTTCCTTGCGGAAAGAGGCTTTTCACAATACCAGGACTGAGCGGGATTCATGAACCGTCTTCTGCAGGACGTGAGGCGGTCCCGTTTGCTTTTCTCATCGCCAGGCTGTACTGCCAGGTGGAAACCAGACAGACCAGTAAAACCGGTATCATCATCAGACCCAGAAGCTTCCATCCCAGTAAAGCCAGTATCACGCCCGCTCCGGATGTGGCTATCGCGGAGAAAACAAAACGGCTGGGCTACGCCCGCCGATGGCGTTCCAGACAGAGGATATCGACTGGCTGGTAGGAGCGCTTGATAAAGTACTGAGTAAGCGTCATCTCAGTACCGTCTGTTGAAATTTCCGGTGATTGACGATGATAGAGTCCTCTTATAAACGTTAATGGACTCTATCAATGTCAGATTCTCTTCGTCCCCGCAGGGTTCGTGCGTCTTACTCCATGGACTTTAAACTGGAACTTGTCGAAAAATCTTATCAGCCTGGAGCCTGCGTGGCCCAACTGGCCAGAGAACACGGGATTAATGACAATCTGTTGTTTACATGGCGCCAGCGCTACAGCCACCTTTTGCCCGATGAAATACAACGTTCAGTCAGTAAACCTGATGCTGTCATCCCTGTTGTGGTATCTGACATGTCCCTGTCACATCATGCAGTACCACACTATGAACCATCCGGTTCCGCTTACGGTGAGGTGATGACCTGCGAAGTGGCTGTCGGGAGCGCCAGTCTGCGCCTGACAGGGAACTTATCTCCCGCTATCCTGAAAACACTGCTTCGCGAACTGACCGGGAGGGGACGATGATCTCCCTCCCGTCTGGCACCCGTATCTGGCTGGTCGCCGGCGCCACCGACATGCGTAAATCCTTCAACGGTCTGGGCGAGCAGATACAGCACGTACTGGATGAGAACCCCTTCTCCGGCCACCTGTTCATCTTCCGTGGCCGCCGGGGTGATACCGTCAAAATTCTCTGGGCAGATGCGGATGGACTGTGCCTCTTCACCAAACGCCTTGAGGTTGGTGAACTTCTGCCGTGGAACGTGGCTATACCTGCCTGACCAGTGTCAATACGGCGTCCGGTTAACGCTTACAGACCTTCAGCCCGGTGGAATCAATCACCAGATGCGCGATTTCACCCCGGGTGAA
>NZ_JBEAJL010000072.1:0-1574 GCF_040065275.1 Klebsiella sp. JB_Kp042
GGCTTATGAAGACATTACTAACATCGGGGTGTACTAATCAACGGGGAGCAGGTCAAAAGGACAAAAAGGACTAATAAAAGAATAACGTTTTAGTGAGGCCTTGAACTACGGGCCTCTCAGGCCATCTCTGTCAACGCTGGCGGGTATTCTATCATTGCTGGCAGGTGAACCATCATCGCCAGAGGGTATACCATCAATGCTAACGGGGCAATTATCATCGCCAGAGGGTAGATTTTATCAACGCCAGCGGGTAATCTGGTAAAAATATCCACATCCGGGATTTTATAAAATGGCCAATGATAACAATCAGTTAGCGCTAATCATCACTGAGCAAGATAAAAGTTCTGGTGAAGTTATACATTTGGTTCCTAACTCAAAACAGAGTATTCAACCCAAATCGCTACTGCGATTGGGGGTCTTTGTTCCGACAGTCAAGGATGGCAGTGACCCTATGGCACGAGGTCATGTCATCGATGCAACGACTGAGTTGTGTCGTCTTTCTTCTATCGCTGGAGAGGGGTACGAAAAGATTAGTATTTTTGGGCCCAGGCTTGATATGGATACGGATTTCAAAGTCTGGCTAGGGATCGTGGACACACTCGCCAACACATTTCTTGAGCCTGATGGGACTGTTAGGGTCAATTTTATTGATTTTGCTTTCAGTTGTGGGCTTGCTACAAAACGAGTTGATTCAAGGTTAAGGAAACGTTTTAGCGACTCACTGACACGGATCCAGCACACCCATTTCCAGTTCATCAAAAACTCAACAGTAGAAGGGAAAAAAGTAAAGATCGACATGAGCCTGGTGTCTACTTCTTACTATGATGAGGGAACCGATGAGGTCATTATCAGGCCAAATCCGGATTTGAATACTCTGTATCGTGTCGACGGGAAGACCCGACTTTACTTAAAAATATTGAAGACCCTGTCTCGAAAAGAATCAGCCCAGGCACTGTATCTTTATCTAGTTGAATTACCTGACCATTTTTATCGCATTGGATTCGACCGCTTAAGAGAACGGTTGCAGCTGACTTCACACAAAGGTGCTCAGAATGCGACGATAAAAAAAGCGTTAGAGCAACTGGATGAAGCTGGTTTTTTAAAATACACGATAGAAAAAAATCGTGGGGATTATGTACTGGTCATTCTTAGTCGAAACAAAAAAGTTACCTGAGTTATTTACGTAAAATCAGTCATTTACATTACACACTGACTCCAGAGTGTAATTTTAAGAGTTCGGGTTTTTAGCTAACGCAGCAAACCGAACCAGGTAATTACCCTCCAGGGATGAGGCTTTACACCAGCAGCGCCCTGTTTACCCGCCAGCGTTGAAGATGACCACCAGCAGCGACCACGCTTACCCGTCAGCGTTGAGGATGACTACCGGCAGCGGTCCCGTTTACCCGCCAGCGTTGAGGATGAGCACCGGCAGCGGATCCGTTTACCCGCCAGCGTTGAGGATGAGCACCGGCAGCGGCCCCGCTTACCCGCCAGCGTTGAGGATGAGCACCTGCAGCGGCCCACTTTCCCCGCCAGCGTTGAGGATAGCCACCGTCAGCGGCCCCGTTTACCCG
>NZ_JBEAJL010000073.1:0-1438 GCF_040065275.1 Klebsiella sp. JB_Kp042
ACAACCCGCTACGGGGGAGACTTACCCGAAATCTGATTTATTCAACAAAGCCATCTACTGGTACAAATATCTTCAACATCACTCACTTCAAGCCAGAGCAGTACATCGCTGCACCAGAATTATTGCCGGACAGGGTATCGCGCCATAATGCGTCTCAGTAGGTAATCATGGACTTTTAGCACGGCTTTGGCGCGAAAGGATATAAAAAACGGCCCTTGGAACAAGCGGGCCGAGGAACAAAGTCAGCCTAATATCATCTTGCCAATCATCAGGCCCATCGCCACCGAGACAATCACGTTCACCAGTCCCGGACGCATAAAGCTGTGGTTAAGCACGTATTTGCCGATGCGGGTGGTGCCGGTATCGTCGAAGGCCAGCGCCGCGAGGCACTGTCCCGCCACGGGGATAAAGAAGTAGCCGTTTACCGCAGGCCAGGAGCCAATCAGCGCATACGCCGGGAGCCCAAGCGCCAGCCCCAGCGGCAGCAGGATCAGGGTGGTCGCCGCCTGGCTGCTGACCATCGCCGAGACAAAGAACATCATGATGGCGATAAGCCAGGTATGCTCCTGCAGCACCACCTGCACTTCCGATTTGATCAGGTCGATATGGCTGCTGACGAAGGTTTCACTCATCCACGCCAGGCCAAAGGCGCAGACAATAGCCAGCGCGCCGGCGCGGAACACGCTGCCGCTGAGGATCTGATCCACCGGCGGGCGGCACAGCAGCACAATCAGGCAGGCGAAGGAGAGCATCACAATCTGGATCGCCGCCGACATTGACAGCGGCTGCAGCCCCTTCGCGGTTTCAACCATCGGACGCAGGCCCGGGACCAGCCCCAGCAGGACAATCACCACCGCGCCGCTCAGGAACAGCAGCACCGAGAGTTTGGCGTGTGGCGCGATTTCCGTGCTGAGCTCCGCTTTACCGTTAGGCTTGAGCAGACCTTCTGCCAGGCGACGCTGGTATTCCGGATCGTCTTTCAGCTCTTTACCTTTATTAAAGGTGGCGAGCGCTCCCGTCGCCACGCCAATCAGCGTTGCCGGAACGCAAATCATCATGATGGTGGAGATGGAGATGCCGAACGGCGCCATCAGGCCAATCATCGCTGCCATTGCCGCAGAAATTGGGCTGGCGGTAATCGCCTGTTGCGAAGCGATGACGGAAATCGACAGCGGACGCTCGGGACGAATGCCGGAATCCCGCGCCACTTCGGAGATCACCGGCAGCAGGCTATATACCACGTGGCCGGTGCCGGACATAAAGGTGAAGATATAGCAGATAAACGGCGCCAGAAGCGTAATATAGCGCGGGTGGCGACGCAGCATTTTTTCCGCCAGCCGGACTAATAGAGTCAGTCCGCCGGAGGCCTGTAATGACGATGCTGCTAAGGAAGGTGCGAATAAGCAGGTCATTTCTTCCCAAGCTGACTCGCTGATTA
>NZ_JBEAJL010000074.1:0-1301 GCF_040065275.1 Klebsiella sp. JB_Kp042
AAGGTGCTCCCACTGCTTGTACGTACACGGTTTCAGGTTCTTTTTCACTCCCCTCGCCGGGGTTCTTTTCGCCTTTCCCTCACGGTACTGGTTCACTATCGGTCAGTCAGGAGTATTTAGCCTTGGAGGATGGTCCCCCCATATTCAGACAGGATACCACGTGTCCCGCCCTACTCTTCGAGTTCACAACCTGTGCATTTTGGTGTACGGGACTATCACCCTGTACCGTCGGACTTTCCAGACCGTTCCACTAACACACAAGCTGATTCAGACTCTGGGCTGCTCCCCGTTCGCTCGCCGCTACTGGGGGAATCTCGGTTGATTTCTTTTCCTCGGGGTACTTAGATGTTTCAGTTCCCCCGGTTCGCCTCGTTAACCTATGTATTCAGTTAACGATAGTGCAACGAATTGCACTGGGTTTCCCCATTCGGACATCGCCGGCTATAACGGTTCATATCACCTTACCGACGCTTTTCGCAGATTAGCACGTCCTTCATCGCCTCTGACTGCCAGGGCATCCACCGTGTACGCTTAGTCGCTTAACCTCACAACCCGAAGATGTTTCGTAAAACATCATCGTGTCGCGAAAATTTGAGAGACTCGAACACACATTAACTGTGTGTCGTTTCAATTTTCAGCTTGATCCAGATTTTTAAAGAGCAAATATCTCAAACATCACCCGAAGATGAGTTTTGAGATATATCGGCACGCGTCTTTCACTCACGAACCAGCAAGTGGCGTCCCCTAGGGGATTCGAACCCCTGTTACCGCCGTGAAAGGGCGGTGTCCTGGGCCTCTAGACGAAGGGGACACTGAAGTCTCAATCGCAAGACGCCTTGCTTCTTTACTTTCATCAGACAATCTGTGTGAGCACTACAAAGGCAGGTTCTTTAAGGTAAGGAGGTGATCCAACCGCAGGTTCCCCTACGGTTACCTTGTTACGACTTCACCCCAGTCATGAATCACAAAGTGGTAAGCGCCCTCCCGAAGGTTAAGCTACCTACTTCTTTTGCAACCCACTCCCATGGTGTGACGGGCGGTGTGTACAAGGCCCGGGAACGTATTCACCGTAGCATTCTGATCTACGATTACTAGCGATTCCGACTTCATGGAGTCGAGTTGCAGACTCCAATCCGGACTACGACATACTTTATGAGGTCCGCTTGCTCTCGCGAGGTCGCTTCTCTTTGTATATGCCATTGTAGCACGTGTGTAGCCCTGGTCGTAAGGGCCATGATGACTTGACGTCATCCCCACCTTCCTCCAGTTTATCACTGGCAGTCTCCTTTGAGTTCCCGGCC
>NZ_JBEAJL010000075.1:0-1222 GCF_040065275.1 Klebsiella sp. JB_Kp042
TGACCTGCTCCCCGTTGATTAGTACACCCCGATGTTAGTAATGTCTTCATAAGCCACATGAGGACATCCCCATGAAGAAGCGTTTTTCCGACGAACAGATCATCAGTATTCTCCGCGAAGCCGAAGCTGGGGTACCCGCCCGTGAACTCTGCCGCAAGCATGCCATTTCCGATGCCACGTTTTACACCTGGCGTAAGAAGTATGGCGGTATGGAGGTGCCTGAAGTTAAGCGCCTGAAGTCGCTTGAGGAAGAGAACGCCAGACTCAAGAAGCTGCTTGCCGAAGCCATGCTGGATAAAGAGGCGCTTCAGGTGGCTCTTGGGCGAAAGTACTGACGACAGACCAGAAGCGGGAAGCCGTGATGCTGATGTGTGATGCGACCGGTCTGTCGCAACGTCGTGCCTGCAGGCTTACAGGTTTATCCCTGTCGACCTGCCGCTATGAGGCTCACCGTCCGGCTGCTGATGCGCATTTATCAGGGCGCATCACTGAGCTGGCACTGGAGCGCAGGCGTTTTGGCTACCGTCGTATTTGGCAATTGCTGCGCCGTGAAGGGCTTCATGTTAATCATAAGCGCGTGTACCGGCTTTATCACCTCAGTGGCCTGGGCGTAAAACGCAGAAGACGTCGTAAAGGGCTGGCAACAGAACGTCTGCCGCTGCTCCGTCCGGCGGCGCCCAATCTGACCTGGTCGATGGATTTCGTCATGGACGCACTTTCCACCGGTCGCAGGATCAAGTGTCTTACCTGCGTCGATGATTTCACAAAGGAATGCCTGACGGTCACTGTTGCCTTTGGGATTTCAGGCGTTCAGGTCTCGCGTATTCTGGACAGCATTGCACTGTTTCGAGGCTATCCGGCGACGATAAGAACTGACCAGGGGCCGGAGTTCACTTGCCGTGCACTGGATCAATGGGCCTTTGAGCATGGTGTTGAGTTGCGCTTAATCCAGCCGGGCAAGCCAACGCAGAACGGATTTATTGAGAGCTTTAACGGACGATTTCGCGATGAATGCCTGAATGAGCACTGGTTCAGCGATATCGTTCACGCAAGGAAAATCATTAATGACTGGCGGCAGGATTATAACGAGTGTCGTCCACATTCAGCACTGAATTATCAGACGCCATCAGAGTTTGCAGCACGGTGGCGAAATGGAAAATGTGAAGGTAAACAAACCGACCTTACTAACTGACGGTTGTATCTAATCCTGGGGGCAGGTCAC
>NZ_JBEAJL010000076.1:0-1155 GCF_040065275.1 Klebsiella sp. JB_Kp042
GATGCGTGATCTGATCCTTCAACTCAGCAAAAGTTCGATTTATTCAACAAAGCCACTAAGAGCCTCTTCATTCCCTGGCTTTACTACTTCGTCTGACATGGAAGCTTCCTTACAAATGAAATTAATCATAACTAAATCACCATCAGGTGATTTAGTTATATCTTTCGGTTATAGGAACCACTCAGGTTTTACACCGAAGCGCGCGGAAAGAGCTTTTATGTGAGTGATGGTCAAAGAGCGCTGCCCTGACAGGATTTGGCTGACCAATGATTTAGATCCGATCTCATCCTTAAGGTCTGAATAAGACAGCTTGTGCTGGTCAATCAGGGTTCGCAGAAGTGCAACGCCGACTGGTATTTCAGCAATAGCTTTGTTGAACTCAGCGAAACGAGGGCTGTTATCTTCATAGTCGGCAATCTTACTCGCCAGGAAGTCAATAAGTGGGTTCTCGTCGTCGTTCTCGATCAGATAATCCACCAGCTCCATCGCTTCGCGGTAATCGCTCTCGGAAGAACTGCCCCCTAGGAAGGGGACGGCAGCTACGAGTTGTTTGGTTGCTTCAATGGCTTTTGCAGTGTCGGTAATCATTCTTTGTTCTCCCTGTAATAGCGGGTCAACTTGTCGTAATCAGCGTGGGTTGCGATGTGCTTCACGTAAAAGCGCTTATTTACGAAATTGATATAGGCGATAACCCTCAAGTTGTTGCCCCCTACATCCAAAACCCACCACTTATTCCTGTACTTAAAATTATCCAGGCTCGGTATCAGAGTTAGCATCTCAGCTGGAGAAGAGAAGTCCGTCTCGCGCACTAAGCGGTACAACGCCCGAATGGCTAACGAATCGTTGGGATATCGCTTTGCCGCTTCCTCAAAAGGCTCTTTTGAAATTACGTGCATCTTGCGGTCGTTCCATCCGTTTACATTATGTGAACATTATAGCATCGCTCTTTGCCGTTTACAATATGTGAACGTTACCTTTGCATTTCACAACCTCGCCAAAATCCCCACTTAACCTGAATAGAGTGGACCTTAAGGGCATATGGGCCGTTTTGATGCGTGGCTAACCGACGAGTTAAGCCAAAAGCAGGAGGTGACCTGCTCCCCGTTGCTTTCCGGGCTACGTACCGCCGTATGTTTAGGCTCCAGTCCTACCATT
>NZ_JBEAJL010000077.1:0-1136 GCF_040065275.1 Klebsiella sp. JB_Kp042
GGATGCGTGATCTGATCCTTCAACTCAGCAAAAGTTCGATTTATTCAACAAAGCCCTTTTCCTACTACTGTTAATGAAGTGGTTTACTGAATTTGGCCGCCTGAACAGAGGTGATATGCTCACCTCAGAACAACACAGGTGTCATAATGAAAAAAAGAAATTTCAGCGCAGAGTTTAAACGCGAATCCGCTCAACTGGTCGTTGACCAGAACTACACCGTGGCAGATGCAGCCAGCGCTATGGATGTCGGCCTTTCCACAATGACGCGATGGGTGAAACAATTACGTGATGAACGGCAGGGCAAAACACCAAAAGCCTCCCCCATTACCCCGGAACAAATTGAAATCCGTGAGCTCAGGAAAAAGCTACAACGTATTGAAATGGAAAATGAAATATTAAAAAAGGCTACCGCGCTCTTGATGTCAGACTCCCTGAACAGTTCTCGATAATCGGGAAACTCAGGGCGCGTTATCCTGTGGCCACTCTCTGCCATGTGTTCGGGGTTCATCGCAGCAGCTACAAATACTGGAAAAACCGTCCTGAAAAGCCAGACGGCAGACGGGCTGTATTACGCAGTCAGGTACTTGAACTGCATGGCATCAGCCACGGCTCTGCCGGAGCAAGAAGCATCGCCACAATGGCAACCCAGAGAGGTTACCAGATGGGGCGCTGGCTTGCTGGCAGACTCATGAAAGAGCTGGGGCTGGTCAGTTGCCAGCAGCCGACTCACCGGTATAAGCGTGGCGGTCATGAGCACGTTGCTATCCCGAATCATCTTGAGCGACAGTTCGCCGTAACGGAACCAAATCAGGTGTGGTGCGGTGATGTGACCTATATCTGGACGGGTAAGCGCTGGGCGTACCTCGCCGTTGTTCTCGACCTGTTCGCAAGAAAACCAGTGGGCTGGGCCATGTCGTTCTCGCCGGACAGCAGGCTCACCATGAAAGCACTGGAAATGGCATGGGAAACCCGTGGTAAGCCCGTCGGGGTGATGTTCCACAGCGATAGTAATAATGCCGATGTCAGTCTTTACCACCACTTAGTTTGCCGTTTAACCAGATTGGGGCTTTGTTGAATAAATCGTAAGCGTACAGCGAGAACCGTATTGACGGGGATGTGTTATTCAGTTGGCAGTG
>NZ_JBEAJL010000078.1:0-1008 GCF_040065275.1 Klebsiella sp. JB_Kp042
AGTCATCGGGCACTATCTGAACATAAAACACTATCAGTAAATTGGAGTCATTACCCGTTATTGCGTGAGCTGCATCGCTGAAGCTTACATAGCCCGTCGCCGGCACCCATTCGTTCTTCAGACTCCTGAAGAAGCGCTCCATTGGGCTGTTATCCCAGCAGTTTCCACGCCGACTCATACTCTGCCTGATCCGGTATCGCCACAGTAACTGCCGGAACTGCCTGCTCGTATAATGGCTGCCTTGGACGCCCTTCTAAGAGTCAAGCTGTTATCGGGATACTGTTGATCCGCCTGTTTTGATTGCGCAGTAACGTGTAAACTTCGCGGGAGATATATCGCTTTAGACAGCGTATCGCTTCCATTTTTGTATGTCCTTCGGCTACACGCCTGGCGACATATTCCTTTGTTTTTGCGTCAGTTCGTAAGCGTCCGATGGCGATGATGTGAAGTGCACTATTTGCAGCACGATCTCCACCACGATTAAGTCGGTAACGGTTCGTTTTTCCAGAAGAAACGGGGACCGGGCTGACACCACACAGTGCCGCAAATCCTGATTCTGATCTTAACCGTTGAGGATTGTCTCCGGCAGTGATCAGCAACTGTGAAGCGCTTTCGTATCCGATAGCATTACGTTTAATCAGCTCAGGTGCCAACTCGTCGACAATTGCCGCAATCATGACATCCAGATCAGCGATTTCGTCATGTAACTCGAGATAGCGTCGGGCAAGGGACTTTAATGAAATGCGATAAACGTTGGTTACATTGCGGTATTCACTGGCATCAGGTCTCCAGGAACCCAGGGTCCTGATGAGCTGCATGCGCGTCATATTTCTGAGCTGTTCACGTAATTCATCCGGGGCAGAGATAATATTTGAATGGATAATCTGGAGAGCGACTCTGCGGGCTGATATTGCTGTTTTTCGGCAAGTTTTTAATACCCGCAGGGACTCAATGGCTTTGTTGAATAAATAAGATTTCGTGCGAACGACCCTGTAGCTGGCTGGATTT
>NZ_JBEAJL010000079.1:0-959 GCF_040065275.1 Klebsiella sp. JB_Kp042
GTTTACCGTCAGTCAGGACATAGTCCTGAAGCGCCTCCTCCAGCGGGGACAGCAGCCGGCAGCATGCATCCACCCAGCCCGACAGCAGTGAACGGCTCAGTTCCACGCCCTGGCGACCGTATATTTCAGACTGACGATACAGCGGTGTGTGCTCTGCATACTTTGAGGTCAGCACGCGGGCCATCAGCCCCGGTCCGGCGATACCCCGCTCAATGGGGCGCGAAGGCGCGGGGGCCTGCACGATGGCATCACATTTTGTGCAGGCATGTTTTTCCCGTACGGTCCGGATCACCCGGAAGGCGCTGCGCATCAGCTCCAGCTGTTCAGCGGCATCCTCACCCAGGTAACTCAGCGCACCACCACACTCCGGGCAGCAGGAACCCGCTGGCCGCAGGCGTTTTTCATCGCGGGGGAGTGATTCGGGGAACGGTTTGCGGGTGCGGGTCTGACGCAGAGTGCGCTGTACTGCCGGGTCATCCACCCGACCGGTCAGCGTATCGCTCTCTTTCTGAAGCCGGTTCAGATCGGCTTCCATTTGTGCGATACGGCGGGAGACTTTTTCAGAACGGCTGCCGAAGTTCATCCGGCGAAGTTTATCCAGCTGCGCCTGCAGATGGTCTATTTCGCGCTCCCGGTCTGCCAGCTTTTCCAGCAGGGCACGGTTCAGCGCTTCCTGTTCGGCAAGGCGCTGTTTCAGCAGAAGGATGTCGTCAGAAGAGATGTCATTCATAAGCCAGCATTTTACCAGGCTTATTCTGCGACAACCAGGATAAAGAAGCCTACAGCATGGTCAGGGAGGTCAGCAACCGCTTCGGCTGTCGCCAGTCGATGCCTTCCAGCAGCATTGCCAGCTGCGCCGGGGTCAGGAACACTTTGCCATCGCGAGCTGACGGCCAGGCGAAGCGCCCGCGCTCCAGCCGTTTGGTCAGCAGGCACAGCCCGTCGCCGGTGGACCACAG
>NZ_JBEAJL010000080.1:0-955 GCF_040065275.1 Klebsiella sp. JB_Kp042
CCGCATGACATTTTCTGCGAGTGCCCGGACGAGTCCGTGGACTACGCGGTGATGGAGAAAACCGCCGACGCGGTGGTGGTCGGTCTCGATGCCGACTGGAGCGACGTCGGCTCCTGGTCCGCCCTGTGGGAGGTCAGCCCGAAAGATGAGCAGGGCAACGTCCTCAGCGGCGACGCGTGGGTGCACAACAGCGAAAACTGCTACATCAACAGCGACGAGAAGCTGGTGGCGGCCATCGGCGTGGAGAACCTGGTGATTGTCAGCACCAAGGACGCCGTGCTGGTGATGAACCGCGAGCGTTCCCAGGACGTGAAGAAGGCGGTCGAGTTCCTCAAGCAGAACCAGCGCAGCGAATACAAGCGCCACCGCGAGATTTACCGTCCCTGGGGCCGCTGCGACGTGGTGGTCCAGACCCCGCGCTTCAACGTCAACCGTATCACCGTGAAACCGGGCGGCGCCTTCTCGATGCAGATGCACCACCACCGCGCCGAACACTGGGTCATTCTCGCCGGCACCGGCCAGGTGACGGTCAACGGCAAGCAGTTCCTGCTGACCGAGAACCAGTCCACCTTTATTCCGATTGGCGCCGAGCACAGCCTGGAAAACCCGGGCCGCATTCCGCTGGAAGTGCTGGAGATCCAGTCGGGGTCGTACCTCGGCGAGGACGACATTATTCGTATTAAAGACCAGTATGGTCGTTGCTAATTTTTTTCGGGACAAAACGCAGAATGACACAGTTAACATGCTTTAAGGCTTATGACATCCGTGGTGAACTGGGCGAGGAGCTGAACGAGGACATCGCCTACCGTATCGGCCGCGCCTACGGCGAATTTCTGAAACCCGGGAAGATAGTGGTGGGGGGCGATGTGCGCCTCACCAGCGAGTCGCTGAAGCTGGCGCTGGCCCGCGGGCTGATGGACGCCGGCACCGACGTGCTGGATATCGGCCTGAGCGG
>NZ_JBEAJL010000081.1:0-913 GCF_040065275.1 Klebsiella sp. JB_Kp042
ATGCGTGATCTGATCCTTCAACTCAGCAAAAGTTCGATTTATTCAACAAAGCCGGGGCCAGTCTAAAGGCCAAAATCTCGTTAGCAGAAAGCGAGATGCTCAGGTGTTCAGATGGCTTTGAATTCGTCTGCGACAAGAGTGAAAAACTGCGGGTCACGTTCGCGCTGGACTTCTGCGACCGTGGGGGCATAGACTGGGCAGCAATCACGGGAGGTAATGACAGTTCGACGGTGCGGGATGTGATTCTGAAAGCGCATCGGCGACATGTTGCCGGACACACCAGTGCAGTGGCTGACGGACAACGGTTCAGCGTATACCACGTATGAAACGCGGAGGTTCGTGAAAACGATGAAAGAAGACTATATAGCGTTCATGCCAAAACAGGATTGAGAACAGCACTGTGAAACCTTGCAGCAGCATTCAAGCATAACAATGAAAACCACCCGCACAGCGCGCTGGGATATCACTCTCAAAGGGAACAACTGTAGCAGTGCACATCGTTAATTTAAGATACAAAAGCTGTCCAGAAACGGCGGGTCAAGATCAGGACGAGTAGGAATACGCCTTCGCGGAATAGCGTACGATGCCTGGTCTTATGCAACGGTAGGACGCGGCGCTGAGCGAGCGCGTCACGGCCTTAAGAACGCAGATGCAGAGTTTGAGCGAGCAGCGCAGCATCATAAAGCGCTAAAGCTGAAACGATCGCAGTGGTAGCAGACGTACAATGGACCGACACTGTGACAAACCGGTTAAAACAGGGCTTTCAGCTAAGTTGCATCGAAAACCAGTGCCATTCACACGACTGCATGCTATGCAGTCGTGCTGAACACGTCCGGAGCGGTGTAGCTAAGGGCTGCTATGGCTTTGTTGAATAAATCGAACTTTTGCTGAGTTGAAGGATCAGATCACGCAT
>NZ_JBEAJL010000082.1:0-149689 GCF_040065275.1 Klebsiella sp. JB_Kp042
GATGCGTGATCTGATCCTTCAACTCAGCAAAAGTTCGATTTATTCAACAAAGCCCCTTTCTGGCGCAAAAGGCGGTGATATCTATTCCTATCACGCCGCAGGTTACCGGAGTAGTTGACAGCGTCACCGACAAAGCGAATCAGCGCGTCAAAAAGGGCGAGGTGCTTTTTACTATTGACCCGGCGCGCTATCAGGCGCGGGTCGACCGTCTGCAGGCCGACCTGGTGACAGCGCTGCACAGTATTAACACCCTCAAGGCGCAGCTCTCTGAAGCCCAGGCCAACACCACCCGCGTATCGGCGGAACGCGATCGCTTATATAAAGACTATCAACGTTACCTGAAAGGGAGCCAGGCCCGGGTGAATCCGTTCTCAGAAAGCGACATCGATAACGCCCGGCAGAATTATCTGGCCCAGGACGCGCTGGTCAAGGCGTCGGTGGCGGAACAGGCGCAGATCCAGAGCCAGCTGGATAGCATGATCAACGGCGAGCAGTCGCAGGTGGTTAGCCTGCGCGCCCAGCTGGCGGAGGCGAAGTACAATCTCGACCAGACTACCGTGCGGGCGCCCAGCGATGGGTATATCACTCAAGTGTTGATCCGTCCGGGGACCTACGCTGCCTCGCTGCCGCTGCGGCCGGTGATGGTGTTTATCCCTGAGCAAAAAAGGCTGATCGTCGCCCAGTTCAGGCAAAATTCGCTGTTAAGGCTGGAGAAGGGCGACGACGCGGAAGCGGTGTTTAATGCCCTGCCCGGACAGGTATTCCACGGCAAACTGGTGAGCATTTTACCGGTGGTGCCGGGGGGAACCTATCAGGCGCAGGGGGCGTTGCAGTCGCTGACCGTGACGCCGGGCAGCGATGGCGTGCTGGCGACCATTGAGCTCGATCCGAATGCCGAAATCGATGCACTACCCGATGGCATCTATGCGCAGGTGGCGGTCTACTCCGACCATTTCGCCCACGTTTCGGTGATGCGTAAAGTGCTGCTGCGCATGACCAGTTGGATGCACTACCTCTATCTCGACCATTAATGCGATCGGCGGCAGGTTGAGCGGGATGCTCACCTGCCTTTTACCTCGCCCTGAGCCATACTCATATCTTTGTTGGCGATAAGGAGCAGGCTATGAAACTGATCGGCAGCTACACCAGTCCCTTTGTGCGCAAAATATCGGTGATCCTGCTGGAAAAGCGCATCCCTTTTGAATTTGTCAACGAATCCCCCTACAGCGAAAGCAACGGCGTGTCGCGCTATAACCCGCTGGGCAAAGTGCCGGCGCTGGTGACAGATGACGGCGAATGCTGGTTTGATTCTCCGGTTATCGCGCAGTATCTCGAGCTGCTGGGCGTGGCGCCGCCGATGATTCCCGCCGATCCCAGAGCCGCTCTCAGGATGCGCCAGCTTGAGGCGCTGGCAGATGGGGTGATGGAGGCCGCCCAGGCGCTGGTGCGCGAAAAAGCTCGCCCTGCGGCCCAACAGTCAGAGCAAGAGCTGCTCCGCCAGCGGGAGAAAGTGGCGCGCGGCCTCGACAGGCTGGAAGCCTGCGCGGCGGACGGAACGCTACGCGGCGACGAGGTCAATCTGGCGACCATCTCTACGGCCTGCGCCATTGCCTACCTGAACTTTCGCCGGGTGGCGCCGGGCTGGTGCGCCACCCGGCCGCAGTTGGTGAAGTTGGTGGATGCGCTGTTCCAGCGCGCCAGCTTTGCGCGCACCGAACCGCCGCGGACTTGACCTAGGCAGGTAACAGTTTGCGCAAGGAGGCGTTACAATCGCCGCTGATTGTTGACTCCCTCTCCCGTCGGGAGGGGGGAAAATAACTTACTGCCAGGCCCATTCATGACTACCGAAATTCGTGCGCTTTATACCCGGCTTCCGGCCATTGACCGCTTACTCCGCGACCCCGCTTTTTCCTCCCTGCTGGCGCAGCACGGCCATTCGCAGGTGGTGACGCAGCTGCGCCAGATGCTGGACGAGGCGCGGGAACAGATCCGCCAGTGTCAGACACTGCCTGACTGGAGCCATGACTGGCTGAGTGCCTGCGCGCAGCGGCTGACCGCCAGCCGGCAGAGCGCCCTGCGTCCGGTGTTTAATCTCACCGGTACGGTGCTGCACACCAATCTCGGGCGCGCCATCCAGGCTGAGGCGGCGGTGGAGGCGGTCGTCAGCGCGATGCGCGCGCCGGTGACGCTCGAATATGATCTCGACGACGCCGGGCGCGGCCATCGCGATCGCGCTATTGCCGATCTGCTGTGCCAGATCACCGGCGCGGAAGATGCCTGTATCGTGAACAACAACGCGGCGGCCGTGCTGCTGATGCTGGCGGCCACCGCCAGCGGCAGGGAGGTGGTGGTCTCCCGCGGCGAGCTGGTGGAGATCGGCGGGGCGTTCCGCATTCCCGACGTGATGCGTCAGGCAGGTTGTCAGCTGCACGAAGTAGGCACCACCAACCGCACCCACGCCAAAGACTATCGCCAGGCGGTGAATGACAATACCGCCCTGCTGATGAAGGTCCACACCAGCAACTACAGCATTGAAGGCTTTACCAAAGCCGTCGACGAAGCGGAGCTGGCGGTCATCGGCCGCGAGCTGGACGTCCCGGTAGTGGCCGACCTGGGCAGCGGGTCGCTGGTGGATCTCAGTCAGTATGGCCTGCCGAAAGAGCCGATGCCGCAAGAGATGATCGCCGCCGGGGTGAGCCTGGTCAGTTTCTCTGGCGACAAGCTGCTCGGCGGCCCGCAGGCCGGAATTATCGTTGGCAAACGCGCGCTGATTGCCCGCCTGCAGAGCCATCCGCTGAAGCGGGCCCTGCGCGCGGATAAAATGACTCTCGCGGCGCTGGAAGCCACGCTGCGCCTCTATCAGCATCCGGAAGCGCTGCGGGAAACCTTACCGACGCTGCGCCTGCTCACCCGCCCGGCGGACGAGATCCGCCGGCAGGCTGAACGCCTGCAGCCTGCCCTGGCGGCACACTATGCTGATTTTGCCGTCAACGTGGCAGCCTGCCAGTCGCAGATTGGCAGCGGCTCGTTACCCGTCGACCGTCTGCCTGGCGCGGCGTTGACCTTTACCCCCCATGACGGCCGCGGCAGCCGGCTGGAGGCTTTGGCGGCCCGCTGGCGCAGGCTGCCATGCCCGGTGATTGGCCGCATTTATGACGGCCGGCTCTGGCTGGATCTGCGCTGTCTGGAAGATGAAACCCGGTTTATGGAGATGTTGTTACGATGATTATTGCCACCGCTGGACATGTTGACCACGGCAAAACGACGCTGCTGCAGGCGATAACCGGCGTGAATGCCGATCGTCTGCCGGAAGAGAAAGCGCGGGGAATGACGATCGATCTCGGCTATGCCTACTGGCCGCAGCTGGACGGGCGGGTGCTGGGGTTTATTGACGTGCCCGGGCACGAAAAGTTTTTGTCCAACATGCTGGCGGGGGTGGGTGGGATCGACCATGCGCTGCTGGTGGTGGCCTGCGATGACGGGGTGATGGCGCAAACCCGCGAACACCTGGCGATCCTGCAGCTGACCGGAAAGCCGACGCTGACCGTGGCGCTCACCAAGACGGACCGCGTGACGGCCGCCCGGGTGGCGGAGGTTCAGGCGGAGGTCGAGCAGGCCCTGCGCGAACTGGGCTTTGACGCCGCCGCTTTCTTCCCCACCGCGGCGGTGGAAAACCTCGGTATTGCCGAACTGCGCAGCCATCTGCTGCAGCTTGCGGAGCGCCCCCATCCGCAGCAGCGGCGTTTTCGCCTGGCGCTGGATCGCGCCTTTACCGTCAAAGGGGCGGGGCTGGTGGTCACCGGGACGGCGCTCTCCGGCGAAGTACGGGTCGGGGATACCCTGTGGCTCACCGGCGTCAACACGCCGATGCGCGTCCGCGGTCTGCATGCCCAGAATCAAGCGGTTGAGCAGGCGCACGCCGGGCAGCGCATTGCGCTGAATATTGTCGGCGATGCGCAGAAAGAGGCATTGCACCGCGGCGACTGGCTGCTCTCCTCACCGCCGCCGGAGCCTGCAGAGCGGGTGATTGTCGAACTGCAGTGCCATACGCCGCTCAGCCAGTGGCAGCCGCTGCATATTCACCACGCTGCCAGCCACATCACCGGCCGGGTGTCGCTCCTGGAGGGCGGCCTGGCGGAGCTGGTGCTGGATACTCCGCTGTGGCTGGCGGATAACGACCGGCTGGTGCTCCGCGATATCTCCGCTCGCTTGACGCTGGCCGGCGCACGGGTGGTGACGCTGGATCCCCCGCGCCGCGGCAAGCGTAAACCGGAGTATCTGCAGTGGCTTCACGCCCTGGCGGCGGTCGGCGCTGACGATGCGCAGGCCCTGGAGCTGCATCTGCAGCGGGACGCCGTCCGGCTTGAGCGCTTCGCCTGGGCGCGGCAGCTGAGTGAAGCCGGAATGGCGGCCTTGATCCAGCGACCGGACTATCTGCAGGCCGGACAGCGCCTGCTTAGTGCGCCGCTTGCCGCCCGCTGGCAGCGAAAATTGCTGGATGCCCTGGTGCGCTACCATGAGCAGCATCGCGACGAGCCGGGCCCTGGCCGGGAGCGCCTGCGTCGCATTGCGCTGCCGATGGAAGAGGAAGCGCTGGTGCTGCTGCTGATTGAGCAGATGCGCGAGAGCGGATTAGTCCACAGCCATCACGGCTGGCTGCATCTGCCCGAGCATAAAGCCGGGTTTACCGACGAGCAGCAGGCGGTCTGGCGGAAGGTGGAGACCCTGTTCGGCGATGATCCCTGGTGGGTGCGCGATCTCGCGCGCGAAGTCCATGTTGAAGAGTCCCTGATGCGCGCGGTGCTGCGCCAGGCGGCGCAGCAGGGGATGATTACCGCGATCGTCAAAGATCGTTACTACCGCAACGATCGCATTGTGCAGTTCGCCCAGCGGGTGCGCGAGCTGGATCAGCTGCGCGGCTCAACCTGCGCGGCGGATTTTCGCGATACCTTAAACGTAGGGCGGAAGCTGGCGATCCAGATCCTCGAGTATTTCGATCGGATTGGCTACACCCGCCGTCGCGGCAACGATCATATCCTGCGCGATAAGGCATTGTTTCTCTGATCGTTAACGCCTGCTCCCCGGCGGACAGCGAACGGTGTGTTGCCGGGGAAGAGGGGGGTCGCGTTGTGCCTGGCCTTATTCGGCTTCCCGAACCCAGATACGCATTTCGCCTTCTCCGCGGTTTGCCCAGCTAAACCAGGGAATAAAGGTCAACGTCTGGGAATGGGGGGTGGCCAGAGGGTGATCGTAGCTCCACAGCTTCTGCGCATCGGCGTTTTCTGCATGTTTTCTATAGCCTGGGGCCTGAATCAACATTTTGTGAGCAAACAGCCCCTTTCCTTCAAACACCGTGAACCTGGCATCGCGTGGCAGCAGTAGGTTATGCAGCGCCTCACCGTTATCAGCTTGTTCTAGACAATAAACCAGTGGACCGCGTTGCAGCGCCACCTGGCCTGCCTGGTGGCGAACCAGCGGATTACCATATACCCGGCGAACCGGCATCGGCAACGTTAGCATCAGGGTGTCGCCTTCCTGCCAGAGATGTTGGATATGCAGATAGCCCTGGCGTATATCCTGCGTGACCGGCGCGCCGTTCAGGGTGAGCTGTGCCCCCTCGCACCAGTCCGGGAGACGCAGCGCCAGCGTATGGTTCAATGCTGACGGAGACTCGATGACAATTTTGACCTGTTCCTGCCAGGGATAGTCACCGCTGATACGCAGACGTAACGTCTTTTCTCCTACCGGGATCTCAGCCTGATTACCGACGTAGAGATTGATATATAACGCCTCTTCGCGTGGCGTATAGATATAATGTCCCAGCGAGGTCAGGAGACGAGCGATATTCGGTGGGCAACAGGCACAGCCGAACCAGCGCTGACGAACAGGCTTAACATGGTCATAATTATGATTGAATTTTAAAGCCTTGGGCTGCACTTCCAGTGGGTTGACGTAGAAGAAATGTTTACCGTCCAGCGCCATACCGCCCAGGACGGTATTGTAAAGCGCGCGCTCCATCACATCAGCATATTGGCTGTCGGCTTCCAGTTCCAGCATGCGGCGCGCGAACATCATCAGCCCGATAGAGGCGCAGCTTTCCGCATAAACGGTATCATTCGGCAGATCGTAATCGCTGCTGAAGGCTTCCCCGCTGCTCTGTGAGCCAATGCCGCCCGTAATATACAACTGACGCTGGACCATGTTTTTCCATAACCGCAGGCAGTCCTGGCGTTTGCCTTCGTTCTTGCTCAGGCGTGCAAGGTGCGCTACGCCGGCCATTAAATAAACAAAGCGAACCGCGTGACCCACAGCGGTGGTCTGTTCGGCAAGCGGCAAATGCGCCTGGCTGTAGGGTTTATCCATCACCATCCACGCCGGCCCATAGGTATTCCAGAAGGAGGTTTTGCCGCGTTTTTCATATTCGATGTCATAGAAATGCGGCTGTGTCCCACGCTGTTCAACGAAGTAATTAGCCAGCGCCATATAGCGTGGTTCCTGAGTCACATCGTACAAACGCATTAACGCCAGCTCTATTTCAGGGTGTCCCGGGTAGCCGTGCAGTTGATTGCCGTCCGGACCAAAGACGCTGTCGATATGATCGGCGAGGCGACATACCACCTCCAGCAGGCGGCGTTTACTGGTTGCCTGGAAGAATGCCACCCCAGCCTCAATCAAGTGACCGGCACAGTACAATTCATGGCATTCGGCGAGATTAGTCCAGCGTTCCCCGGGCGCTTTCACCGTAAAATAGGTGTTCAGATAACCATCTTCACATTGCGCGGCGGCAATCAGCTCGATCACCTCGTCGGCGGTTTTTTCCAGTTCCGCATCTGGCTTCTGACACAATGACCAGGCGACTGCCTCCAGCCATTTCGCCACATCGCTGTCCTGGAACACCATTCCGTAGAATTCCCCTGCCTGCTGACCTGCGGCGATACGGAAGTTTTCTATCGCATGGCTGGGTTCAGCCTCGGCGATCCGGTCATTGAGGGCATCCCACTGATAGGGAATGACGACATCACGCACCAGTTGCTGATACTGACCCAGAAACGGATCGTTAACTTTCAGTTTGTGCAGATCGACTTCCATGATTTCTCCTTAAGACTGAATGTGACGTGCGCGCAGATCGGTTGCAATGCGCGACATCATGGGATTGTTGAGCTTACAGGCGCGGATAGCGAAGGCCAGCAACAGATGGAACAGCGCGGGCAGCAGGGTTTCCATCGCCGTGATCCCCGATAGTGAGGATGGAGTCTGGTTGCTGGCGCCGGGTTGATAAGCAACGTAGATAAATACCAGGCTGATAATGCCCGCACTGGAGGCCCATGCCAGCTTGATAAAGAACAGGTTGAAAGCAAAGTTCATCCCTGACGAACGGACACCCGTCTTCCATTCACCATAATCATCAGAGAAGGCCATCAACGAAAAATGCAGCGGTAGGGTAAAGCCCAGGATGATGCCATTGCCGAGAATGACCGCCAGCCATAGCGTTTGCCAGGACGGACCGGTTGGCAGGAACCACATCCCCACCGCCAGTAAGGCCAATACCAGATTGGTGTAGTAATAGAGCTTGACGGTATCAACGTGGCGCGACAGCCAATTGACGATCGCGGCGCCCAGAATCGAGGAAAAGGTGACCATGGTGAAAAACAGCGATGTATAGCCAGTAGAGCCGCCCAGTACATAGGTAATAAAGTACATGTAGCCGCCACCGCGAATATTAAACACGTTGATCAACAGGAATGACATCGCCAGCATGAGTAACAACTGATCGTTTTTACGCAGACCGGCGATATGTTCGCGCAGGGTGAATTTGCCGAGCATCTCCAGGGAAACACGCTCACGTACCCAGAAAAAGCAGCACAAAAACATCACCGCCGCGATGGCGCAGAGTACGCCGACACCATACTGATAACCCTGGGCGGTATTCCCCTGACCGAGCGCTTTAACCAACCACGGCAGGCCCACGGAGACCAGGAATCCTGCCACGCCGCACAGTACAAAGCGCCATGCCTGGCAGGATATCACCTCGCTATGGCGAGTGGTCATCGTATTAATGAGCGCGCAGTAGGGGACGTTAATCGCGGTATAGCTGACTGAAAGCAGCAGGTAAGTGCCGAAGGCCCAGGCGATTTTTACCCCCATGCCGGCATCCGGCACGGTAAAGGTCAGCACCCCGATCGCTGCAATGGGAACCGCAATCCATAGCTGCCAGGGGCGAAAACGTCCCCATCGGCTTTGGGTCCGATCGGCGAGGACGCCCATGATCGGATCGGAAATAGCATCAAACACGCGCAGCGCAAGGAACAGAGTACCGACCAGCGCCGGGGTGAGCCCAAAGACGTCAGTATAGAAAAAAGTGAGAAAGTTCATGATCAGGCAGGTGATGACCGTTCCACCGGCGTCGCCCAGACCATAGCCTATTTTTTCACGGAGAGATAATTTGGCGTCCTGCACGTGCTTCGTGAGGTCGCTTGTCGTAATCGGAGCCGTAGTCATAAATAACTCCCGAAGATGATGTTCAGAATTATTCCGCTGTCTGACCGGCGGACATTTTTTGTCTTTTGCAAATACATTAATTATTTTGCACCGAATAAACGAGGCAACAAGGGAAGGGAAAAGTATAAAAAGAGGACGATTCCGACTTCGTCATAAAAGTGTGATTCCGATCCGGAAAGGCGTTAATTTATGATTAATAATCAATTGGAAAGAGATTTTTTATCGTTTCGTTAGCGGAAAATTAAATATATATGCTTGAATTATCCATGCCTCTCCCGATTCGCGTACAAAATGGCGGCTTATTTATTTCCCGTGGCGTCGGCAGTCATCCGGCGCGTAAACTGCAGTCCTGGGAAATTATTTTTGTCGAAAAGGGGACGTTAACGATTTGCGAGGAGGGTGAAATATTTAACGTTAATGCAGGGGAGAGTTTACTGCTGTGGCCAGTACGTTCTCATGTTGGGGTGGGGGAATTTCCCGCCGACCTGAAATTTTATTGGCTGCATTTTGAAGTACTGACGGAGAGTGTCCGGTCTCTGCCGCCTGCGCTGCTTAACGTTCCGCAACATACCCGCGTCAGCGATCCACAATACATTATTTCGCTGTTTCGCCAGTTTCTTCGTGAACAGGAGAATATTCACCGCAGCCTGGCGCTGGAGCTCCTGTTATTGCTGATACTGCAGCAGATTGCCGCGGCGGCAAGCGAAAAACCGGACGACAGTCCCGGCGCTGCGCTGGCCTGGAAAGCGCAGCAGATCATCCATACCCGTTACCACTTGCCTGTTTCAGCATCGACACTGGCGAAAGAGCTGCACTGTAATGCGGACTATTTAGGACGCGTCTATCGTCACGTTTTTCGCGTGACGTTGACCGAAGCGCTGCATCGTCAGCGGGTCAGAGCGGCGGAAAAGCTATTGATCAGTGATTCACTGTCGTTGACCGAAGTCGCGAGCCAGTGCGGCTTTAATGACGTCGGTTATTTTCGCAAGATCTTTCGCAAGCACACCAGCCTCACGCCTGCAGCCTGGAAGCGCCGCTACTGTAAGGAGCACATTAATTCAGCGTAATGAAAAATCACTTGTGCTAGTGACTAAAAACAGCGCTGATTCCATTCAGGATCAAAGCGCGGGCAGGGATTATTCTGGCACCCTGCGGTTTTATCCCCAGGGAGCAGAGGATGAACCGGTTTCTTATTGCCAATGCCCAGCAGTGTATTGGCTGTCGTACCTGTGAAGTGGCCTGCGCGGTGGCGCACCAGCAGGCGCAGGATGTCTCCATGCTGTCGACAGGCCATTTCACGCCGCGTATCCGGGTGGTGAAAAGCGGCGAGATATCAACGGCGACGGCCTGTCGGCAGTGCGAGGATGCGCCTTGCGCCAGCGTCTGCCCGCAGGGGGCGATTCGTCGGGAGGAGGACGTTTGGTGGGTCGATCAGCGCCGCTGCATCGGCTGTAAAAGCTGCATGGTGGCCTGCCCGTACGGCGCAATGACCGTCACGGTGGTGAACCAGCAGGCGCAGGCGCTGAAATGCGATTTATGCCACCACCGCGCCGAGGGGCCGGCCTGCGTAGCCGCCTGCCCGACGCAGGCGCTGCGGGTGATGGCTCCCGCGGAGCTGGAGGCGCTATGCGCGCAAAAACGCCAGCGGCTGGCGCTGGCGTGAGCGGGTCCGCTAACGGGCGTTAGCCGTCAGCGGCGTCAGGGATTAGGCTTCCTGTTCGCGCCAGGCGAATTCAACCTCTTCGGCGAGAATTTTCACCCCGGCCTCGATTTTTTGCGGGTCCGGCACATAGTTCATGCGCATGCACTGGTGAGTATGCGGCCACGGTTTATCGAGTCCCGGGAAGAAGAAATCCCCCGGCACCATCAGCACGCCGCGCTTTTTCAGCCGCTGATACAGCAGCTCGGTGGAGATCGGCAGATCCTTAAACCACAGCCAGAGGAAGATCGCCCCCTCCGGTTTGTGAATAAGGCAGCGCTCCTCCGGCAGATAGCGGCGAATAATGGCGATGGTCTCCTGCACCCGCTGGTAATAGAAGGGTTTGATCACTGTCTCTGACAGGCGCAGCAGATCCTGACGTTTAATCATTTCACACATCATTGCCGGCCCGATACCGCCGGGCGCGAGGCTGATAATGCCGTTCATGTTGCTGATGGCGGTGATGATTTTCTCGTTGGCGATGATAATCCCGCAGCGGCTGCCCGGCAGGCCCAGCTTGGACAGGCTCATACACAGCACGATGTTCGGATTCCACAGCGGTCGGGCGTCGCTGAAAATAATGCCCGGGAACGGCACGCCGTAGGCGTTATCAATCACCAGCGGGACCCCATGCTGATTCGCCAGCGCATCCAGTTTGATCAGCTCTTCATCAGTGATGACGTTGCCGGTCGGGTTGGTGGGACGCGAGACGCAGATCATCCCGGTCTCTTCCGTCACCTGCAGATGCTCAAAATCAACGTGGTACTTGAACTGGCCTTCCGGCAGCAGTTCGATATTCGGCCGGGTGGCAACGAACAGATCCTCTTCCAGGCCGGCATCGGCATAGCCGATATATTCCGGCGTCAGCGGGAACAGCACCTTACGGGTGGTGCCATCTGCCCGACGGCCTGCGAACAGATTAAACAAGTAGAAAAATGCGCTCTGACTGCCGTTTGTTAGCGCAATATTCTGTGGTTCGATCTCCCAGCCCAGCTCGTCGCGCAGCATCTTCGCCAGCAGGCTCAGCAGCTCGCTTTTGCCCTGCGGACCATCATAATTACAAAGCGCATCAAGGGCTTTGCCATTATCCAGCATGTCGGAGAGCAGCTGCTGGAAGTAGTCATTCATCTCCGGGATCTGAGCGGGGTTGCCGCCGCCCAGCATAATAGCGCCCGGCGTGCGCAGACCGTCATTAAGGTCTTCCATCAGGCGGGTAATGCCTGAATGACGGGTGAATTTGTCGCCGAAAAGGGAAAATGTCATCGCGAATCGTCTGTCGGTGGTTCTGGAAAGTGGCTAACCATAACGCCAGCGCCAGCGTGGTGCAAATCGAAGGGAAGGGGGATGTTTTTGTTTTTATCCTGTGAATCGATCTTTTATCAGCGTATTGTGCTGACTGGCTCCCCGCCGGGCAGGGAGCCACTCCTGCTTTACTGCTGTTGTCCGGCCCAGATGACCATCACTTTGTCTTCACCGCTCTCGCGCACGAATCCGTAACCTCGCGGCATTGACAGCGTTGTCTGTTTGCCCATACCGATCGCCGGATGGCGCGCGCGGAACTGGCCGATCTTCTGCCAGTGGGTAACGCTGCGGGCCGCTTTACCGTTGACATCCTGCCAGTTCATCTCTGAACGGGTGCCCTGCAGCGGGTCCGAGCCGGTGGGGCCGAACGGGCGCGACGACTCGTCACCATAGAAGATCTGCACGGCGCCAGGGGCCAGCAGCAGCAGCTCTGCCGCCGTGGTGCCGCCTTCGCGGAACAGGCGCGTATCGTGCGAGGAGAGGTAGCTCAGGACGTTAAAGCTCTGCAGCTTGTCCGCCATTTGCTGCCAGGTGAGGTCAATGTTGGCCATGCAGTTAGCCGCTTTCGCCGCCTGGTCCTGGTAGTCGAAATTGATCATCGCATCAAAACCGTGGCGATAGTAATCGCTCTCCATCACCCCGTGTCCCCAGGCTTCCCCGGTCATCCAGAACGGCGCCGCATCCAGCGCTTTATCCGGATTGGCTTTTTTCCACTCCGCCAGCGCGGCGGTGGCCTGGGTTTTTAACTGCTGCCAGGCATCCATCTCCACATGTTTAGCGGTATCGACGCGGAAGCCGTCGATGCCGTAGTCGCGCACCCACTGGCTCAGCCAGTGCGTCAGGTAGTCGCGCGGCGTATAGCCCGGGATCGCCTTCGCCGCAGTGTCCGGTTTATGGCTATAGAAGTTCGGCAGGCCCGACGCCTCCTTCGATTCGGTTTTCAGGTCCGGCAGGAAGGCCAGCGACATGGTGAGGTCGTCATAGCCCGGGTTGTCGTAATCGCCGATATCGGTGCGGATCCACTTCTTACCCCACCATTTCTCCCAACCGGCCTTGTCGCTGAAGTTGATATAGTCGTTAAAGCTGTGCCAGGTCTGGCCCGCGCCGGGCTTCCAGTCCGTCCAGCGCTCGCCGAGGGTTTTTTTCAGCTCATCCCCTTGCAGATACAGGGAGCCGAACTGGAACTCCTGCATGTCGGCCAGGGTGGCGTAACCGGTATGGTTCATCACCACGTCGAACAGAATACGTATTCCGCGCTTATGCGCTTCATCCACCAGCCGGCGGAGATCCGCTTCGGTCCCCATGTTGGCGTCCAGTTTCGACCAGTCCTGAGTGTAATAGCCGTGGTAGGCGTAGTGCGGGAAATCGCCTTTCGTCCCACCGCCGACCCAGCCGTGGATCTGCTCGAGCGGGGAGCTGATCCACAGGGCATTGACCCCCATCTGCTGCAGATAATCCAGCTTGCTGGTTAATCCCTGCAGGTCGCCGCCGTGGAAGGTGCCGATCTCCTGCATGCCGTCTTTGTGTCGGCCATAGCTATTGTCGTTGGCCGGATTACCGTTCACGAAGCGGTCGGTCAGGACGAAGTAGACGGTGGCGTTGTGCCAGTCGAACGGCGCCGGCGCGGCCGTCTCGGCGCGCTCGAGCAGCAGCAGACCATTGCTGCCGAAGGCGGGCTGCAGCGTGATTTTGCCGCCGCTGACGGTCGCGACATTGCCGCTGTAGAAATCGCGAACTTTGCTGCCCTCGGGGAAGGTTTTACTAACGTCGAGGGTGAGAGGTTTTCCATCCCACTTCGGACACTGGCGGATCTGCGGCGCCGCGGCGCTGGCCTCTTTTTCTTCCAGCGAAATCATCATCGTCGGCGTGCCGGAGCGGGTATCCACTTCCAGGGTATACAGACCCTGGCGGAAGATGCGCCATTGCGGCGGCGTGCCGCGACAGGGTTCCATGGAGAGCATCTGGTTGAGCTTAATGCCGCCGGAAGGCTGCCAGCACTGTTGGTCAAAATTTAGCTGCAGGGGACGTGTACCCTTCTCAACCACTTTCTGGCTGATGAAGCGACCCGTCCCTTCTTCGGTAAAAGCAGGGAAGTCGGCGGTAGTCCAGGCGGCAAAGGCCATCCCAGGCACGAATAACGTGGCAAGCGCAGCGAGTTTCATTGCGGGATCCTTGAGCGGTTTTTAGCTAGTGTGCCTTGTTGCCGCGCGAGTGAACTCCTCCCGGCGAACGTTTTACCAGGAGGATGAAAAGGGGTGAGTGACACCGCTCAAAAAATAGGCTAAAAATGAGACGAAGCTAGCATTTTCGCGCTAGCGATGCGGCGCAGAAACCGATTTCAGATGACAGCAATTCGGAATTGGACTATTTCTGTTGATGCTCTCAGTGCGTATTTTTGATACTATTAGCGATTCAGCTATCGTTTTTTTGTGAAAAACAAGGTGTTGGAATGCATATATCCGACCAGGAGACCTGATGATATCGAATCCCATACGACGATATGGGGCCGCCATACTTATGTTACTAACCTGCGTCTTTTCAGGTAGTGTGTTGGCAACAACGCACACAGCAACAAAGAGTCATAAAGCCCCAACGGTTAAGAAGATAAGTAGTACTAAGGTAAGCAGTAAACAAGAGTATTCTCGCAATAGTGTAAAGAGCAGTTCACTTCCTGACTTGCGAAAATACCCTTCCGGAACACCAAGGAAAAAAGCGTTTCTCCGGACGGTCATGCCTTATATTACCAAGCAGAATCAGGCGATTACTGCGGATCGTAACTGGCTTGTATCCAAGCAGTACGATGCTCGCTGGTCGCCGAGTGAAAAGGCGCGCCTGAAAGACATCGCGACACGTTATAAGGTGAAGTGGTCAGGCAATACGCGTCATGTGCCCTGGAACACGCTACTTGAGCGTGTCGACATTATTCCGAACAGCATGGTCGCGACCATGGCGGCGGCGGAAAGTGGCTGGGGTACTTCCAAGCTGGCGCGTGAGAACAACAATCTGTTCGGCATGAAGTGCGGCGCTGGTCGCTGCCGCGGCGCGATGAAAGGCTACTCGCAGTTTGAGTCGGTGGAGCAGTCGGTGCAGGCTTACGTCACAAACCTGAACACCCACCCGGCCTATTCCTCTTTCCGCAAATCGCGCCTGCAGCTGCGCAAGGCGGATCAGGAAGTAACGGCTAGTACCATGATTCATAAGCTGAAGGGCTATTCGACCAGAGGGTCGAGCTACAACAACTATCTCTTCGCGATGTATCAGGATAACCAGCGGTTAATTGCCGCGCACATGTAATGTGCTTATCTACGTGATTATTCATGCCCGGCGCGCAAGCCCGGGCATTTTTCTTTGCTCTCTACATCATGACTTCGCTGTGCCGGTCACGGTACTCCTTCGGCGTCACGTCGTACTCTTTCTTAAACACCGAATAGAAATATTGCAGCGACGGGTAGCCGCACATCTGTGAAATTTCATTGATCGACAGGCTGGTGGACACCAGCAGGCTGCGCGCCTTTTCCAGTTTCTCGCTGTGGATCACCGTGTGGATGGTCTCTCCGACCTCCTCTTTAAAGCGTTTCTCCAGGTTGGAGCGTGAAATGCCGACGGCGTCGAGCACCTGCTCCACCTTGATGCCTTTGCAGGCATTGTTGCGAATGTAATGCATCGCCTGAATCACGGAGGGATCGTTTAACGACCGGTAGTCGGTGGAACGTCGTTCAACGACGCGCATCGGCGGGATCAGCTGGCGCTGCAGCGGGAGCGCCTCGTTATTCAGCAGCCGGTGGAGCAATTTTGCCGCCTGATAACCCATCTGGCGGGTGCCCTGGGCGACGGAGGAGAGGGCGACGCGCGAGAGGTAGCGGGTCAGCTCCTCATTATCGATGCCAATAACGCACAGTTTCTCGGGCACCGGGATATGCAGCAGCTCGCAGGCCTGCAGGACGTGGCGGGCGCGCGCGTCGGTGACGGCGATAATGCCGGTTTGCGGCGGCAGCGTTTGCAGCCAGTCGGCGAGCCGGTTTTGCGCGTGCTGCCAGTTTTCCGGCGCCGTCTCCAGCCCCTGGTAGACCACGCCGCGGTACTTCTCCTTCGCCACCAGCTGGCAGAAGGCATACTCGCGCTCTACCGCCCAGCGTTTACCGCTGGAGGTGGGCAGTCCGTAAAACGCGAAGCGGTGTACTCCTTTTTCCTTCAGATGAAGAAAGGCGCTTTCCACCAGCGCGGTGTTGTCCGTGGCGATATAGTGGACCGGCGGGTACTGCTCTGGCTGATGATAAGAGCCGCCGACGCCGACGATGGGGACGTTGACATCGGCCAGTAGCTTTTCGATTTCGGGATCGTCATAGTCGGCGATAACGCCATCGCCTAACCACTCTTTGATGTTTTCGATTCGTGCTCGAAAATCCTCTTCAATAAAGATATCCCACTCCAGCTGAGAGGCCTGCAGATACTCACCGACACCCTCAACCACCTGGCGGTCATAAGCTTTGTTGGCGTTAAATAACAGCGTAATACGGTGACGCTTTTCAAACATAGATGATGTTCCTGCTCTAACCCCGGTCATACCCCTTCATTCATGATGTTGCCGATGGCCTGGCTTTCTCATTCACCCCAGCCACGTACGCGATACGCGGCTGGGATGCGCCGTCTGCAACCCGAATGCTGTTGGGTATACACTACCGGCTAATGCCCGAGATATTTCAAGCGCCTTATGGCGAAGTTTGGTGGTAGCGCAAAGAATTCAGACATTCTTCAGAGAGCGCTTCCTTACGCGCGCCGCTTGGTGGCGGAGTCCATCCACACCGCCAGCAGCAAAATGGCGCCTTTGACGATATATTGCCAGAAGGTGGCAACGTCCATCATGCTCATGCCGTTATCCAGGGCCGACATAATAAACGCCCCCATTACCGCCCCGGCGACACTGCCGATACCGCCCGCCAGGCTGGTACCGCCGATGACGCAGGCGGCGATGGCGTCCAGTTCGGCGATGTTGCCCGCCGAGGGGGAGCCCGCGCCAAGGCGCGAGCTGAGGATCAGTCCGGCAATGGCGACCATCAGGCCGTTAATGGCAAACACCGCCAGCTTGGTACGCTCGACGTTAATCCCGGACAGGCGTGCCGCCTCCAGGTTGCCGCCGATGGCGTAGATGCGGCGGCCAAAGGCGGTGCGAGTGGCCATGAACAGGCCTGCCAGCAGCAGGGCGGCGAGGATCAGTACCGGCGTCGGCACGCCGCGATAGTCATTGAGCAGCCAGATTGCGCCCAGCACAATCACCGCGGTAATGGCCTGGCGGCCAACGGCCGCGGTGGAGGACGCGGTCGCCAGACCTAACGCCTGCCGACGCATCCGTCCGCGCCACTGCCAGATAATGAACGCCGCCATGCCGACAACGCCGATGCCAAAGCCAATGCCATCTGGCAGGTAGCTTTGGCCGATCTGCGCCATCGCCGGGCTGGTGGGCGAGACGGTGGTCCCGTTGGTGATGCCGATCAGAATGCCGCGAAACGCCAGCATCCCGGCGAGGGTGACGATAAACGAGGGGACCTTGCGATAGGCCACCCACCATCCGTTCCACGCGCCGAGCAGCAGCCCCATCACCAGCGTCACCAGAATGGTGAGCGGCAGCGGCCAGCCGAGCCAGACGTCAAAGATCGCCGCGGCGCCGCCCAACAGCCCCATCATCGAGCCGACGGAGAGGTCGATTTCTGCCGAAATAATCACAAACACCATGCCGACGGCGAGGATGCCGGTGATGGCCGTCTGGCGCAGCAGGTTGGAGATATTGCGCGCGCTCAGGTAGGCGCCATCGGTAACCCAGGTGAAAAACAGCATAATGACGACGATCGCGGCGATCATCACGAAGACCTGGAGGTTAAGCCCCTTCAGCGCCGGCAGGGCGGTGGGGGCGGTTGGGGTAAGTTTGATTTCAGACGACGTGTTCTTCGACATGGCGTTCGCTCCTCAGCGCGGCTTCCATCACCTGTTCCTGGGTCAGATGTTGATTAACCAAATTGGCTTTTAGCCTGCCTTCGTGCATGACCAGCACCCGATCGCTAAGACCAAGCACCTCGGGCAGTTCGGATGAAATGACAATGACCGCGATGCCCTGCTGCACCAGCTGGTTAATCAGTTTATAAATTTCATACTTCGCCCCGATATCGATGCCGCGGGTGGGTTCGTCGAGGATCAGAATGCGTGGATTCAGCAGCAGACAGCGGGCCAGAATCGCCTTTTGCTGGTTGCCGCCGCTCAGGCGGCCAATCGCCAGCTCCGGCGAGGAGGTTTTAATTTTCAATCGCTGAATGGACTGCTCAATACAGTGCTGCTCGGCGGCGTCGTCCAGGCTGCTCATCGCGCCGGTGAACTGGCTGAGCGCCGCCAGGGTAATGTTCTTACCCACCGCCATCACCGGCACGATACCGTCTTTTTTGCGGTCTTCCGGCACCATGGCGATGCCGTGGCCAATGGCCTGCTGACAGTTAGTGATGCTGACCGGCTGGCCATCAATGAAGATCTCCCCCTGCCAGCGCCCCGGCCAGACGCCGAACAGGCACTGCACCGCCTCGGTCCGTCCGGCGCCGACCAGCCCGGCGATGCCGAGGATCTCCCCGCGATGCAGGGAAAACGAGACGTCGTTGACCCGTTTAATATGACGGTTTACCGGGTGCCAGGCGGTTAAATGTTCGACCCGCAGGATCTCTTCGCCGTGGGCGTGCGGTTCGCTGGGATAGAGCGCGGTGAGCTCCCGCCCAACCATCATGGTGATGATGTCGTCTTCGCTCATGCCGCTGGCGTCGCGGGTGCCGATATGCTGGCCATCGCGGATCACGCAGATCGTATCGGAGATCGCTTTGACCTCATTGAGCTTGTGCGAAATATAGATGCAGGCGATATCGTGGTTTTGCAGATCGCGAACGATCGCCAGCAGCGTCGCGGTCTCTTGTTCGGTTAAGGAGGCGGTTGGTTCGTCGAGGATCAGCAGGCGCACCTGTTTATTCAGCGCCTTGGCGATCTCCACCAGCTGCTGCTGGCCGAGGCCGAGGTCGCCGACGCGGGTGTCGGGCGAAATGGGCAGATTGACCTGCGCCAGCAGCTTCTGGCAGCGCAGCGTCATGGTTTCATAATCCAGCAGGCCGTGGCGGGATATTTCGGCGCCGAGGAAAATGTTCTCCAGCACGGTGAGATGTTTCACCAGCGCCAGCTCCTGATGAATAATGGCGATGCCTTTACGTTCGGTATCGCGAATATGGTTTGCCTGCAGCGTTTCGCCGGCAAAAATAATCTCGCCCTCATAGCTTCCGTGCGGATAGATACCGCACAGCACCTTCATCAGCGTCGATTTTCCCGAACCATTTTCACCGCATAACGAGACCACCTCGCCAGCGTTCAGGCGCAGGCTGACATTATCCACGGCCTTAACGGCGCCGAAGGTTTTGGTGATGTTCTTCATTTCGAGTAGCCAGGCCATAAAGACTCCGCAAAAGTGATATCCGGCGGGATGAAAATGACGCCCCTTAGCGGGGCGTCAGCCATTACAGTTCACTCTTTTTATGGAAACCGTCTTTTATCACCGTGGCGTCGATATTCTCTTTATTCACTTCAATTGGCGTTAACAGGCGCGAAGGGACATCTTTTAAGCCGTTATTCAGCGTGGTGTCAGACTTCGGCTGCTTATCGTTGCCCAGCTCAACGGCGATTTCGGCGGCGTTGGTGGCCAGGGTGGTAATCGGTTTATAGACGGTCATCGTCTGGGTACCGGAAATAATGCGCTTCACGCCCGCCAGGTCAGCATCCTGACCGGAGATCGCCACTTTGCCTGCCAGCCCCTGGGCGGTTAAGGCCTGGATGGCGCCGCCGGCGGTTGCGTCATTGGAGGCCACCACGGCATCGATTTTGTTATTATTCGCCGTCAGCGCGTTTTCCATTATTTTCAGCGCGTTTTCCGGCAGCCAGCCGTCAACCCACTGATCGCCGACAATCTTAATTTTGCCCTCATCGACATACGGCTTGAGGATCTTCATCTGGCCGGCGCGGAACAGCTTGGCGTTATTATCCACCGGCGAGCCGCCCATCAGAAAATAATTACCCTGCGGCACTTTGTCGACCAGGCTTTGCGCCTGCATTTCGCCGACTTTTTCATTGTCGAAAGAAATATAGAAATCAATATCGGCATTATTAATCATGCGATCATAGGCCAGCACTTTAATACCTTCCTGCTTGGCCTCTTTAATAACGTTACTGAGCACCTGACCGTTATAAGGAATAATCACTAAGACATCGACGCCGCGGTTGATCATGTTTTCAATTTGCGACATCTGCGTTTCTTCATTGCCATTGGCGGACTGGACAAAAACTTTGGCGCCTAAGGATTCCGCTTTATTGACGAAAATATCGCGGTCTTTCTGCCAGCGTTCCAGACGCAGATCGTCGATGGCCATGCCAATCTTCACTTCTTTCGCCATCCCCGCCATGCTGGCGAGCAGGAGGGAGCTGGCGCAAAGCGTAAGGCAAAGGTTCTTTATCTTCATAATAACGATACCTTTTTTGTAAGGGTAGGTAAGACGAACGGAAAAATAATGTTTGATACATGAGGTTGCGGATACGTTACAGATTCTTAACGCGGAAAGCAGGGCTGGCAATTACCGGTTCTTATTTTGCGGTTATGAAATTTCGTTTAATGCGCAAATTATGACGGCGATCGTATTTTATTCATGCACACTCTTATTATTGCACTGGACCTCTCTGACAGGACGGCAGAAGAACGCGCCGATATTATTTTTTGCGAGCTGGCGCACGTTTGTGGATTCTCTCAATGGCGGTGTGAAATAACGTAATTGAGGAAAATGAAAGCGAAATTCTATATTGGCTTAAACCCGTCATACTTCAAGTTGTAGGTGTGTTGGTGACATTCGTTGCTTCGCCCCCTGGTTATCGGGGACTCGCGCTCCTGCCGCCTTCCTGCAACTCGAATTATTTAGGGTACCTGATTGGTTATTCGCCGCATCTCTGAATATGGAGTTCTCTATGCAGACCTATTTCGATCAACTCGATCGCGTTCGTTACGAAGGCCCGAAATCCGCTAACCCGCTGGCTTTCCGTCATTACAACCCGGATGAACTGGTGCTGGGCAAACGGATGGAAGATCATCTGCGTTTTGCGGCCTGTTACTGGCACACCTTCTGCTGGAATGGCGCCGATATGTTTGGCGTGGGCTCCTTCGACCGCCCATGGCAGCAGCCTGGCGACGCCCTGGAGATGGCCAAACGCAAAGCCGATGTGGCGTTCGAATTTTTCCATAAACTCAACGTGCCTTACTACTGCTTCCACGACGTTGACGTCTCGCCGGAAGGGAGTTCGCTCAAGGAGTACAGCAATAACTTCGCCCGGATGGTCGAGGTGCTGGCGGAGAAGCAGCAGCAGAGCGGCGTCAAGCTCCTGTGGGGGACCGCAAACTGCTTCACCAACCCGCGCTACGGCGCCGGCGCGGCCACCAACCCGGACCCGGAAGTGTTTAGCTGGGCGGCCACCCAGGTGGTTACCGCCATGAATGCCACCCATCAGCTGGGCGGCGAAAACTATGTCCTGTGGGGCGGTCGCGAGGGCTATGAAACCCTGCTGAATACCGACCTGCGCCAGGAGCGTGAACAGATAGGGCGCTTTATGCAGCTGGTGGTGGAGCATAAGCATAAAATCGGCTTTAAAGGCACGCTGCTGATCGAGCCCAAACCGCAGGAGCCTACCAAGCATCAGTATGATTATGACGCCTCTACCGTGTACGGCTTCCTCAAGCAGTTTGGTCTGGAAAAAGAGATTAAACTGAACATTGAAGCCAACCATGCGACCCTTGCCGGCCACTCGTTCCATCATGAGATCGCGACGGCCATCGCGCTAGGGCTGTTCGGTTCCGTCGACGCCAACCGCGGCGATCCGCAGCTGGGCTGGGATACCGACCAGTTCCCGAACAGCGTCGAAGAGAACGCGCTGGTGATGTATGAAATTCTCAAAGCGGGCGGCTTCACCACCGGCGGCCTCAATTTTGATGCGAAAGTGCGCCGTCAGAGCACCGACAAATACGATCTGTTCTACGGCCATATCGGCGCGATGGATACCATGGCGCTGTCGCTGAAGGTCGCGGCGCGGATGATCGAAGACGGTGAGCTGGATAAACGCGTGGCCAAACGCTACGCCGGCTGGAACGGCGAGCTGGGGCAGCAGATCCTTAACGGGCAGATGACCCTCAGCGACATTGCCCAGTACGCCGCTCAGCATCAGCTGGCGCCGCAGCATCGCAGCGGCCAGCAGGAACAACTGGAAAACCTGGTCAACCATTATCTGTTTGACAAGTAATCATGCGGCGGCGCCCGGCGTGACCGGGACCGCCACCAGGATGCTCTGTTCGCGCCACGCTCAGCCGTGGCGCGCGTTTAAGGAGAGGTAGTATGTATATCGGCATCGATCTGGGGACATCGGGCGTCAAAGCCATTCTGCTCAATGAGCAGGGTGATGTGGTGGCATCGCATACCGAAAAACTCACCGTCTCGCGTCCGCATCCGCTGTGGTCGGAACAAGATCCCGAGCAGTGGTGGCAGGCTACGGACACGGCGATGAAAGCCCTGGGCGCGCAGCATAGTCTGCGCGACGTGAAGGCGCTGGGGATCGCCGGGCAGATGCACGGCGCCACCCTGCTGGATAAATCGCTACAGGTGCTGCGTCCTGCCATTTTATGGAATGACGGCCGCTGCGGCGAAGAGTGCCAGCTGCTGGAGGAAAAAGTCAGCGCTTCCCGGCAAATCACAGGCAACCTGATGATGCCGGGCTTTACGGCGCCGAAGCTCTTGTGGGTGCAGCGCCACGAGGCGGCGGTGTTCAGCCAGGTCGATAAAGTGCTGTTGCCGAAGGATTATCTGCGTCTGCGGATGACCGGCGAGCTTGCCAGCGATATGTCTGACGCCGCCGGTACCCTGTGGATGGATGTCGCCCGACGCGACTGGAGCGATGAGATGCTCGCCGCCTGCGATCTCAGCCGGGACGCGATGCCGGCGCTGTTTGAAGGCAGCGACGTCACCGGGCAGCTGCGTCCGGAGGTGGCGCAGGCGTGGAATATGCCACAGGCGCTGGTGGTGGGGGGCGGCGGCGACAACGCCGCCGGCGCGGTCGGGGTCGGCATGGCCGATGCCGGTCAGGCGATGCTGTCGCTGGGCACTTCTGGTGTGTATTTCGCGGTCAGCGAAGGGTTCCTCAGCAAGCCTGAAAGCGCAGTGCATAGCTTTTGCCATGCGCTGCCGGGCCGCTGGCATCTGATGTCGGTGATGCTCAGCGCGGCCTCCTGTCTGGACTGGGCGGCGAAATTAACCGGTCTCGCCAGCGTGCCGGCGCTGATTGCGGCGGCGCAGTCAGCCGTCGAGAGCGCCGGTCCGGTGTGGTTCCTGCCCTATCTGTCGGGCGAACGCACGCCGCACAACAACCCGCAGGCCAAGGGCGTCTTCTTCGGCCTGACGCATCAGCATGGGCCGGCAGAGCTGGCGCGGGCGGTGCTGGAGGGGGTGGGCTATGCGCTGGCGGACGGCATGGACGTGGTTCACGCCTGCGGCATCAAGCCGCAGAGCATCACCCTTATCGGCGGCGGGGCGCGTAGCGCTTACTGGCGACAAATGCTGGCGGATATCAGCGGCCAGCAGCTCGATTATCGTACCGGGGGCGACGTCGGCCCGGCGCTGGGGGCGGCCAGGCTGGCGCAGCTGGCGGTGCACGGCGAAGCCGACCGCGCCGGGCTGTTGTCGCCGCTGCCGCTTGAGCAAGCGCATCGCCCGGACGATCGCCGAGTGGCCCACTATGCGCCACAGCGGGAAACCTTCCGCCAGATTTATCAGCAGCTGAAACCGCTGATGTCATAGCCTCAGTCCGTCCGGCAACGCCGGGCGGATTACTTCCCTGAATGTCCCGGCTACATCCATCCCAAAAAGCGTATTTGTTTATTCCGAAATCTCCGTTTGGCCGTGCGTAACCTGAGGCATCGCCGGGGGAGTCGGTCATAATCAGCCCCTGTCGACCAGGGAGGTGAGATGAACACAAAACGCAATATTGCCAGGGTGATGATGGCAGCAGGATCGCTGGTTTATCTGCTCGGTATCTGGCGAACCTGCCCGTTGTTTAGCGGTAAAGGTTATTTTCTCGGCGTACTGGTGATGGGGATGTTTGCCGTCCTCGCCCATCAGCGCGCCAGACGGTGGCAGGAACAGGACGACGGTTTTATTGCCTTATGCCGGTTGGTGCTGCTGCTATCGGTCGGCCTGCTGCTGGTGGGCGCCTGGTATGTGCCGGCAGGCTGGCATGAAAAAGCCGTCTATATCGCGGCATGGTTTGTCTGCTTATATGGCGCATCGGCAACCCCCGAACGGATCCGCGTCGCCTGCGCGATGCAAAAAACGGAATAAGCGCCATCCGTGGGCGCGTAAGAGGTAAAAGTAATGGAAAACAAGCACGCGACGTATTCTCCGGCCTTTCATTTAATCTCCTGGATTGCCCTGATCGGCGGCATCGCCACCTATCTGGTCGGCCTGTGGAATGCGGATATGCAGTTGAATGAAAAAGGCTATTATTTTGCTGTCCTGGTGCTGGGGTTGTTTGCCGCAGCGTCTTATCAGAAGACGGTGCGCGATAAATATGAAGCCATTCCGACCACCGCGCTGTACTACACCACCTGTCTGGTGGCCTTCGTCATCGCCGTTGGCCTGCTGGTTATCGGGTTGTGGAACGCCAGTCTGCTGCTCAGCGAGAAAGGGTTCTATGGACTGGCGTACTTTTTGAGCCTGTTTGGCGCCGTTGCGGTGCAGAAAAACGTGCGTGATGCCTGGGACCCGACCCGTGTAAGAGAGCCTCTCAGCGTGCCGGAAGAGGGGCCTGAACTGTGAGTCAGGCCCGCTCTCGGCGGCAGGTCGTTAACTGACCAGCCGCCGGCTATCAACCCGCTGCACCAGGCCGGACAGCAGCAGGCTGCCGAGCAGGGCGGCGCTGAAAATCCACACAATATCCAGCAGCGGCCAGCGGCTCAGTTCCAGATGGCTGGCGCGCAGCGCATGCACAATCAGGGCATGGAAGCCGTAAATTCCCAGAGAATGACGTGCAATACATTCGATACCGGGCAGGGGACGCGCGTTCAGCCAGTTTTTGGCGAGCGTCAGCAGGGCGACCGCGCAAACGAACACCGCCGGCCCGCAGTAGAGATACCAGGTGTCGCCGAAGTCCCCGCGCCAGCGCAGCTCATGCAGCGTGCCGCGGGAGATGACCCACACGGCGGCGAGGAACAGCGCGGCGCAGAGCGGGGTCAGCCATTTTTTATCGGTATCCAGGGTGCCAATAGCCCTGCCCAGCACGCCGTAGAGCACGTAATAAAAGGTGTCGCCATTGATATAGAGGTTGACCGGCAGCCACTCAATCCCGGCGGCTTTGACGCCAACCATGTTGGGGTTGGCCAGAATGCCGAGGATCGCCATCAGCGCCAGCAGCATTTTGCCGTTGACGGATTTAACCTGAATAAGCGGCGAGAGCAGATAGATAACGGCGATAGCAAAGAAAAACCACAGGTGGTAGAAGACAGGCTTCTGCAGCAAATTCTTTAACGACAGCCCGACGTTGATATGGGTAAACAGCGCGATATACAGCAGAGACAGCGCGCTATAGAACGCAATGCACAGGCCAATCCGCCAGAAATGGCGGGGCTGAGCGCTGCGTTCCCCAAAAAACAGATACCCCGAGATCATAAAAAACAGCGGCACGCTGACGCGGGAGGCGGAATTGAGCAGATTGGCGATATCCCATTGCAGCAGGGTAATCGTATGCGGATGAGTGATATACCAGCTGGTACTGTGGATCATTACCACCATCATGCAGGCAATGCCGCGCAGGTTGGTGATCCAGTGTATCTTTTCTTGCATCAGTCCCTCAAAGTCTACTGGCGATATAAGGTCTGACCCGCCTTATGCCCCGGTGTCGCACGAGATTAGTCTGAGTTTTTGATCACAGACTTGTCGCTGTTTCATGATATTCGCAAAATACCTGTAATACTGGATCTTTGCGATAACAACTTGCTGACAAGGCGGTGGAGGAGAACGTGGTGAAAGGTGTCGTTTCCATAATGCTGGCGCTGCTCCTTGCGGGCTGCAGCGAGACCGTTTCCCCGCCGGCGCAAAAGGCGCAGCGCGCGCATATTACACCGCAAACTACGCTCAATATGGCGCAGCTTTGCAAGGATCAGGCCGCTATCCGCTATAACACGCAAACGCAGTTAGTTGACGTGAACCATCTTGAACAATTCCAGGCGAGCTATGAGCTGTCGGGTCGTACCGGCAAGAATGAACGTTTCATCTGTTCCTTTGACCCCGACGGCCAGTTTATGCATCTTTCGATGCGCTGAATCGACCCCGCCTGGCGTAAATTTCGTCCGTTTTCCTGAAACTACGCCGTTTCGTACTGTATATCTCGCAGCCAGCGGGTATACTGACTCCTTCCTTTAAATCCACACGTATCCAGCACGAAATCATATGCAAAAGTTTGATACCAGGACCTTCCAGGGCCTGATCCTGACCTTACAGGATTACTGGGCTCGTCAGGGCTGCACCATTGTTCAACCACTGGACATGGAAGTCGGCGCCGGCACCTCTCACCCGATGACCTGCCTGCGCGCGTTAGGGCCGGAGCCGATGGCGACCGCCTACGTACAGCCTTCCCGTCGTCCAACCGATGGCCGCTATGGCGAAAACCCGAACCGTTTACAGCATTACTATCAGTTCCAGGTGGTGATTAAGCCTTCTCCGGACAACATCCAGGAGCTGTACCTCGGGTCGCTGAAAGAGCTGGGTATGGACCCGACCATTCACGACATTCGCTTCGTCGAAGACAACTGGGAAAACCCGACGCTGGGGGCCTGGGGTCTGGGTTGGGAAGTGTGGCTCAACGGCATGGAAGTGACGCAGTTCACTTACTTCCAGCAGGTGGGCGGCCTGGAGTGTAAGCCGGTGACCGGCGAGATCACCTACGGCCTGGAGCGTCTGGCGATGTATATCCAGGGCGTCGACAGCGTCTACGACCTGGTCTGGAGCGATGGCCCGCTGGGTAAAACCACTTACGGCGACGTGTTCCACCAGAACGAAGTGGAGCAGTCCACCTATAACTTCGAATACGCCGACGTCGATTTCCTCTTCTCCTGCTTCGAGCAGTATGAGAAAGAGGCCCAGCATCTGCTGGCGCTGGAGACCCCGCTGCCGCTGCCGGCCTACGAGCGTATTCTGAAAGCGGCTCACAGCTTCAACCTGCTGGATGCGCGTAAAGCCATCTCCGTCACCGAGCGTCAGCGCTATATCCTGCGCATTCGCACCCTGACGAAAGCAGTGGCGGAAGCGTACTACGCTTCCCGTGAAGCGCTCGGCTTCCCGATGTGCAACAAGAATAAATAAGAGGCGGCCATGTCTGAGAATACTTTTCTGGTGGAAATCGGCACTGAAGAGCTGCCACCAAAAGCGCTGCGCAGCCTGGCGGAATCTTTTGCTGCGAACGTGACCGCGGAGCTGGATAACGCCGGCCTCGCGCACGGTAAAGTGGAATGGTTTGCCGCCCCGCGTCGTCTGGCGCTGAAGGTGGCCAACCTGGCGGCGGCGCAAGCCGATCGCGAAGTGGAAAAACGCGGCCCGGCCGTTGCCCAGGCGTTCGATGCCGAAGGCAAGCCAAGCAAAGCGGCCGAAGGCTGGGCGCGCGGCTGCGGTATTACCGTCGATCAGGCCGAACGTCTGACTACGGACAAAGGCGAGTGGCTGCTGTATCGCGCCCATGTGAAGGGCGAAAGCACCGAAGCGCTGCTGCCGAACATGATTGCCAGCTCGCTGGCGAAGCTGCCGATCCCGAAACTGATGCGCTGGGGCGCGTCTGACGTCCACTTCGTGCGCCCGGTTCACACCGTCACGCTGCTGCTGGGCGACAAGGTGATCCCGGCTACTATCCTCGGTATCCCGTCCGATCGCGTGATCCGCGGCCATCGCTTTATGGGCGAGCCGGAATTCACCATCGACCATGCCGACCAGTACCCGCAGATCCTGCTGGAGCGCGGTAAAGTCATCGCCGATTACGAACAGCGTAAAGCCAAAATCAAAGCCGATGCGGAAGAGGCGGCGCGTAAGATTGGCGGTCAAGCCGATCTGAGCGAAAGCCTGCTGGAAGAAGTCACCTCGCTGGTGGAATGGCCGGTGGTGCTGACGGCGAAGTTCGAAGAAAAATTCCTCGCGGTGCCGTCTGAAGCGCTGGTTTACACCATGAAGGGCGACCAGAAGTACTTCCCGGTTTACGACAACGCCGGTAAGCTGCTGCCGAACTTTATCTTCGTCGCCAACATCGAGTCGAAAGATCCGCAGCAGATCATCTCCGGTAACGAGAAGGTGGTCCGTCCGCGTCTGGCCGACGCCGAGTTCTTCTTCAACACCGACCGTAAAAAACGTCTGGAAGACAACCTGCCGCGTCTGGAAACCGTGCTGTTCCAGCAGCAGCTGGGTACGCTGCGCGACAAGACCGATCGCATTCAGGCGCTGGCGGGCTGGATTGCCGAGCAGATTGGCGCTGACGTGAACCACGCGACCCGCGCGGGCCTGCTGTCCAAGTGCGACCTGATGACCAACATGGTCTTCGAGTTCACCGACACCCAGGGCGTGATGGGGATGCACTACGCGCGCCACGATGGCGAAGCGGAAGATGTGGCCGTGGCGCTGAACGAACAGTATCAGCCGCGCTTTGCCGGCGACGCGCTGCCGTCTAACCCGGTGGCCTGCGCGGTGGCGATTGCCGATAAGATGGACACCCTGGCGGGTATCTTCGGTATCGGCCAGCACCCGAAAGGCGATAAAGACCCGTTTGCGCTGCGCCGCGCCGCGCTGGGCGTCCTGCGTATCATCGTCGAGAAGAACCTGAACCTCGATCTGCAAACGCTGACCGAAGAAGCGGTGCGTCTGTACGGTGAGAAGCTGACCAACGCCAACGTGGTTGATGACGTGATCGACTTTATGCTGGGCCGCTTCCGCGCCTGGTATCAGGACGAAGGCTACGGCGTCGACACTATCCAGGCGGTACTGGCGCGTCGTCCAACCCGCCCGGCGGATTTCGATGCGCGCATGAAAGCCGTATCGCACTTCCGTACCCTGGAAGAGTCCTCCGCGCTGGCGGCGGCGAACAAACGTGTCTCCAACATCCTCGCGAAATCCGACGAGACGCTGAACGACATCGTTCACGCTTCCGTGCTGAAAGAAGCGGCGGAAATTAAGCTGGCGGGCAATCTGGTGGTGCTGCGCGACAAGCTGCAGCCGTACTTCGCCGCAGGCCGCTATCAGGATGCGCTGATTGAGCTGGCCGCCCTGCGCGAGCCGGTGGATGAGTTCTTCGAAAACGTGATGGTCAACGCCGAAGACAAAGATGTCCGCATCAACCGTCTGACGCTGCTGTCCAAACTGCGTGAACTGTTCCTGCAGGTGGCGGATATTTCTCTGCTGCAGTAAGCGTATCGGTAATAAAAAAACCTGCCTCAGGGCAGGTTTTTTTATACCTGAAATATAAGTAGTCGAACCGCTAATAATTCAGGCGTTGATATTTTCATTATTTTCATTGATCAATAAAAAATATTTTAAGAATATATAAACATAATTCCGCAAGTTATTTACGCTAGAATGGCGGCGGGTGCTTGAGACTGTGTGTCTCAGGTATTCAGCGGGAGACAGACAGAGAAAAGCCCCACCTGATAGTCATCAAAGTGAGGCTCCCCTAATGCATGAACACCATAAGCGTAGCCTCTTACTTGTTGAAAATCAACACGGGAGGCGAGGAGTGTCGCGAAAGTATCTGTTGTTTGGCTTAATAGTGATTTGCTTCACTGTTTTATTATTGACCTGGATGGTTCGTGATTCGCTATGTGAATTACAGCTCAGGCAGGGAAATAGTGAGCTGGTGGCATTCTTAGCCTGTGATAGTAAACAGTAAGAGCATCTGGTGGGGATCTATCCCCACTATGCTTGCAGTGTCAGGCATTCTCAATGCACCCTTTCATTGTTCACCAAATAAATCATTTGCCTCCTGATATCAGGAAGCCTTTTTATTTTTAAACGATTGTTGAATTAAACGGGCTTGAAATTCATAGCGGAGTGTGGCTATCCTATGCCCCGACGAATCCCTCGTCTCACTGGAGCGCGCCCTACAAATGAACAAACACGACTGATGAACTTCACGCCTTACCTCGCAGACGTTGCGGGTAGGGGAGTATTGATTTCATTCAGGAGTGCTTATGGCTCATTGCGCCCACATCCCCGCTTTTGTTTTACATCAGGTCACCTGTCAGTTTGCGACGGGGCAGACCCTGTTTGGTCCTCTCAACGTCTCGCTGGAACCGTCCCTTTGCGGTCTGGTCGGCCGGAACGGCGTCGGTAAGTCGCGTCTGTTGCGCCTGCTGGCGGGCCTGGATTCTCCTGCCGGTGGCCATATCGAGCGCGCGGCTTCCATTGCCTGGGTGGCGCAGCAGCCGACGCTTACGCCGGAGACCACCCTCGCTACGCTGCTGGGCTATGCGCCGGTCTTTGACGCCTTGTTCCGCCTTGAGCAGGGCCATGGACTGGCCGACGATTTCGAGCTATTGGATGGCCACTGGGATCTCCCCGATCGGCTGAGTTTAGCTTTCCGTGATGCCGGTCTCCCGCCGTTCTCTGCCGATCGTCCCGCTTTTTCACTCAGCGGCGGCGAGCGGATGAAGGCCCTGCTGTGCGGCGCCTTCGTCTCGGGCGCCGATTATCTGCTGCTGGATGAGCCCACCAACCATCTGGACAGTGAGGGGCGAGAGTGGCTCTATCAGCAACTGGAAAACTGGCACGGCGGAGCTTTGATCGCCAGCCACGATCGTCAACTGCTGGCGCGGATGCCGAGGATCATCGAGCTGACGCCGACGGCGCTGCGCAGCTACGGCGGCAACTATGACGAATATCAGCGGCAGCGCGAGGCGGAGCAGCAGGCGGCGCGCGCGGCGCTGGACCATGCGACGACCGAGCGGCGACGCACCCGCGCGCGAATGCAAAAAGAGCATGATGCTGCCCAGCGGCGCTCGGCGCAGACACTGCGTACCGTTGATACCCTGAATATCGCCTCTTTCGAACGCGTGAAGTACAAAGGCGCGGCAAAAGAGCGTCCGGGAACGCTGCGCCGTCAGCATCGTGAACAGAACAGCAGTCTGAATGGCGCTGTGCAGCAGGCGCGAGAGCGGGTGGAAGAGGATACGCCGGTGATGTTCACCCTGCCAGGCAGCGAAGTGGCGGCGGGCAAGCAGGTGCTGGTCGTGGAAGCATTGCAGCTCGCCCATTCCCCCGCTGCGCCGCTGGACTGGCGCATGGATGGTCCGATGCGCGTTGCGCTGCGAGGGCCGAACGGCTGCGGCAAAACTACCTTGCTGAAAACGCTGCTGGGGCTGGAGCAGGCCGCCTCAGGCGATGTCCGGCTGTCGGTGAGCGCCGCTTATCTGGATCAACATCTGACGCAGCTGGATCTGTCGTTATCGGTGATAACGCATCTGAGCCTGGAAGATACTCCGCTGGATGAGGGGCTGCTGCGGACCCGTCTGGCGCAGCTGCAGCTGGGCGCCGATAAGGTCAACCTGCCGCTGGCGGCGCTCAGCGGCGGCGAACGCCTGAAAGCGGCCCTGGCCTGCGTGCTCTGGCGACGCGATCCGGCCCAGCTGCTGTTGCTCGATGAGCCGACCAACCATCTCGATTTAGCGTCGACACAGGCCATTGAGTGTGCGCTGGCGACGTTTCCCGGCGCGTTGGTGGTGGTGTCGCATGACGAGGCGTTTCTGCAGGGGTTGAAACTCACCCACAGCCTGACGTGGGGGGAAACGGGCTGGCACGATACCCGACTCTGAATGCCCGGCAGCCGCCATCGTATGCTGGCGGCGGCTGGCGACAGATAAAAAAAATCCCCGCCATCAGGCAGGGATTCTCGATTCTTAGCGGCTTGAACTTACAGAGAAGTTACGTTGCCAGCTGCCGGGCCTTTAGCGCCGCTTTCGATGGTGAAGGAGACTTTCTGACCTTCGTCCAGGGATTTGTAGCCATCGTTCTGGATAGCAGAGAAGTGTACGAACACGTCTTTAGAGCCATCGTCAGGAGTGATGAAGCCGAAGCCTTTGTCAGCGTTGAACCATTTTACGATACCAGTCATTTTACCGGACATAGTGAATTACCTTTAAAAAAATAAGTGAGCCTTGCGGCGTAGCGGTCTGGACTACAGATTTAAAGCGATAAAGGGAAAGTTCACTACGGGGGTATCTTTGGATAACCTTAGAAGGACTGCTCTATTCGACTGCTCTGTGGTCTGTACATCAAACCTGCGAGCATTAACGCACGTTCAGCACCTGATAGCAAACTTTTTTTTACGGCGCAGCGGCAAAAGCTCCCTTACTGGCCCTTGCCGCTGCGCGCTGGATTAATCGAGTAACTGTCTTGAAAGCTGCGGATTGGCCTGAATCAGGCGCATTAATTTCAGCTCTGTGGGGGACGGTCTTACCCGTCTCGACTCCCACTCTCTTACCATGGCGACGCTCACGCCCATGGCGTTGGCGAAGTCGTCAATCTTAAGTCCAGTGCCTTTACGCAGCTGTTCAAATTCACTAAACACAGTGGACTTACGGTTTGAGGTAAGTGTCTGATTATCGTCCTTAAAAACGATGTGTTCCAGGCTGCTCAGCAGTTCAAACACGGGATCTTTATATTCCATTGAGAACTCCTTTTATCACACAGCGGAAGAGATTTTTCTAAAGCTCTTTAAGAATAGTCAGAAAAAGGCGTAAAGGATGGTAACGTCCGTGATTATTTGCCAGCAGGTTATCGAATCGGCCCCGTCAGCCAAACGGCAACGGGGCCTAAGAGAATGATTACTAACGCGATGGCGTGGCTTCGAAAATTTTTGTAAACGGATAAGAAAAAAGCGGCAAAGCCGGCGCGGGCCGCCGGCTTATCGATCAGGCTTTCTGCAGACCTCTCGCGTCCTCTGTCGCCACGGGCGCTGATTTACTGACCCGGTATTTAATCAGCAGCGCGATGGCTGACAGGAACGCCGGGATGGCCAGCAGGGTGAAAATGGTCTCAAAAGAGAGCTGGGCCTGCATCAGGAAGGCGCCGCTGAACGCACCGAGGATCCCGCCGAAGCGGCCGATACCCAGCATCCAGGCGACGCCGGTGGCGCGCCCTTGCGTCGGGTAGAAGCCTGCCGCCAGCGCCGGCATCGACGACTGCGCGCCGTTCATAATACTGCCGGCGATAAACACCATCACTCCCATCAGCGCCAGGCTGCTGGTGGAGAAGCCGACCAGACAGACGAAAACGCCGGTCAGCAGCCAGCCGACGGCCACCACCTTATTGGGGTTGATCTTGTCCATCAGGGCGCCGAGGATCAGCACGCCAATTCCGCCGCCGAGCGGGAACAGAGCGGTGATAATTGAGGCCTGACTCATCGATGCGCCGGTTTCACGGATCAGCAGCGGCAGCCAGCTGGTCAGGAGATAGAAGATCAGCAGACCCATGAAGTAGGTCAGGCACAGCATCACGGTACCCACTGCGTAGCGCGGGGAGAAAATGACGCCGATAGCCGACTTCTCTTTCACCTGGCCTGCTTCGCGCAGCTCAAATTCCACCGCCTCCGGCAGCGGCGCGATACGCCGCAGGATGGCGGCAATGCGCTGCGCCGGCTGACGCTTCACCACCAGATAGCGGGCGGACTCCGGCAGCAGAAAAATTAAAGCCACCGCCAGCAGGAGAGGCATCACGCCGCCCAGCACCAGCACGCTCTGCCAGCCATAGTGCGGGATCATCCAGGCGGATAAAAAGCCGCCCAGCGACGATCCCATCGGAAAGCCGACGAACATCAGGTTCACCAGCAGCGCCCGACGGCGCTCCGGCGCATATTCGCTCATTAACGTGGCGGCATTGGGCATCGCTGCGCCAAGGCCCAGGCCGGTCAGAAAGCGCAGCAGCGTCAGCTGGTTAAGGCTGGTGGCAAAGGCGGTGAGCAGGCTGAATCCGCCGAACACCACGATCGACATAATCAGCACTTTCTTGCGGCCGATACGATCAGCCAGCGGTCCCGCGGTTAACGCGCCGACGGCCAGGCCCACCAGCGCGGCGCTCATCACCGGGCCGAGGGCGGATTTTTCCACGCCCCACTCCTGGACCAGGTCGGAGGCGATGAATCCGATGATCGCGGTGTCGAACCCGTCCATCGCGACGGTGATGAAGCAGAGCGCGAGGATCATCCACTGGTAGCGGGTGAAGGGGTGCTCGTTGATAAAGGCCTGAATGTCGATGGTTGTCTTAGTCATACGGCTTTCCTGGCAGACTGAGCGAGGGACAGAGGTTTGTTATTATCGTCGCCTTCGCGTCATTGAGTTTGATTTGTGCGATAATCGAACGCATCGCCGTTAATCGCTCATTCATCAAATCATTGAAGCGCTGACCAGGCAATCCGGGCGCGCGCCAAAGCGTGCGATTATCGTCCGCTTCCGGGCGAGGCGCCGGTTGATGGATTTTTTGTTTAAAGAATATCAATAAGTTACGTGATATGCGTCGGCCTGATTTAAAGCGCATATTTGTGATGCGCATAACAGACGCGCCAGGCGGCGATAGCGGCGTATGGAATGGCGTTTTTCCTGCGTAAGATTAGCAGTAAAGGGTATCCTGCGAGGCCGAGCTGGACTATCCTTGTCAGCGTCTGGCACGTGTGTGTCTTTGTGCGCTTTTTTTGGCTGAAAGGAGTAAAAAAATGGCGACAGGAAAGTCCTGCTCTCGCTGGTTTGCGGCTATGGCGGCCTTATTAATGGTGGTTAGCCTGAGTGGGTGTTTTGATAAAGAGGGCGATCAGCGCAAAGCGTTTATCGACTTCCTGCAGAATACGGCGATGCGTAGCGGTGAACGACTGCCGACGCTGACCGCCGATCAGAAAAAACAGTTTGGGCCGTTTGTCTCTGACTACGCGGTGATCTACGGCTACTCGCAGCAGGTGAGCCAGGCGATGGACGCTGGTCTGCGCCCGGTGGTGGATAGCGTCAATGCGATCCGCGTTCCGCAGGACTATATGACCCAGCGCGAGCCGCTGCGTCAGGCGAACGGCGCGCTGGGCGTGCTCAGCCAGCAGCTGCAGAATGCCAAAATGCAGGCTGATGCCGCGCATGGCGCTCTGAAGCAGGCTGACGATCTCAAGCCGGTCTTCGATCAGGTATACGCCAAGGTCGTCACCGCGCCAGCCGACGCGCTGCAGCCGCTGATCCCGGCCGCGCAGATCTTTACCCAGCAGCTGGTTCAGGTGGGGGATTTTGTCGCTCAGCAGGGGACCCAGGTGAGCTTTGTGGCCAACGGCATTCAGTTCCCGACCTCGCAGCAGGCCAGCCAGTATAATGCGCTGATTGGGCCGCTGGCGGCGCAGCATCAGGCGTTTAATCAGGCATGGACGGCGGCGGTGAACGCCACCCGCTAATGCCCCGTCTGGCTGACGTGAGCTGCGGCGAACGGGCTGGATGACGGACAGAATGCAAAAAGAACCCGGGGAGGGCGATGGCCGCCGCTACCCGGGTTTTTTTATGGCTTATTTTACCTGCGGATTGACGCAGTTTTTCTCGACCTTGCCGTTCAGGGCATCGATCAGGTTATCCACCGCGCAGGCCGCCATGTTGTAGCGCGTCTCATGGGTGGCGGAGCCGATATGCGGCAGCGCGACGACGTTCGGCAGGCTCAGCAGCGGCGAATCTTTAGCCAGCGGCTCGTGCTCGAAGACATCAAGGCCGGCAGCGTGTATCTCCCCCGCCTGCAGGGCGGCGATCAGCGCCTGCTCATCGACCACCGGGCCGCGCCCGGCGTTAATAAAGATGGCGGAAGATTTCATTTTGGCGAACTGCGCCTGACCGAACAGATGGTGGGTCTCTTCGCTCAGGGGCAGGATCAGGCAGACAAAATCGGCTTCCTGCAGCAGGGTATCGAGATCGCAATAGCGGGCGTTGAAGCGCTCTTCTGCCTGCGGATGCTGGCGGCGCGCGTTGTACAGGATCGGCATGCCGAACCCGAAGTGGGCGCGCTGCGCCAGCGCCATGCCGATGCGGCCCATGCCGACGATACCTAAGGTTTTATGGTGTACGTCGGTGCCGAACCAGTCTGGCCCAATGCTCTTCGTCCACTCGCCCGCTTTGACGCGCTCCGCCACTTCCACCACCCGGCGGGCGGTGCTCAGCACCAGCGCCATGATCGTATCGGCGACGGTCTCGGTCAGCACGGTCGGGGTATGCATCAGCAGCACCCGGCGGGCGTTCAGCGCCTCGACGTCGAAGTTGTCATAGCCAACGGACACGGTGGAGGTCGCACGCAGCTTCGGCATCTTCTCCAGCAGCGCGGCGTCAACCTTTTCGCTGGAGCCCAGCAGGCCCTCAGCCTGGGCGAAGGCCTCAGCGTGCTGCGAAACGGTCTCCGGCCGCAGGTTTTTCACCTGAGTGACGGAAAAGTGCTCCTCCAGACGCTGTAGCAGGTCGTCGGGAAGCGTTTTATAGAGAATGACAGACGGCTTCATGCGAATCTCCGTAGTGTGAGTCGTTCAGGCGTGATGAGCGCCAAGTGGAAGGTTTTGATTATTAGCAGGCTTAACAATCAAAGTCAGCCATACTGAGGCGAAAAGCGCCACCCCCATAAAAATATAGGAAGCTGCGGGGCTGCCGGTGGCGCCGTTCAGGTAGCCGACAAACCACGAGCCGCAGAAGGAGCCCAGGGCGCCCATGCTGTTGATCAGCGCCATCGCGCCGCCGGCGACGTTGCGTGGCAGCATTTCCGGAATAATGGCGAAGAAGGGGCCGTAAGGCGCATACATTGCCGCACCAGCCACCACCAGCAGGGTGTAAGAGACCCAGAAGTGGTTGGCGCCGACCGCCCAGGAGCCGATGAAGGCCAGTCCGCCAATCAGCAGCAGCGGCCAGACGAACAGCTTACGGTTCTGCATTTTATCGGAGGCCCAGGAGACCACGATCATGGCGATAGTCGCCGCCAGGTACGGAACCGAAGAGAGCCAGCCCACTTCCACCATCCCCATATTTTCGCCGCCGCTGCGGATAATCGACGGCAGCCACAGTACAAAGCCGTACACGCCGATGCTCCAGGCAAAGTACTGAGCGCAGAGCAGGATCACGTTGCGGGAGCGGAAGGCCTCGCCATAGTTACGCACCGCTTTGATGCCCTGCTGTTCACGATCCAGTTGTTCCTGCAGCGCGGCTTTTTCACTCTCCGCCAGCCAGGATACCTGCGACGGTTTATCTTTCACCAGCACCCACCAGCAGAAGGCCCAGATCACCGCCGGCACCCCTTCGATGATGAACATTTCCCGCCAGCCGAAGGCCTGAATCAGGTAGCCGGAGACCACCGACATCCACAGGACCGTCACCGGGTTGCCGAGGATCAGGAAGGTGTTGGCCCGCGAGCGCTCGGATTTGGTGAACCAGTTGCTGATATAGATCAGCATCGCCGGCATCACCGCCGCTTCGACGACGCCGAGGATAAAGCGAATGGCCGCCAGCGCCGGGATATTATGCACAATCCCGGTCAGGGAGGCGCAGCCGCCCCACAGGATCAGGCAGATAAAGATCAGTTTGCGAACGCTGCGGCGCTCCGCATAGATAGCGCCGGGGATCTGGAAGAAGAAGTAGCCGAGGAAGAACAGGGCCCCCAGCAGGGAGGAGATCCCCTTGGTGATGCCCAGGTCTTCGGTAATGCCTGCCGCGGAGGCGAAGCTGAAGTTGGCGCGGTCGAGGTACGCCAGGCTATACGTGATAAACACGATAGGCATGATGTACCACCAGCGTTTCGTTGCATTTGTTGAGCTATTCATAGGCTTGCCTCTGTCAATGAGGTGACATACGCCCGTCGAAACGGACGCTGCTGTGCCGCGCTGCAGGTAGGGTACAGGACGGCTGTTATGGTTGCGTATAAATGTTATTCGCCCAGCGCGTCGCGGGTGGGCAGCCCCTCGCTGTCGCCCTGGACCTGAATGGCCAGCGAACCGATTTTATTGCCGCGGTTCACCGCCTGAAGCAGGGTTTTGCCTTCCAGCATGGCGCTAATCACCCCGACGGCAAAGCCGTCGCCGGCGCCGACGGTATCGACGACGTTTTCGACTTTGATGGCATCAACCGTTCCCTGTTCGCCGCTGGCGCTCTTGAACCAGGCGCCGTCGCAGCCGGTTTTAATGACCACCGCCTTGACGCCGCGCGAGAGATAGAAATCGGCGATCCCCTCCGGGGTCTGCTGGCCGGTGAGGATGACGCCCTCTTTTAAGCCTGGCAAAACCCAGTCAGCCTGGAAGGCGAGACGGTTGAGTTTCTCCACCATCTCGGCTTCGCTTTTCCACAGCACCGGCCGCAGATTGGGGTCGAAAGAGAGGGTTTTGCCCTCGGCTTTCATGACCTTCGACGCATGCTCCAGCAGCGCATATGAGCTTTCAGAGAGCGCGGCGGCCACACCGCTCAGGTGCAGATGACGGGCGCTGGTGAAGTAGTCGGCGCGAAAATCGTCCGGCGACAGATGGCTGGCGGCAGAACCTTTACGGAAATATTCCACAATGGGATCGGTTCCATTTTCGACTTTCGATTTCATCTGGAAACCGGTAGCGAAGCGGTTGTCGACGGCGACAGCGTGGCTATCGATCCCCTCTTTCGCCAGCGATTGCAGTACGAAGCGGCCAAAGCTGTCGTTGCCGACGCGGCTGACCCAGCCGACCTTCAGACCCAGGCGCGCCAGGCCGGTGGCGACGTTCAGCTCAGCGCCGGCGACACGTTTCATAAAATGCTCCACCTCGGCCAGATCGCCGGTTTCGGTGGCGACAAACATGGCCATAGCTTCGCCGATGGTGATGACATCTAAATTTTCCACGGCTTATTCCTCGCGTAACAGGTTGACGTAGCGGCGGGTCACGGCCGTCAGGTCATGGCCAGTCAGCGGAAACTCGATTCCACGCGGCGCGTCGGCGGGAAGATTATCGAGCAGGGCCAGCCAGCGGTCGGCGGCCTGATCCGGCGGCACAGCGCGGAATTTCTCCTGATGAGGCTCCGCCGCTTTTACATGAATATAGCTGACCGCCGGCGCAAGATGGCGGGCGGCCTCTTCCGGCGAATCGCCGACCCACAGCCAGTTGCCCATATCAAACGTTAAGGTGATCGGCAGCTGATGGACCCGACAGGCGGCTTTGAAGCGCTGCATCGGCGCCAGCTGGCCGCAGTCGGTCTGGTCATTCTCCACCACCAGCGCCATGCCGCTGTCGCTGAGGATATCGCGCAGTTCGTCGAGCTGCTGGTTGTGGCGGAAATGGCCAAGGGAGAGCTTCAGCCACAGGGCGTTAAGGGTCTGCGCTTCCGCGAGCAGCGTCGGGAGATGCGGGTTAAGCTCGCCGTTGTCGGCGAACAGCGCCTGGGGCGCGGAGTAGCAGGCCAGCAGGCCGTGGCGCTCAATGGTGGCGGCCAGCGTCGGCAGGGCGTTGAGCTCTTCGGCGCTGAACAGCTCGCGGCGGATTTCGACGCCGTCCGCGCCGGCGTCGGCGATAAACGGCAGGACGGCGGCCTGGCCGCCTAAGGATTTAACATGGTCATTACCATACGCAGCGGTAACGACAATAATTTTTCTGGCCATCGCGCTCTTACTCCCGGCGTTTGTTGCTTAATCTCCTTATTACGCTAGATGGTATCGGTTCCATAAGAAAGGGCGAGATGTTTAATTTATGATCGGCATCACGAAGGATCGTTAACGGGAAGTTGATCCGCGGACGATAAGCTCGCCGGAGAAGACCCGCTCGCAGATGGGGTCGTTACTGCCAGCAATGCGCCGAATCACCTGTTCCACCGCCGCGTAGCCGATCTGCCACGTCGGCTGTTTGAGGGTGGTGATGCCGACGCCAGCCAGCTCCGCCCACTCCAGTTCGTCGAAGCCCAGCAGGCCGATATCGCTGCCCCAGATCAGGCCGACGCGTTTCAGGGCGCGGGCTACCTGCAGCGTCAGCGCGCCGTTGGCGGAGATCACCGCTTTGCGCATCCCGCGGTGGCGGGCGTGGAACTGGCGCAGGACGTTGTCCATCATCGCGCCGTCGTTGAGCTGCACTTCGGCGTTTTCGGCCACCACGCCGTGGTGGCGGGTGAGCGTGGCGCGGAAGGCGCTCAGGCGCTCGCGGCGGGTATTGACCGACCCCAGCGGTTCGCTAAGAAACAGGATGGCCTCGAAGCCTTTCTCCACCAGGTGTTCGGTGGCGGTGGTGGCGGCCTGGGCGTTATCAAGCCCGACCACATCGCAGGCGAAATCGGGGATTTTACGGTCAATCAGCACCATCGGCAGGGCCGACTGCTGCAGGCGGTTCAGGCCATCCTCCCGCATGCCGACCGCGTTGACGACGATGCCTTCCACCTGGTAGCTGCGCAGCAGGTCGAGGTAGTGCAGCTCCTGATCCAGCTCGTTATTGGTGTTACACACCAGCAGAGTGAAGCCCTTTTCCCGGCAGGCCGCTTCAATGCCGCTCATAACGTTGACCGAATAGGGGTTGGTGATATCGGCGATGATCAGGCCGATGAGGCGGGTTCGGCCGTGCTTGAGGCCGCGGGCCATCAGGCTGGGGCGGTAGTCGAGTTCGGCAATGGCTTGTTCAATACGTGATAACAGATCGTCGGAAAGCAGATGCTTCTCGCCGTTAAGATACCGTGAAATGCTGGTTTTGCCGGTCTTTGCGGCTTTCGCCACATCGCTAATGGTTGCACGCGCCGCTTTCGCCATGGTGGCTTCCTTTGCTGAAAATCTGCCAACACCTTAGCGCGAAAAATAGCGATATCAAGCATTTTGCCCGGCAGAGGCGCGGCCGGGCAACATGAGGATGCGCTTATTGCAGCGGGCTGAGGGTGATTTCCACGCGACGGTTCTGCGCCTTGCCTTCCGCCGTGCTGTTGCTGGCGATGGGGTTCGCCGGGCCCATGCCGGTGGTGCGAATGCGGTTGGCCGCCACGCCCTGGGTGATCAGCGCGCTGGCGACGCTGTCAGCACGCTGCTGCGACAGACGCATATTCAGGTCCTTACTGCCGGTGCTGTCGGTGTAGCCGACGACGTTAACGGCGGTTTTCTCATACTCTTTCAGTACCATGGCCACGCCGGTCAGGGTGTTGGCGCCGGCCGGTTTCAGGTTGGCGCTGTTGCTGTCGAAAGTGACGTTATTCGGCATGTTCAGCACGATGTTGTCACCATTTCGCGTCACGCTGACCCCGGTTCCCTGCATTTTGTCGCGCAGCTTCGCTTCCTGCACGTCCATGTAGTAGCCAATGCCGCCGCCCAGCGCCGCGCCTGCCGCTGCGCCAATCAGCGCGCCTTTGCCGCGGTCGTGTTTGGAGGAGGAAAGCGCGCCGACGCCAGCGCCCACTAAGGAGCCAATACCTGCGCCAATACCGGATTTGCCTGCTTCACGCTCACCGGTATAGGGGTTGGTGGTGCAGCCGGAAACGGCCAGGGTGCCGCTGACCAGAGCCGCAATCATAAGTACGCGTTTTTTCATTTAATGTCCTTAATCCTTTTTATTCTTTGCCACAGCGAACGTGACGGTTGATTATGACGCGCGAATACGTAGAAAATTCCCCGCATACCATCTCATTTTGTAAATAACATTGAACGGCGCCGATTCGCGCCGTCACCACACCTGCCTTCGCTGACCAGGAGCCGCCTTTGCCAACCTCATCTGCAACCAAAACCATTTTAACCGCCGCCCACTGGGGACCGATGCTGGTGGAAACGGACGGGGAAAACGTCCTCTCCTCCCGCGGCGCGCTGGCGACGCCGTTTGCCAATTCGCTGCAAACGGCGGTGCGCGATCAGGTGCACAGCAAAACCCGCGTGCGCTACCCGATGGTGCGCAAAGGCTTTCTCGCCTCTCCGGACAAGCCCCAGGGGGTCCGCGGTCAGGATGAATTTGTGCGGGTGAGCTGGGAGCAGGCGCTGGATCTGATCGATGCCCAGCATCGTCGGATCCGCGAAAGCTACGGACCTGCCTCCATTTTTGCCGGATCCTACGGCTGGCGTTCTAACGGCGTCCTGCATAAGGCGGCCACCCTGCTGCAGCGCTATATGAGCCTGGCGGGCGGCTACACCGGCCATCTCGGGGATTACTCCACCGGCGCGGCGCAGGCGATCATGCCTTACGTCGTGGGGGGCAATGAGGTGTATCAGCAGCAGACCAGCTGGCCGCTGGTGCTGGAGCACAGCGAGGTAGTGGTGCTGTGGAGCGCCAACCCGCTGAACACGCTGAAAATTGCCTGGAACGCCTCCGACGAGCAGGGTATCCCGTGGTTCGACCGGCTGCGCCAGAGCGGAAAGCGCTTGATCTGCATCGATCCGATGCGATCGGAAACGGTCGATTTCTTTGGCGATTCGATGGAGTGGATCGCGCCGCATATGGGCACCGACGTCGCGTTGATGCTGGGTATCGCCCATACGCTGGTGGAGAATGGCTGGCAGGACGACGAGTTTCTTGCCCGCTGCGCCAGCGGCTACGAGATTTTTGCCCGCTATCTGACCGGCGAAAGCGACGGCGTGGCGAAAACCGCCGACTGGGCGGCGGCTATTTGCGGCGTCTCAGCAGATAAGATCCGCGAACTGGCGAAACTTTTCCACGAAAACACCACCATGCTGATGTCTGGCTGGGGCATGCAGCGCCAGCAGTATGGCGAGCAGAAACACTGGATGTTGGTCACCCTGGCCGCGATGCTGGGGCAGATTGGCACCCCGGGGGGCGGGTTTGGACTTTCCTACCATTTCGCCAACGGCGGCAACCCGACCCGCCGCGCGGCGGTGCTGGGCTCGATGCAGGGGAGCGTGGCCGGAGGCGTGGACGCCGTGGAGAAGATCCCGGTCGCGCGGATTGTCGAGGCGCTGGAGCATCCGGGTGCGGAGTATCAGCACAACGGCATGGCGCGGCGCTTCCCCGATATTCGCTTTATCTGGTGGGCCGGCGGCGCCAACTTTACCCATCACCAGGATACCAATCGCCTGATTCAGGCCTGGCAGAAACCAGAGCTTATCGTCATCTCCGAATGCTTCTGGACCGCCGCCGCGCGTCATGCCGATATCGTTCTGCCGGCGACCACCTCGTTTGAGCGCAACGATCTGACGATGACCGGGGACTACAGCAATCAGCATCTGGTGCCGATGAAGCAGGTGGTCGCCCCGCGGGGTGAAGCGCGCGATGATTTCGCGGTCTTTGCCGACCTCAGCGAACGTTGGGAGGCGGGCGGCCGCGAGCGTTTTACCGAAGGGAAGAGCGATCTGCAGTGGCTGGAGACCTTCTATCAGATGGCCGCCCGGCGCGGCGCCCAGCAGCAGGTGACGCTGCCGCCGTTTGCCGAATTCTGGCAGGCTAACCAGCTGATTGAGATGCCGGAGGCGCCGGAGAATGCCCGTTTCATCCGCTTCGCCGCCTTCCGCGACGATCCCCTGGCCAACCCGCTGAAAACGGCGAGCGGTAAAATTGAGATCCACTCGCCGACCATCGCCGCCTTTGGCTACGCCGACTGCCCGCCGCACCCGATGTGGCTGGAGCCCGACGAGTGGCATGGCAACGCCGAGGCGGGGCAACTGCAGCTGCTGTCGGCCCATCCGGCACACCGTCTGCACAGTCAACTGAACTACTCCGCGCTGCGCGAACGCTATGCCGTCGCCGGACGCGAACCGTTGACTATTCATCCGCAGGATGCCCGGGCGCGGGGGATTGCCGATGGCGATCTGGTGCGGGTGTGGAACGCCCGCGGTCAGGTGCTGGCTGGCGCGGTGGTGACGGAGGGGATCCGCCCGGGGGTGATATGCCTGCATGAAGGGGCGTGGCCCGACCTGGATCCGGTGGCGGGCATCTGCAAAAACGGGGCGGTAAACGTCTTAACCAAAGATATCCCGACATCCCGTCTGGGCAACGGCTGTGCCGGGAACACCGCCCTGGCATGGCTGGAGAAATATACCGGCCCGGCGCTGCCGCTTACAGCATTTGATCCGCCGGCCAGCGCATAATCCAGGTGGGGTGCTGAGTATCATCCTGCCATGCGCAATCTTCAATGCGGAAGCCTTGCGCATGGTAGAAACTGACCGCTGATTCGTTTTTCTGATAAACCTCAAGGCTAAGCCAGGCGTAGTGCTGCTTGACTTCATCCAGCAGCGCCCGGCCAATGCCCTGGCGAATGGCGTCCGGCGCGACGAACAGCGCGCCGACGAAGCGGGACTCCAGCACGCTGACAAAGCCTTTTAGCTCTCCGTCGCGCTCCCAGACCCAGGTGCTGGCGGCGGGAAGATAGACGTCCCGTACCACCGCGACGCTGTCGCGCCAGTAGCTTTCGCTGATAAAGGGATGGGCATGGATCGTACTATCCAGCCACAGGGCCAGCAGCGGTGTATTATCTTTAGCGACCCACTTGCGGATCATCCTGACCTCCCGGGTGACAGAAGCAGCCGGTGACATGGTCGTTGACCAGCCCGCAGGCCTGCATAAAAGAGTAACAGATCGTCGAACCGACAAACTTAAAGCCGCGTTTTTTCAACGCTTTAGAAAGCGCATCAGAGGCCGGCGTCGTGGTCGGGATCTCCGCCAGCGTCGCCGCGCGGGTGACCTGCGGCGCATTGTCGACGAAAGACCAGACAAAATCAGTGAACGACTCGCCATTTTCCTCCATCGCCAGATACGCCCGGGCGTTGCCGATAATGGCCTGGATTTTTCCCCGATGGCGGATAATTCCGGCATCCTGCAGCAGCCGCTCGACATCATCGTCCCCCATCGCCGCCACGCGCACCGGATCGAACTGGTGAAAAGCCTGGCGATAGTTCTGCCGTTTTTTTAACACCGTGATCCACGACAACCCGGCCTGCTGGCCTTCAAGGCAGATCATTTCAAACAGCCGCTGGGACGCTTTTTGCGCGACACCCCATTCGGTATCGTGATACTCGATATATAACGGATCCTGACTCACCCATCCGCAACGCTGCATAGCTATTTCTCCCTCTGCGCTAAAAAAGTGGACGCCCCGGCTTGACGACTGAAAGATAAAGATAATAGTTAATACAGGGAAATCGTATCCCCAAAAAAACACAGCAATAATGCCGATTCGGCTCTTTTCTGGAGTCGCATTAATGATAATAAAGAAATGCAATGGCCTCCGGGGGTTCTTGTTCCCGGTGTGCGTATCCGTCTGGGTATCGTGTGTCTCTGGAGCGAATGCCTGGCAACAGGAATATATCGCTATCGATACAAAAAGTAATACGTCGGAACGTTATACATGGGATAGCGATCACCAACCACGCTATGAAGATATCCTCGCCGAGCGGATGAAGTCGTCTGAAACGCCGGGCGGACTGGCGTTAAACCAGGGGCTGGCGCCGCCGGACAGCAGCCGGGGGATGAGCGTCGGCTGGAATTATCTGCTGGCAAACGGCATGACCTCCGGGCCGGTGGCCAGCCTGCGCAGCGACTACAGCGCGCCGGCGACGAAAAGCGTTGGCGAGACGGGATATGTCAACACGCTCGGCTGGCGTATGGATTATCAGTCGCTGTGGGGCGTGCACCCCTGGGCTCAGGTGAGCTATAACCAGTCGCTCGCCAGCGATGCCTGGTCGCCGACCACTCGCGCCAGAGAGGGCGGCTGGAGTGATGTCACCCTGGGCGCCGATATGCCGCTGGGATCGCATGTGGCGGCATGGGCCACCCTGTCGCAGGCGGATAATGTCCCGTCGGGGGAAAATACGCTCTATCTGATGGGGGTCAGCGCCAACTTTTGAGCGGGGATTGTTACGTGTTTGAAACGATGCGGTTATTGTTAAATCTCAGTAATGGCGCATTTCTGTGAGATAGCGCACACTAACTTTTTTGCTGATATTCGCGGAATGAATGTCATGCAATGCCATTCATTCCGCCATTAATGCATTTCATTCCCTGCTGATGGCAGTTCATGCCTTTTTCCCCACTGGATGAGGGGCCTTCGCTATTGTGGCGGCAGTTAATTTATCAGGACAACTGCTATGAACGCTGCAAACCGTCAATCGACCCGCTGGCTTACGCTTATCGGCACCATCATCACCCAATTCGCTCTCGGTTCGGTTTATACCTGGAGCCTGTTTAACAGTTCACTGTCTGACAAACTGGGCGAACCGGTCAGCCAGGTCGCCTTCTCCTTTGGCCTGCTGAGCCTCGGGCTGGCGCTCTCCTCGTCGGTCGCCGGCAAGCTGCAGGAGCGTTTCGGCGTGAAGCGCGTCACCATGGCCTCCGGGATCCTGCTCGGACTGGGCTTCTTCCTGACCGCGCACTCCAACAGCCTGATGATGCTGTGGCTGAGCGCGGGAGTGCTGGTGGGGCTGGCGGACGGCGCCGGTTATCTGCTGACCCTGTCGAACTGCGTGAAGTGGTTCCCGGAACGCAAAGGGCTGATCTCCGCCTTCTCCATCGGTTCCTATGGTCTCGGCAGCCTGGGGTTCAAATTCATTGATACTCATCTGCTGGCCACCGTCGGTCTGGAAAAAACCTTCGTCATCTGGGGCGCTATCGTGCTGGTGATGATCGTCTTTGGCGCGACCCTGATGAAAGATGCGCCAAATCATACGGCGACCACCGCGGCCAACGGCGTCGTGGAAAACGACTTTACTCTCGCCGAATCGATGCGTAAACCGCAGTACTGGATGCTGGCGGTGATGTTCCTGACGGCCTGCATGAGCGGTCTGTATGTGATTGGCGTGGCGAAAGATATCGCGCAGGGGATGGTCCATCTGGATGTCGCCACGGCGGCTAATGCGGTAACGGTTATCTCAATCGCTAACCTTAGCGGTCGCCTGGTGTTAGGTATCCTGTCCGATAAAATCTCCCGCATTCGCGTGATCACCCTCGGTCAGGTGGTGTCGCTGGTGGGGATGGCCGCGCTGCTGTTCGCTCCGCTGAATGCCATGACCTTTTTCGCCGCGATTGCCTGCGTCGCCTTTAACTTCGGCGGAACCATCACAGTCTTCCCGTCGCTGGTCAGTGAATTCTTCGGTCTGAACAACCTGGCGAAAAATTATGGCGTCATTTATCTGGGCTTTGGTATCGGCAGCATCTGCGGTTCCCTCATCGCTTCGCTGTTCGGGGGCTTCTACGTCACCTTCTGCGTGATCTTCGCTCTGCTGATTATTTCGCTGGCGCTTTCCACCACCATTCGTCAGCCGAAAGGCAGTGTCTATAGCGAGGCGCACGCCTGAAACCTACAGCGTGAAACGTGCCCCTGATTAATACCCTAAGCAAATAGTGCCAATCCAGCCAAATGTTTTGTAAATGTTTGGCTGGATCACATTCCCTCCTGATACTTTTCCCGTTCCCTGTGGTCTACTTATCGCGCTTTGTAGAGGTTTCTGATAACCAACCCTAACGCACCCTATTAGCCTACTGACTCATGCCACAGCGTCAGGCGGTGTTTTATTCTTCTTTTTCCAGGTTTGCTTGCATGAAATATATTAGAACGATGACGCAGCAGAAGCTTAGTTTTTGGCTGGCGCTGTACATCGGCTGGTTTATGAACGTCGCCGTTTTTTTTCGGCGTTTCGATGGTTATGCTCAAGAGTTCACTTTCTGGAAAGGGCTTTCCGGTGTCGTTGAACTGGTGGCCACGGTCTTTGTCACCTTCTTCCTGCTACGTCTTCTGTCGCTGTTCGGCCGCCGTATCTGGCGCATTCTGGCGACGCTGATTGTTCTGTTTTCCGCCGCCGCCAGTTATTACATGACGTTCCTCAACGTGGTGATTGGCTACGGGATTATCGCCTCGGTGATGACCACCGATATCGACCTGTCGAAAGAGGTCATCGGCTGGCATCTGATCCTCTGGCTGGCGGCGGTGAGCGCGCCGCCGCTGCTGTTTATCTGGAGCAACCGTTGCCGTCATACGCTGCTGCGCCAACTGCGTACCCCGGGCCAGCGGGTTAAAAACGTGCTGATCGTGGTGCTGGCCGGCCTCATCGTCTGGGGCCCCATCCGCCTGCTTGAGCTGCGCCAACACGATGTAGAGCGCCATTCTGAAGTGGATATGCCGAGCTACGGCGGGGTGATCGCCAACTCCTACCTACCATCGAACTGGCTGTCGGCGCTGGGGCTGTACGCCTGGGCGCAGGTGGATGAATCCTCAGACAACAAATCGCTGATTAACCCGGCGAAGAAATTTACCTACGTCGCCCCGGAAGGGCTCGATGACACCTACGTGGTGTTTATCATTGGCGAAACCACCCGCTGGGATCATATGGGCATCCTCGGCTATAGCCGCAACACCACGCCAGAGCTGGCGAAAGAGAAGAATCTGGTCGCCTTCCGCGGCTACTCGTGCGATACCGCCACCAAGCTGTCGTTACGCTGCATGTTTGTGCGTCAGGGCGGGGCAGAGGATAATCCGCAGCGGACCCTCAAAGAGCAGAACGTCTTTGCGGTGCTGCATCAACTGGGCTTCAGCGGCAATCTGTACGCCATGCAGAGTGAGATGTGGTTCTACAGCAACACGATGGCTAACAATATCGCCTATCGCGAGCAGATTGGCGCCGAACCGCGTAACCGCGGCAAGAGCGTTGATGATATGCTGCTGGTGGATGAGATGAAGCGCGGTATGGCGCAGGGCAACGCCTCCGGTAAGCACCTGATCATCCTCCATACTAAAGGCTCGCACTTTAACTATACCCAACGCTATCCGCGCAGCTTCGCCCAGTGGAAGCCGGAGTGTGTCGGCGTCGACAACAAATGTTCTAAAGCGGAGCTGATTAACTCCTACGACAACAGCGTGACCTATGTCGATCACTTTATCGTCAGCGTCCTCGACCAGCTGCGGGATAAGAAAGCGATTGTCTTCTATGCCGCCGACCATGGCGAGTCGATTAACGAGCGCGAACATCTGCACGGTACGCCGCGCAAGATGGCGCCGCCGGAACAGTTCCGTGTGCCGATGATGGTCTGGATGTCGGATAAATATCTGGAGAATCCCGATCATGCCGCCGCGTTCGCCCATCTGCAGCAGCAGGCCGCGATGAAGGTGCCGCGACGCCACGTCGAGCTGTACGACACCATTATGGGCTGCCTCGGCTATACCTCGCCGGATGGCGGGATCAACGAGAACAACAACTGGTGCCGCGTGCCGGCTTCGAAGAAAGCGGCGAAGGAATAGCAATAGTGGCGAGATTCTCGCCGCTTGATTGATTTTTTGCTAATAAGGCATTGACGGGGGTGCATCCCAGCAGTAAGATGCGCCCCGCATTCGGTGATTGGCGCAGCCTGGTAGCGCACTTCGTTCGGGACGAAGGGGTCGGAGGTTCGAATCCTCTATCACCGACCAAATTCAAAAAGCCTGCTCAATGAGCAGGCTTTTTTGCATCTGCGGCCAGTGAGGATGAGAACCTCCGGGGGGAGGAGGTTCGACTTGTGTTCCGTAGGCCCGCGCAAGCGCAGCGCCGCCGGGCACATCATCAGTGGCAACTGGCCAAAACCCCATCAAAATCACAAAAAACGTCTTTATCCCCATTTCCAGCCAGCTGTTCGCTATTTTGTGACATCTTCCATTGCATTTTTTTATCGATGAACAGATCTTTTTTCGCGAAGCTTATGGCTAAATGCAGCATTTTCCGCTGTGCGTTTTAACGTTCACGCTATTAATCGCTCACATATTGGTCACATAGTAAGAAATTTTTCTCATTTGCTGGCATTGTTTCCCACTGGGTGTCGCACCTTAATAAGGTCTTTATTCTGCATATTCGCCTGTAGCATAAATTTCTCTGCTGAAAATAGCGTCTTGAAGTTTTTTTAATCTTTGCCTGCCGTTTCTCACGCTGGATGTAAAACCCGGCTGGCTGTATTGACGTTTCCCCATTCTGTTGACAGATTGTAGGGCATGAGGGGCATTTCATGGAGAATCCGTACTGCAACTCAGTCGTTTTTGCGAAAGGAATCCCCATCTCTCTCTACGCCTTCGGGCACCACCGACCGGACCGGGTATATTCTAAATAGTTCGCGCTGCGGGAAGGCGGCAAGTTTGCGAATCCCCAGGAACATAGATAACGATGTGACTGGGATAATCGAGCGCAGCCAACGCATCCGTGGTTCGAAATATGACGAATAAAAATAAATAAAGGTCTGGCGGATATATGCAAACAACATCACAGTTTTGGAGCAGAATAATGAGTATTTCCTTGAAGAAATCAGGGATGCTGAAGCTTGGTCTGAGCCTGGTCGCCATGACCGTCGCCGCCAGCGTGCAAGCGAAAACCCTGGTTTATTGTTCAGAAGGCTCGCCGGAAGGCTTTAACCCACAGCTCTTCACCTCTGGCACCACCTATGACGCCAGTTCCGTACCCATCTACAACCGCCTGGTCGAATTCAAAACCGGTACGACGGAAGTTATTCCGGGACTGGCTGAGAAATGGGAAGTTAGTGCGGACGGAAAAACCTATACTTTCCACCTGCGTCAGGGCGTGAAGTGGCAGGATAATAAAGACTTTAAGCCAACCCGTGACCTGAACGCCGATGACGTGGTGTTCTCCTTCGATCGACAGAAGAATACCAATAACCCGTACCATAAAGTTTCTGGCGGCAGCTATGAATACTTTGAAGGGATGGGGTTACCAGACCTGATTAGCGAAGTGAAGAAAGTGGACGATAAAACCGTCCAGTTCGTCCTGACCCGCCCGGAAGCGCCGTTCCTCGCTGACCTGGCCATGGACTTCGCTTCCATTCTCTCTAAAGAGTATGCCGACAACATGCTGAAAGCCGGCACGCCGGAAAAAGTAGACCTCAATCCTATCGGTACCGGTCCATTCCAGCTGCTGCAGTACCAGAAAGATTCCCGCATTCTGTATAAAGCCTTCCCGGGCTACTGGGGCACCAAGCCGAAGATCGATCGTCTGGTCTTCTCCATCACCCCGGATGCCTCCGTGCGCTACGCCAAGCTGCAGAAAAATGAGTGCCAGGTGATGCCGTATCCTAACCCGGCGGACATCGCGCGCATGAAGGAAGATAAAAACATTACCCTGCTGGAACAGCCGGGTCTGAACGTCGGTTATCTCTCCTTCAACACCGAGAAGAAACCGCTGGACGATGTGAAAGTTCGTCAGGCGCTGACCTACGCGGTTAACAAAGAAGCGATCATCAAAGCGGTTTACCAGGGCGCAGGCCAGGCGGCGAAGAACCTGATCCCGCCGACCATGTGGGGCTATAACGACGACGTCAAAGACTACACCTACGATCCGGAGAAGGCGAAGCAGCTGCTGAAAGAAGCGGGCCTGGAAAAAGGCTTCACTATCGACCTGTGGGCGATGCCGGTACAGCGTCCGTATAACCCGAACGCCCGCCGTATGGCGGAGATGATCCAGGCCGACTGGGCCAAGATTGGCGTCCAGGCCAAGATCGTCACCTACGAGTGGGGCGAGTATCTGAAACGCGCGAAAGCGGGCGAGCACCAGACCGTCATGATGGGCTGGACCGGCGACAACGGGGATCCGGATAACTTCTTCGCGACCCTGTTCAGCTGCGCCGCGGCGAAAGACGGCTCCAACTACTCGCGCTGGTGCTATAAGCCGTTTGAAGATCTGATTCAGCCGGCCCGCGCCACCGACGACCACAACAAGCGTATTGAACTGTACAAACAGGCTCAGGTAGTGATGCATGACCAGGCTCCGGCGCTGATCATCGCTCACTCCACCGTTTACGAGCCAGTGCGTAAAGAAGTCAAAGGCTATGTGGTGGATCCGCTGGGTAAACACCACTTCGATAACGTCTCTGTCGAATAATAAGCACGATGCCTGACCCCCTCTCCCCGTGTGGGAGAGGTGGGGGGCGTATTCCCGCTATTCCGGGGAATGCTTTTGTGAGCAATACAGACGCCCTGTCGCCAGGCGGGGCGTCACTAGAGAGAATCCGGGTTATGTTGCAGTTTATTCTCCGACGTCTGGGACTTGTCATCCCGACATTTATCGGTATCACCCTTCTCACCTTTGCCTTCGTCCATATGATCCCCGGCGATCCGGTGATGATTATGGCGGGCGAACGTGGTATTTCCCCCGAACGTCACGCGCAGCTGCTGGCCGAAATGGGCCTTGATAAGCCGCTGTGGCAGCAATATGCCCACTATATCTGGGGCGTGCTGCACGGCGATTTAGGCATCTCGCTGAAAAGCCGCATTCCCGTGTGGCAGGAGTTTGTCCCACGCTTTAAAGCCACCCTTGAGCTGGGCGTCTGCGCGATGATCTTCGCCGTCGCCGTCGGCATTCCGGTGGGCGTGCTGGCTGCAGTAAAACGCGGCTCCATCTTTGACCACACCGCGGTGGGCCTGGCGCTGACCGGCTACTCGATGCCTATCTTCTGGTGGGGCATGATGTTGATTATGCTGGTTTCGGTACAGCTGAACCTGACGCCGGTCTCCGGGCGCATCAGCGATACGGTGTTCCTTGACGATACCCTGCCGCTGACCGGCTTTATGCTGATCGACACCGCCATCTGGGGCGAGCAGGGCGACTTTATTGACGCCTTAATGCATATGATCCTGCCCGCCATCGTGCTGGGCACCATTCCGCTGGCGGTGATCGTGCGTATGACCCGGTCGTCGATGCTGGAAGTGCTCGGCGAAGACTACATCCGTACCGCGCGCGCCAAAGGCCTGACCCGGATGCGGGTGATTGTGATCCACGCGCTGCGTAACGCGATGCTGCCGGTGGTCACGGTGATTGGCCTGCAGGTGGGCACGCTGCTGGCGGGCGCCATCCTGACGGAAACCATTTTCTCATGGCCTGGTTTAGGCCGCTGGCTGATCGACGCGCTGCAGCGTCGCGATTATCCGGTGGTGCAGGGCGGGGTGCTGCTGGTGGCGACGATGATTATCCTCGTCAACCTGCTGGTCGACCTGCTGTACGGCGTGGTGAACCCGCGTATCCGGCATAAGAAGTAAGGGGCCATCATGTCACAAGTTACTGAAAATAAAGTTATCGCTGCGCCGGTGCCCATGACCCCGCTGCAGGAGTTCTGGCACTATTTCAAGCGCAATAAAGGGGCGGTGGTCGGTCTGGTGTACGTGGCGGTGATGATCATTATCGCCGTGTTCGCCAACTTCCTCGCCCCGTATAACCCGGCGGATCAGTTCCGTGATTCGCTGCTGGCGCCCCCGTTCTGGCAGGAGGGCGGCAGCCTGGCGCATCTGCTCGGCACTGACGACGTGGGCCGCGATATTCTGTCTCGCCTGATGTATGGCGCGCGCCTGTCGCTGTTGGTGGGCTGCCTGGTGGTGGTCCTGTCGCTGATCCTCGGCGTGGTGCTCGGTCTGGTGGCGGGCTATTTCGGCGGGGTGGTGGACTCGATCATCATGCGCGTCGTCGATATTATGCTGGCGCTGCCGAGTCTGCTGCTGGCGCTGGTGCTGGTGGCTATCTTCGGGCCCTCCATCGTCAACGCCTCGCTGGCGCTCACCTTTGTGGCGCTCCCGCACTATGTGCGTCTGACGCGCGCGGCGGTGCTGGTGGAGGTCAACCGCGACTACGTGACCGCCTCCCGCGTGGCGGGCGCCGGGGCGATGCGCCAGATGTTCGTCAATATTCTGCCTAACTGTCTCGCGCCGCTGATCGTTCAGGCGTCGCTGGGCTTCTCTAACGCCATTCTCGACATGGCCGCGCTGGGGTTCCTCGGCATGGGCGCGCAGCCGCCGACGCCGGAGTGGGGCACCATGCTCTCCGACGTATTGCAGTTCGCACAGAGCGCCTGGTGGGTGGTGACCTTCCCGGGCGTGGCGATCCTGCTGACGGTGCTGGCATTTAACCTGATGGGTGACGGTCTGCGTGACGCGCTCGATCCCAAACTGAAGCAGTAAGAGGTTCGAGATGGCGTTATTGAATGTAGATAAATTATCGGTGCATTTCGGCGATGAAAACGCGCCGTTCCGCGCCGTGGACCGCATCAGCTATAGCGTGAAGCAGGGCGAAGTGGTCGGCATCGTCGGGGAGTCTGGATCCGGTAAATCCGTCAGCTCGCTGGCGATTATGGGCCTGATTGATTACCCCGGCCGGGTGATGGCGGACAAACTGGAGTTTAACGGCCGCGATCTGCAGCGCATCTCTGAAAAAGAGCGGCGCCAGCTGGTGGGGGCGGAGGTGGCGATGATCTTCCAGGATCCGATGACCAGCCTCAATCCGTGCTATACCGTCGGCTACCAGATTATGGAAGCGATTAAAGTCCATCAGGGCGGCAATAAGCAAACCCGCCGCCAGCGGGCCATCGACCTGCTGAACCTGGTGGGCATTCCCGATCCGGCGTCGCGGCTGGACGTCTATCCGCATCAGCTTTCCGGCGGGATGAGCCAGCGCGTGATGATCGCGATGGCCATCGCCTGTCGGCCAAAACTGCTGATTGCCGATGAACCGACCACTGCGCTGGACGTGACCATTCAGGCGCAGATCATCGAGCTGCTGCTGGATCTGCAGCAGCAGGAGAATATGGCGCTGGTGCTGATCACCCACGACCTGGCGCTGGTGGCCGAGGCCGCGCATAAAATTATCGTTATGTATGCCGGTCAGGTGGTGGAGACTGGCGATGCGAAGGATATTTTCCGCGCGCCGCGCCATCCATACACCCAGGCGCTGCTGCGCGCGCTGCCGGAGTTCGCCCAGGATAAAGCGCGTCTGGCGTCGCTGCCGGGCGTGGTGCCGGGGAAATATGACCGTCCCAACGGCTGCCTGCTGAACCCGCGCTGCCCCTATGCTACGGATAAATGTCGTAGTGAAGAGCCGGCGCTCGCGGATCTCACTGGCGGCCGCCAGTCTAAATGTCACTACCCACTCGATGATGCCGGGAGGCCTGGATTATGAGTACGCAAAAGGCCGCCACGCCACAACCGCTGTTGCAGGCCATTGATCTGAAAAAACACTACCCGGTGAAGAAGGGGTTATTCGCCCCGGAACGGCTGGTGAAGGCGCTGGACGGCGTCTCCTTTACCCTTGAGCGCGGTAAAACGCTGGCGGTGGTGGGGGAGTCGGGCTGCGGTAAATCGACCCTCGGTCGTCTGCTGACGATGATTGAAATTCCCACCGGCGGCGAGCTCTATTATCAGGGGCAGGATCTGCTTAAGCACGACCCGCAGGCGCAGAAGCTGCGGCGGCAAAAAATCCAGATTGTGTTCCAGAACCCCTACGGTTCTCTGAACCCGCGTAAAAAAGTGGGGCAGATTCTGGAAGAGCCGCTGCTGATTAACAGCAGCCTGAGCAAAGAGCAGCGCCGCGAAAAAGCGCTGGCGATGATGGCGAAAGTGGGCCTGAAAACAGAGCATTACGATCGCTATCCGCATATGTTCTCCGGCGGTCAGCGCCAGCGTATCGCCATTGCCCGCGGGCTGATGCTCGATCCGGACGTGGTGATTGCCGATGAGCCGGTCTCCGCGCTGGACGTTTCGGTACGCGCTCAGGTGCTGAACCTGATGATGGATCTGCAGCAGGATTTAGGACTGTCCTACGTGTTTATCTCCCACGACCTGTCGGTCGTCGAGCATATCGCTGATGAAGTGATGGTGATGTATCTCGGCCGCTGCGTGGAGAAGGGCACCAAGGAGCAGATCTTTAACAATCCGCGTCATCCATACACCCAGGCGCTGTTGTCGGCGACGCCGCGTCTGAACCCGGACGACCGTCGCGAGCGGATTAAGCTGACCGGCGAGCTGCCGAGCCCGCTGAATCCGCCGCCGGGCTGCGCCTTCAACGCGCGCTGCCGCCGGCGCTTCGGCCCCTGCACCCAGCTTCAGCCGCAGCTGAAGGATTACGGCGGCCAGCTGGTGGCCTGCTTTGCCGTCGACCAGGATGAGAATCCGCAAAAGCCCCACGCCTGATGGCACGCTCCCGGTCCGATGACCGGGAGCTTCTCTCCCGCCGGAGATGAAATCCGACGATATCGCCTTTTATCGCAGTGAATGCCACGCTCTCGGAGCATTCTTCGTCGATTATCCGAAAAAATAAGACTTTCAGTCCATTTTTATAGAATTAAAGAGAAATTAAAATGGTTCAGGTTTATTCTTTCGCTTATCTGACGCTATGATTCTATCATCGCGAAATACCTTTATATAAAAACGAATGGGAAGCGCGGTGGTTGCGGGGCTTGAGGATGTACGCATACCTAAAAAATGGGGCTATTCTTCTCAAAGGGAAATGTTAGTGTAGCGATACTTCTGCCGTGGAATCACACCGAAAATCAAAATCTAAACTATTATAACCCTGTCAATCGTGTGTATTGGTACGTCTCCACCGGCGCTTTTTCTGCCATACCAGAGACGTCACGATATTTTAAATATACCCAGAAAATAACAAAAAACTTAATATGAAATTTTTAAAATCATGAGGTTATCAATGAACCATTATGATGATCTGCAGCGCTTTCAGGAAAAAACGCGGACGCAAAACCTCAAATTTCAGGATCTTTCATCGCAAGCCGCCACGCGGGAGCATGGAGACTGGGCGATCCTCAATCAGCTGAATCCCGACGCAGAGAAACCCTCGTCCCTGGCGCTGGGAGGCTCGGTCTCCGCGCCGTTGCCGCAGTCGGTGCCTGCGGATCTGTTCCGCCAGGTAGAGGCGGCCGTAGCAGCGGCGCCAGCCTCTGATCCTGTTGCGTCTGCCGCGCCAGCGGCCCCGCAGCCGGTCGTGGAGATCGCCGCAGCCGCGCCGGAGCCGGTCAGGCAGGAGCCTGCGGTGGCCCCTGCGCCTCCCATCCCGGCGCCTGAACCGGCAATGGCTCCGCCGCCGAGAATAGCCCCCCGACCCGCGCCCGCCGCCGAGAACTATGCCCATCTGTTCGCGGCGAAAAGCGCAGAGCCGGTGACGAAAAATAAAGACCAGCCTTTGAAATCACTTCTGGAAAGGATCGCAACATGCCGTTGATTTGCGTCTGTTCACCGAAAGGTGGCGTAGGGAAAACGACCCTGGCGGCCAATTTAGCCTATGCGCTGGCGCGGACCGGCAGCAAAGTTCTGGCGCTGGATTTTGACGTCCAGAACGCCCTGCGTTTGCATTTTGGCGTGCCGCTGAACGATGAGCGCGGCTACGTGGCGAAGGCGCTGGAAATGCACGACTGGAGCCAGTGCGTGCTGAGCGCCGGCAGCAATATTTTCGTCCTGCCGTATGGCGAAGTGAGCGAAGCGCAGCGTCAGGCGTTTGATGAGCAACTGACTCACAACGACCATTTTCTCCAGCGCGGTCTCTCCGCGCTGCTGAATTATCCCGGGCTGATCACCATCGCCGATATGCCGCCAGGGCCTTCGCCGGCGCTAAAGGCGCTGACGGGTCTGGCGGACCTGCATCTGATCCCGCTGCTGGCGGATACCGCCTCGATGTCGACCCTGGCGCACGTGGAAAAACAGCGCCTGACCGGCGCGGCGCTGAATCACAAGCATGGGCACTATTTCGTCATTAACCAAAGCGATAGCCGTCGCCAGGTCAGCCGGGACGTCACCAGCCTGATGGAAGAAAAACTGGGCGAACGACTGCTTGGCATTGTCCATCGTGATGAAAGCGTGGTGGAGGCCAATGCGTCGCAGAAGTCGATTCTGGACTTTAACGCCTCCTCGGCAGCGGCCTTCGATATTGAAATTATTGCTAAAAAAATATCTTCGCTGTTGGGTATCCATATTGGCGATGGCACGGTGCACAGCCAGCCACGCATGTCAGGGCTTTAACTTATTGCAGGGCTGCTGAATGAAAAAATCTCTTTTTTGGTTGCTGGCGCTGGTGCTCTCTCCGGTCGCCGTGCTGGTAGTGATCACGCCGATGGACAGCCAGAAGCAGTACATCTTTGGTCTGCTGAGCATTGGTATTCTGTTTCTGATTGGTTTCAGCAAACGGCGCAGCATCTCGGTGATTATGGTCGTCACTTCGCTGCTGATGTCCACCCGTTACATGTATTTTCGCCTCACGCAGACCCTGCACTTCAACTCAGCCATTGAAACCATTCTCGGCATGGGGCTCTTTCTGGCGGAAGTCTATATCTGGGTGATGCTGCTGCTTAACTATCTGCAGACGGTCTGGCCGCTGAAGCGCGGCATTGTTCCGCTGCCGGATGATATGAGCAAGTGGCCGACGGTCGATATCTATATTCCGAGCTATAACGAACCGCTGGAGGTGGTGCGTGACACCGTCCTCGCGGCACAATGCATTGATTATCCAAAAGATAAAATGAAAATCTATCTTCTGGATGACGGTAAGCGCAGCGAGTTTGCCGTGTTCGCCGCCGACGTCGGGGTGGGCTATATCACCCGCAACGACAACAAGCACGCCAAAGCGGGGAACCTTAACCACGCGCTGACCCTGACCCAGGGAGAGCTTATCTGCGTCTTCGACTGCGACCACGTCGCCACGCGCGTGTTTCTGCAGGCCACCGTCGGCGGCTTTCTGAAAGATCCGATGCTGGCGCTGGTGCAGACGCCGCACTACTTCTATTCCCCGGATCCGTTCGAGCGCAACCTCTCCGTCGGGCGCAATATTCCGAACGAAGGGATGCTGTTCTATGGCCCGATTCAGCAGGGTAACGATAACTGGAACGCCACCTTTTTCTGCGGCTCCTGCGCGGTGATCCGCCGCGAGGCGCTGGCGCAGATCGGCGGTTTCGCCGTCGAAACGGTCACCGAGGACGCCCATACGGCGCTCAAGTTCCAGCGCCTTGGGTGGAAATCGGCCTTTCTCGATATTCCGCTGGCGGCTGGCCTCGCCACCGAGCGCCTGGTGGTGCACGTTATCCAGCGTACCCGCTGGGCGCGCGGAATGACGCAGATTTTTCGCGTTGATAACCCGCTGTTTGGCCGTGGGCTGACCTTCCAGCAGCGCTTGTGCTATCTCAGCGCCATGCTCTACTACCAGTTCGCGCTACCGAGGGTGGTGTTTGTCACCGCCCCGCTGGCTTACCTGCTGTTTAACCTCAATATTATTTACTCATCAGCGAGCCTGATCGTCTCTTATGCGCTGCCGCACCTGTTTCTCGCCATCTACGTCGGTTCGCGAATGAACGGCCGCTATCGCTACAGCTTCTGGGGGGAAATCTACGATATTGTGCTGGCTTTCCACCTGGTGCTGCCGACCCTGGTGACGATGATTTTCCCCAAGCGTGGCAAATTCAACGTCACCGATAAGGGCGGCCTGCTGGACGTCGGCTACTTCGATTTCACCGTGGTGCGCCCGCATCTGGTGGTGGCCTGCCTGCTGGCGCTGGGGGTGATCGTCGGCATCGTCCGGGCGATTGGCCATGACTACTTTGGCTCGGACCCCAACGTTATCGCCCTCAACGTCGGATGGGGGATCTACAGTCTGATCTTCCTGCTGGCGGCGATTGCCGTAGCGCGCGAAACGCGGCAGGTGCGCAAAACCATTCGTATCGATGTCGATATTCCGGTGGTGATCCATTACGCCAGCGGCATCGTTTCCCGCAGCCATACCGAGGATCTGTCGATGGGCGGCTGCCGCGTGGTGGCGCCGGATACGCGCCATCTGGAGGATGATATCGAAGAGATTGAGCTGATCCTGCAGTCCGGGGCTATTTCGATCCCGGCGCAGCTGGTCACCTCTGACGAGCGCTTCCTGCGCCTCAAGTTTGATGAAGATATTCCGCTTTCGCGCCGCCGTGAACTGGTGCGCGTGGTGCTGGCCCGCGCGGATGCCTGGATTAATCCGCCGCGCCCGCAGGATAACCCGTTCCGCTCCTTCTTCACCATTTTACGCTGCGTGTTCGAACTGTTCTGGCTGACGTGGAAAACCCGTCGCAGCCAGCGCAATCGGGCAACAGTGGCGAAAACGGCGCAGGAGGATGGCACGTTATGAAGCGATTAACGACGCTGGCGCTGCTGGCAGGGATGCTCTCTGCGCCTGCGCTGCACAGTGAAGAACCGGGCGCTGCCGCCCCGCTGAGCTTCCCGCAGCTCAACGGCGCGGCGGACAGCGAGCCAGGCGACGAACCCCCGGCTGCCTCGCCGGAGGAGGGCGCCTCTCCGGCAGCCCCCGCCACCGACGGCGATGCGGCGGCGACGGCCCCTGCGCCGGAGATGCCGGACTTACCCCCGCCGGTGAGCGGTACGGCCGCGCCGGAGGTCATTCCTGTCGCCCCGGTCTGGGGAGGCGACCTGAATCTGGCGCAGATGGGGATGCCGGACGGCATTATCCTCAGCGGCGGTCAGCGGCAGGGGGGCGTCAGCTTTACCCTGCCTTCCGATCAGGTGGTGATCCATTCGCAGCTCAGCCTTGCCGTTCGCGTATCGCCGGAAATGGCGAGCCGCAACGCCACCCTACAGCTGATGCTCAACGGTCAACCGCTCGGCACCCTGCCGCTGGGCGCCGATGGCGAGGATGTCTCCCATTATCAGCTGGATATCCCGCCCGCGCTGATGGTCTCCAGCAATAACCTGAGCGTGAAGATCAACGATGGCGATACCCTGCAGTGCCAGCGTGACATTCATGATTCGTCGCGGGTCACGGTGCTGCCCACGTCGCATTTCAGCTGGGAAAGCCAGCAGTTGAACATCAGCGACGATCTGAGCCACTTCCCGCGTCCCTTCTTCGACAGCATGCAGATGACGCCGGCGGACATCGCCGTTTCCTATGGAGCGAAGCCGTCGGCCGACGTCTTCAGCGCCGCGGCGCTGGTCTCCTCCTGGCTGGGTATCCAGGCGGACTATCGCGGCATCGCCTTCAGCGCGCTGCGCGACCGTCTGCCGGAACGCCATGGCATCGTGATTGGCCATCCGGGCGAGCAGGTGGGCGGTATGACGCTGCCGGAAACCGATAAGCCGCTGCTGCGCATCATCGCCAATCCCGCCAATCCGGCCTATAAGCTGCTGTTGATCGTCGGCAAAAACGATACCGCGCTGCGCATGGCTGCCTGGCGGTTAACCCGCGGTAACTTTGCGCCGCAAACCGCGACGCTGGATGTCGAGCCGCAGACCATCCCGGTTGGCAAAGCGTATGATGCCCCGCGCTGGATCCCCACCGATCGTCCGGTCAGGCTCAGCGAACTGCTGCGTAAGGATCAAAGCCCGACCGTCAGCGGCGTCTGGCATGAACCTTTACGTATCGCCTTCCGCGCCGCCCCGGACCTCTATCTGTGGGATGGCGAGACGATCCCGCTGCAGGTTGGCTACCGCTTCCCGTCGGAAAACTGGATCAATGAGGATAAGTCCCTGCTGAGCGTCACGCTCAATGGCACCTTCCTCAACAACCTGCCGATGAACAAGCAGGGGCCGCTGGAGAAAGTCTGGCGCCACCTCGGCGGCGATGCGCGCCAGGAGCGCTTTACCATCCCGCTGGCCCCCTACCTGATCTACGGCGATAACCAGCTGTCGATGTACTTCAATGTGGTGCCGAAGGACGATGTTCCGTGCCAGGTGCTGCTGAATAACAATATCAAGAGCCGCATCACTGACGACTCCTGGATTGATTTGAGCAAGACGCGACACTTCTCGCTGCTGCCAAACCTCTCCTATTTCGTCGGCGCCTCGTTCCCCTTCTCGCGGCTGGCGGACTATTCGCAAACGACGCTCCTGCTGCCGGCGGAACCGTCTGAGACCCAGGTGGCGACCCTGCTGAATCTGGCCGCGCGCTCCGGGAACGCGACCGGCACCGCGCTGGCGAATAACCGCGTCGTTCTCGGGATGCCCACCGGCGGCGGGGATTTGCAGTCGCTGCGCGAACGTGACGTGCTGGCGGTCACCGCTCTCGATCAGCAGGCCTTCAACCAGAGCCTGCTGGCCGATTCACCCTACCGCCCGGTGGATAATGTGCTGAGCGTCCGCGAGCCCGATCTGTGGCAAAAAGCGCAGCGCCGGCTCACCGGCGACTGGACCTCCGCCAGCCTCGACGCCGATCGCTACTTCTCGTCCAGCAGCGCCTGGCGCGGGTTTATCAGCTATCGTTCGCCGTGGAACCCCGCCCGGCTGGTGGTGGTGGCGATGGCCAGCAATGATGATCAGCTGGCGCGACTGAAAAACGATCTGGACTCGCCGCGCATCAACGCCGGGATCCGTGGCGATACCGCGGTGATCACCAGCGATAACGGGGTGCGCAGTTTCCAGGTGAGTACGCCGTTCCCCAGCGGTCAGATGCCGTGGTACATGATGGCGGTCTGGTATGCCAGCCAGCACTCCGGTTTCCTCGCCCTGCTGGGGCTGATTGCCACCTCGATAATGGGACTGGCGCTGACCGCGATGTTTAAACGTCACGCCCGTAAGCGTCTGGGTTCGGGGGATAACCAATGAAAAGAAAGATAACGATAACGATGAAAAGCTCCCGGCGGCTCACCACATTCTGCCTCACCGGCGCCCTGGCTCTCGGCGCCTCTGGCGGCGCGCTGGCGGCGGGTAACGACGCGGCGCTGCAGGCGCTGTTCGCCCAGGCCAACTACTGGCATGAGAAATCCCATGACGAGCTGGCGATGGAGTCCCTGCAGAAGGTGCTCTCGGTGGATGCCAACAACACCCAGGCGCTGTATCTGATGGCGCTCTGGTCGCAGCAGGGCGGCGATATGCAGGCGGCGGCGCAGTGGCGCGCGCGGCTGGCGAAAGCGGCGCCGGATAGCCCGGGCCTGCAGGATCTGGACAACGCCAAAAAGATGTCGCAGGTGCCGCAGGGCCAGCTCAGCCTGGCCCGCCAGCAGGCGCGCGGCGGCAATATCCCCGGGGCGCTGGCGACCTGGCGCAGCATGTTCAATGGCAATACGCCGCCTGCCGGGCTGGCGGCGGAATATTACCTGACCATGGCCAGCGACAAATCGCTTTATCCGCAGGCCATCAGCGAACTGCGGCAGTACGTGGCGCAGCATCCGCAGGAGAACGCCCCGCGGGTGGCGCTGGGCAAAGCGTTAACCTGGCGGGAAGAGACCCGTCGGGAAGGGATCGCCCTGCTCGAACCGATGGCCAGCGGCAATAAAGAGGCGGACAGCGGCTTGCGTCAGGCCTTGCTCTGGCTGGGCCCGCAGGCCGGGGATGAGCAGTATTACGATACCTGGATGCAGCGGCATCCGCAGGATAGCGAAGTTCAGAATTACTTTCGTGAACGGCGCAGCGGTCAGGCGCGCGGCCAGGGCTACGCCAATCTCAACAGCGGCAATACCGCTGCCGCGAAACAGCAGTTTGAAGAGGTATTGCAGACCAACCCGCAGGATGCCGATGCGCTGGCGGGCATGGGCTATATCGCCCAGCGCAGCGGCGACTACCAGGCCGCGTCACAATATCTGAGCCGGGCGGCGGATCTCGGCGGCGACGCCTCGGCGACCCGCCGTCAGCAGGCGGCCGATGCCTTGTTCTACGGCCAGCTGGCGCAGGCCCAGCAGGCCTATAAGCAGGGCAATATCAGCCAGGCGCTGGCGCTCTCCGCGCCGCTGGCGCAGCAGAGCGGGGCGCGGGGCGCCTCGGCGAAGCTGTTTCGCGCCGATGTGCTGCGGCATAACAAAGATTTACCCCAGGCCGAGCAAACGCTGCGCTCACTGTTAAACGACGATCCGCAGAATGCGGCGGCGCGGGAAAACCTATACTACGTGCTGCGCGAGCAGAATAAATCCGCCGAGGCGCAGGCGATGCTGCAGACGCTGCCGCAGAGTCTGCAGCAAAAACTGCAGCCGCGAGTGGTGGCCGGCGTCCCGGGCGACGCCCTGCGCCGTCAGGCCCAGGCGCAGGTCAGCAGCGGTAACCCAGCCGGCGCCATTGCCACCCTGCGCCAGGGCGTCGCCCGCTATCCGGACGATCCCTGGCTGCGTCTCGATCTGGCCCGACTGCTGCAAAAATCGGGTAACACCAGCGAGGCCTCTTCGCTGATGTCGGCGGCCTATCGCCCCGGCGCCAGCAACAGCGCGCTGTATGCCGCCGCGCTGTTCGCCAGCGAAAACGGCGCCTGGCAGCAGGCGCAGACGCTGCTGTCGCGCATTCCCGGCGGCAGCCAGACCAGCGACATGCGCGATTTACGTCAGCGGGTGAACTACAACCTGCAGCTGGTGACGGCCGAAAACTACCTGGCGCAGGGCAATACCATCGCCGCCAGCAATACCCTGCGGGCGATGGCCTCTACGCCGCCGAAAGCACCGGCGGACGCCGGCAAGCTGGCGCGGCTGCTGGCCGAGAGCGGCGACCTGACCACCGCGGTATCGCTGGTGCGCAACAATATCAGCGGCGGGGTGTCCGGCAACGCCGGCGATTACGCCGATCAGATCGCCGTCCTGAACCAGGCCGGGCTGACCGGCGAGGCGCAGAACCTGATCAGCAATCCGCAGCTGCAGGCCAGCAGTACGCCGACGCAGCTGGCGAGCATTCGCAATGGCTATGTGATCAACGAGGCCGATCGCCTGCGCGAGCAGGGCAATTACGCCGCGGCGTATGACAAGCTGATCCGCGCCATGCAAAGCGATCCGCAAAACACCGATCTGATGTTCGCCATGGCGCGGCTGTACCAGAGCGGCAAAATGAACAAAGAGGCCGGGGTGGTCTATGACTACCTGATGACGCGCGATACGCCGAACCAGGATGCGCGCGCCGGGGCCATCGACGTGGCGCTGTCGGCGGGGAACAACGATCGCGCTGAACAGCTGGCCGGCGGCTTGCGTCAGGATAACTCCCCGGATCGCCTGCTGCTGCTGGCGAGAGTGGCGGAGGCCCAGGGTCATCATCAGCAGGCGATGACCTACCTGCGCAGCGCCCGCGGCAAACTGCTGGGCATGCAAAGCACCAACAGCAGCGAAACGCCGACCGTCGGCGGGGTGCTGGCGGCGGATAACCCCTTTATCGGCGTGTCGCAAACGTCGGCGCCGACGCGGACGGCCTCCGCCTACGGCCAGTATATGCCGTGGCAGGTCGCCCAGTCGGCCGCCGCGCCCGGCTCCTCGCTGCCGGGGATCCAGCGCACCGATTTGCCGGTGGACACCGCCCAGACGCGGATGCTGCGCCAGGTGGACACCATGATGGAGTCGCTGCAGGAGAAAACCGGCAGCTGGCTGCAGGGAGGAATGGACGTGCGCGGACGCGACGGCGAATCGGGCACCAGCAAGCTGACGGAGCTCAGAACGCCGCTGACCTGGTCCTCCTCGCCGTTTGGCGACTCGCGCTTTGACTTTACCGTCACCCCGGTGTCGTTAAACGCCGGGACCGCCAGCGGCGACGCCTGGCGTCGCTACGGCGCCAACCCGCTGGCCAATGCGGTCTCCAATATGGTGAGTACCGCCACCAGCGAGCAGGCGGCGATCGCCGCGATGACCGAGGCGGAGCGGACGGCCTATTTTGCCAGCAATCCGGGCGCTGAGGCGTTAAGCGGCCTCGGCACCCTGAACGCGGCGGATTTCAATCCGACCACCAGCAGCGGGATGGAAAACCTGGCCAAGCTCGGGAGCTATGATTCGGGGCAGGTGGCCAGCTATCTCTCCTCGTCCAGCCGCAAGCCGAACGTTGACCAGACCAGCGGCTCGACCGATTCGCAGAAGGCCAACGGCGTCGAACTGGCGCTGGCGCTAAGCGGCGACGATTACCGGGTCGATATCGGCAGCACGCCGCTGGGCCAGGATCTTAATACCGTTGTCGGCGGGGTGAAATGGTCGCCCAAGCTGACCAACTATCTGTCGCTGATCCTCACCGGCGAACGCCGCTCGCTGACCGATAGCCTGCTTTCTTATGTCGGTCTGAAGGATGCCTATTCCGGGAAAAACTGGGGGCAGGTGACGAAAAACGGCGGCACCCTGCAGCTGAGCTATGACGACGGCGATGCGGGCTTCTACGTTGGCGGCGGCGGATACAGCTATCTCGGACAGAACGTCGCCAGCAACACCAGCATCAATGCCAATGCCGGGGTCTATCTGCGGCCCTATCATGACGAATACCGCCAGCTGCAGGCCGGGTTGAGCATGAGCTATATGGATTACTCCAAAAACCTCAGCTACTTCACCTATGGCCAGGGGGGCTACTTTAGTCCGCAGAACTACGTCAGCGTGTCGCTGCCGGTCAGTCTGACGGAGAAATATGATAACTGGACCATGAAGCTCGGCGGCTCGGTGGGCTACCAGTCTTACAGCCAGGATAAGAGCGCCTATTTCCCGACCAATTCGGAGTGGCAGCAAACCCTGGAGACGGCGGTAAGCAACGGGTTTGCCAAGGAAGCCTACTATTCCGCGACCTCGAAGAGCGGCATCGGCTATACCCTGCGCGCCGGGGCGGATTACAAGGTCAACAAACAGATGACGCTGGGGGGCCAGATTGGCTATGACACCTTCGGGGATTATAACGAAAGCACCGCCGGGCTCTATATTCGCTATATGTTAGGAGATCATTGATGATGACGGAGAACAATAACCCGGTGGTGATGACCTGGTTTCAGCAGCAGCAGACGCCTGCCGGATGGTTCGATCTGTTGATTATTATGGTCGAAGGTATGCTCAATAATGCCGGCGAGCTGGAGAGCCAGCCGTTCCTGCGTCAGATGGGCGCTTCGCTGGCGGAGGCCCATCCGCTGCCGGCGTCGGAGACCGTCGGGGAGCTGGAGGCGAATATCAACCGGCTGCTGACCCATTTCCACTGGGGAGTGGTGACCATCGACGTCGGCGAGGACGGCCTGCGCCTGCGCCATCAGGCGTTGCCGGTCAGCCGCGACGACGCGGGGCGCGTGCGCTGGTGCAACGCGTTCTGTGCCATACTCGAGGGGTTATATTCTCGCTGGCTGCAGAGTCAGGGAGGCAGTGCTCACGTGATATTGCAGCGTGAGCGGGTGTTCTCCGTCTCTGACGTTCAGTTTCTTTACTACCATCCATAAAGAGTGAATTTATGCCCCTGCGTGCTTTAGTGGCGGTGATAGTGACAACGGCAGTGATGCTGGTGCCCCGGGCGTGGGCGGATACGGCATGGGAGCGCTATAAGGCCCGTTTTATGATGCCGGACGGTCGTATCATTGATACCGCCAATGGCAATGTGTCGCATACGGAAGGCCAGGGCTTCGCCATGCTCCTGGCGGTGGCGAATAACGATCGCCCGGCGTTCGACAAACTGTGGCAGTGGACGGACAGCACCCTGCGCGACAAGTCTAACGGGCTGTTTTACTGGCGCTATAACCCGGTGGCGCCGGACCCGATCGCCGATAAAAACAACGCCACCGATGGCGATACCCTGATCGCCTGGGCGCTGCTGCGCGCGCAAAAGCAGTGGCAGGACAAGCGCTACGCGACGGCCTCCGATGCCATCACCGCCTCCCTGCTGAAATATACGGTGGTGACTTTCGCCGGTCGCCAGGTGATGCTCCCGGGGGTGAAGGGGTTCAACCGCAACGACCACCTGAACCTTAACCCCTCCTATTTCATCTTTCCGGCCTGGCGCGCCTTTGCGGAGCGGACGCACCTGACCGCCTGGCGGACATTGCAGAGTGACGGGCAGGCGCTGCTGGGGCAGATGGGCTGGGGGAAATCGCACCTGCCCAGCGACTGGGTGGCGCTGCGGGCGGATGGCAAGATGCTGCCGGCCAAAGAGTGGCCGCCGCGGATGAGTTTCGATGCGATCCGTATTCCGCTGTATATCTCGTGGGTCGATCCGCACAGCGCCTTGCTCGCGCCGTGGAAAGCCTGGATGCAGAGTTACCCGCGTCTGCAAACCCCGGCGTGGATCAACGTTAGCACTAACGAGGTCGCCCCGTGGAATATGGCCGGCGGCCTGTTGGCGGTGCGTGATTTAACGCTTGGCGAACCGCAGGAAGCGCCGCAGATTGACGACAAGGATGATTATTACTCCGCCAGCCTCAAGCTGCTGGTCTGGCTGGCGAAACAGGATCAGCGCTAGCGCGGTGATGGCTTTGCAGGCCTCTCAGCCCGTATGCCTGCGGGCTGAGAGGGAAGAGCAGGAACGTCTCACGATGTCAGGCCGCCAGCATGGGCGGCCTTGTCGCTTATTGCGGATAAGGCACCCAGCTTCCGCCATTCAGCTGGACATACGGCTTGCCCTGATACTGGATAACGATGGCGTTGGCGTTTTCGGACACCGCCGCGCTCTGCGGCAGGTTGGCGACATACTGCTGCCAGTTGACGCTCTCTTCGCTGAACATTTTGCCGTCGAGGGCGCGCACCACCAGCTCCGACACCGCCAGGTAGCTGCTGGGCTGATCGATGATAATCGGCGCGCCTTCATGCGGCGCCTTCATGCCGAAGAATTTCACCGCCGTCGGGACGTTAGTGATCGACGGGCTCGGGATATCACGCAGGCCAGACACCTGCATCTTATCGCCCTTCAGCGCGCCGCCGTGTTCCGGCACCACCACCACCATCACCTTCCGCCCCGATTTTTCCAGCTCGGTGAAGAAGTTATCCAGGTCGTCAAACAGCTTTTGCGCGCGCACTTTGTAGTCCGCGGTTTTGCTTTGTCCCGGGAAGTGGTTGCCGTCATGCAGCGGCAGGGTGTTATAGAAGGTGGCGCTCCGCGGATTGCTGCTGGCCTCTTCGGTCTTCAGCCAGCGGTTGAGGACCGCCAGATCCTCGTACACCGGCGAGCCGTCAAACGCCTGCAGGCTGACCGGCAGACCGCTCTGGTCCATCAGCGGGCTCTGCATGCCGCCCAGTGAACGCAGCTCTTTCAGGAAGTCGCCGAACAGGCCGTTGTGGCCGAGCATCAGCTGCTGGTTGAAGCCGAGTTTCGCCAGGTTTTCAAACAGGTAGCAATCGGCGCCGGACGGCTGATACAGGTTGGTATGCGACAGCTGGCCGCAGCTGGCGCGCAGCAGGCGCACCGCCGCCGGTCCGCTGTAGGAGGTTGCGGAGTTAAAGTTTTTGAAGACGATATCGAAATGCTTCCACAGCGGGTGGTCCATCAGCCCGGCGGCTTCAATATCCGACCAGGAGAGCGAGCAGATATTGATCACCAGCAGGTCAAACGGCTGCGCATCCGCCGGCAGCTGGTCCGGGAACGGCGTCTTGCGCTTCTGCTCGGCGGCATAGAAACCGTTCAGCCAGTTGGTGAGGTTGGCCGAGGTCGGCGGCTCGGTCTGCGGCGGAATATCGCTGCTGGCCGGGCTGGCCGGGCTGGACGCGGCGCCAGCGGCGGCGTTGGTCCCGACGTTGGCCGGCGCGGTGGCGGCGGCGGTGGTGGGCTGACCGGCAGGCCAAATGGTAAAGGCCGGCAGCAACGGGCTGACCGCCTGCCAGACGACCATCGCGGAGACAAACACGGTAACGCGCAGCCACTGGCTGATAAACAGCCATAGCACCAGTAAAACAAAGAAGGCGCCGACCATGCTCCAGTTGATAAAGCGGACAATCAGATCCCAGATATAGCTGGCGCTGAAGCCGGCGATTTGCGAGCCCTGGCTAAGCAGCGTCTCCGGCCCGGGCAGCCAGGTATCATGCCAGAACAGCGCGAAGCCGAGCGGAATGGCGATCCAGTGGCGGATGCGGTGCAGCTTTTCACGCGGGATCGGCACCAGCAGAAAGGCGAGAAACACCAGGTTCAGCATCGGGTGGAAATTGAGATACCCGGCCCACAGCAGGGCAAACTTGACCAGAAAGTATAAGTTCCAGCCGCCAAGGCCGCGCCAGTACTGCCAGAGCGGAAGCGGTGCCGCGGTCGTTTTTTTATTTGTCATTTATTCGCTTTGCCTTGCTTAACCGTTGTTCCCCGGCGTAATACCCCTGCCGGTTTCACGTAACGGGGTTTAAAGAACATCAATCTTAATGTCGTGCGGATCCGGCGCTGATAGTGGCGCGTCAGGTAGCCCAGCGGAAAAAACAGCAGGGCGCAGAGCACCACCAGTTGCAGAATATCGGCGATAGACATCATCAGGCTTGCTCCTCACGGGTGGTTAACCGGTGTGGTTCGGGATAGCGTCGCCAGTGGCGTCCATCATGGGTGGCGTTGATGGTTTCGTTTTTACCGACCGAGAGGGGCAGCGGCGTGTTCCAGCGCGCCGGCTCGACGCCGCGCATGATCACGATTTCCGAGAGGATCTGTTTGTCTTCAAACCACACCATACGGTTAGAAAAAATATCGCCGGTCGGCAGCGGGAAAATATGATTTAGCGCGGTGTCGAGGTCATTGATTCGGCAAAATGACAAGAACAGCACCAGCCGGTTATTGCCGATGGTCATGATGTCGCCCATCCGGTTGGGTTTGCATAACGTCAGCGCCTGCTCGACGCGCAGCCCCGGCGCCGGGCGCAGGGCCACCATCACGCCTTTGCTGTCGGCCGGCAGCAGGGTATTGGTCATCACGTTGTGCACCGCTTCGCAAAAGGCGTCCCATTTCTGATAGCCCCGCAGCTTTAACGGCTGGCTCCAGGTGAGCAGGGTGGCAAAATCTTCCGGGATACGCCGGGAGAACTTTTGGTTCTGTACGCTTTCAATCAGCGTCAGGCAGCGGGAAAGCGACGCGCTGTTGGGGATCACCAGGCTGGCGCCGCTGCTGAGCAGCAGCCGCTCATCGGTCGCGCGCAGGCTGGGGGTTTGTTCGCGGACAATAATTTTCAGCGCGGTGCCGCGCTGACGACGCAGGGTATGAATATAGCGCCCCAGCTGTTCAATTTGCGTATTCTGGGTAATGGAGAAGAGGATCGTCGCCGCCTGCGCAGTGCGCCCGGCGTTGAAGACCTCGTCATTGGTATCGAACAGGGTCCAGTATTCCGAGAGCGGCGGGGCGCCTTCGAGGACGCGCACATGGCTGAGGATCGCTTTTTCGTCGCTACGCGGCTGCACGCTGGTTTCAGCATCCTGCGCTAATCGCCAGCCGGCGTCGTCGTGTTGCACCATCAGCTGCTGCTGGGCGCTGATGCCTTTATCGCTTCCCCACCAGGCAATATCAAAAAGATGGCGGTCGCCCTGGTAGCGAATACTTGCCAGACCGGAAAGGGATCGGTACGCGCGTAATAACGGGGTGAGCTGCCGATCGATATCCTGGGCGGGATTGATCGCTAAGAACGTGCAGCGATGATATTGCGCCCAGCGACTGGTTTTTTCCACCCAGGCGCATAACTTTTCATTATTTATATTTTGCCAGGCATTTTCAGCGCATAGCAGAATAAACAAATAATTGCCAGGCTCGAGGGAGCAGACTAAATCACGATGTATTTCTTCCAGCGCCTCCGGGCGATTCGGCAGGGTAAACAGCGCGATATTATTCGGGCCATGAATGCTATCTAATGAAATGATATCATCAGGTTTATCACCCATGACCAGCGCGGCAACTTTGCTGTTTTTCGCCTGCGCGGCCAGCGTCTGATTAACCAGACTGACGGCATCGGCATAACGGTCAACGTTGAGCCACCATACCCCGCCGACCGGCATATGGCACACTTCATCCCATAATGATGAAATACCCAAAGTAAATACACTATCCACGGCATCCCTCGTGCGCCCTGATTCACACTGGATAAGTTTACTAGCGAAACTGACAGAGTAAACCTAACATTGAAATTAAAGGTCATCAGTTTTAGCATGTACACCTGCTTTTTAAGGAAGCGCTGTATACGTCCTCTGGTTTAATAATAAATTTCGAACGGACAGAGATATGCCAGCAAAAGATCCTGTCGTACCCACGGACGCCACGCTGGGGTACACCTTTCAAAATGATTTTTTGGCGCTAAGCCGGGCATTTTCCCTGCCGGATATTGATTATCATGATATTTCGAGGCGTGAACAGCTGAACGCAGCGCTGAAGCGCTGGCCGCTGCTGGCAGAGTTTGCAGAGAAAAAATAAGGAAGCCGGAGATGGCTATTCTGGGGTTACAGGGTGTGCGCGGGGGAACTGGCGTTACGTCCATTACGGCTGCACTCGCCTGGGCGCTGCAATTGCTCGGTGAAAGCGTGCTGGCGATCGACGCCAGCCCGGATAATATGCTGCGCTTTTTTTTCAACACCGATATCCATCATCAGGACGGCTGGGCCCGGTCGCTGCTTGACGGCCGTGACTGGCGCGACGCGGGTCTGCGCTATACGCAACATATCGATCTGCTGCCGTTTGGCCAGCTCAGCGCGGGCGAAAGAGAAAACGTCGACCAGCTGCTGCCCACCCTGGGAGCGATGACGGAGGCGGTACAGCAGCTGCAGGGCCAGTACCGCTGGCTGCTGCTGGATCTGCCGGCGGGCTATTCGCCGTTGACCCGCGAGCTGCTGACGCTCTGCGACCGCTCGCTGGTGGTGGTCCATCCCGACGCCAACAGCCATATCCGTTTGCACCAGCAGCCCTTTCCGGCCAACAGCGATATTCTGATTAACGATCTGCGGGTCGGCAGCCAGCTGCAGGAAGATCTCTACCAGCTGTGGCTCGAGAGCCAGCCGCGGATCCTGCCGGTGACCATTCACCGCGACGAGGCGATGGCCGAGTGCCTGGCGGCGAAACAGCCCCTTGGGGAGTATCGCCAGGACTCTCTGGCGGCGGAAGAGGTGCTGACCCTGGCGAACTGGTGCCTGATCCACTATGCCGGCGGGAGGGCGGTATGATCCGCCTCAGCACGCTGCTGTTGGCCCCGCCGGTGGGGGAACGGCTGCGCGCGCTATGACGATTACCGGCAGCATGGCGCCTCCTGGCTGTCGGCGTCGCTTGGCTGCCTGTGGGCATCGCTGGTCTGGGCGCTCATGCCGCTGGAGACGCCGCGCTGGCAGGCGATTCTGGCGCACCATGACACCTATTTCCCCCATATTAATCCGCACCGGCCACGGCTCCTGGATCCGCTGCGCTATCTGTTGCAATCCCTGTGGCTGCTGGCGACCCGCGTGCCGGAGCCGGAGAAAAAGGTCAACTGGCGTTCGCTGGCGGCGCTGGAAGGGGTGCATGGTCGCTACGCGCAATGGATGGAGAAACTGCCTGAGCAGGTTAACGCCCGCACCCGCCATCTGGATAAACAGAAAGAGCTGGCGCACCTCAATCCTAAACTGCGCCGGACAATCCTCGGAGTGGTGACTTGCTGCTCGCTGGTGCTGGCGCTGATGTGTATTACGCAGCCCTTTAACCCGCTGTCGCAATTTATCTTCCTGATGCTACTGTGGGGCGTGGCGCTGCTGGTGCGGCGCATCCCCGGCCGCTTCTCGGCGCTGATGCTGATCGTGCTGTCGCTGACGGTCTCGTGCCGCTATATCTGGTGGCGCTACACCTCGACGCTGAACTGGAACGACCCGGTAAGCCTGGTGTGCGGGATTATTTTGCTGTTCGCCGAGACCTACGCCTGGGTGGTGCTGGTGCTGGGCTACTTCCAGGTGGTCTGGCCGTTGAACCGCCAACCGGTGCCGCTGCCGGAGGACATGGATCTGTGGCCGACGGTGGATATCTTCGTCCCCACCTACAACGAAGATCTCAACGTGGTGAAAAACACCATCTATGCCTCGCAGGGCATCGACTGGCCGAAGGACAAGCTCAACATCTGGATCCTCGACGACGGCGGACGGGAAGCGTTTCGCCAGTTTGCCAAAGATGTCGGGGTGCACTACATCGCCCGTACCAGCCATGAGCACGCCAAGGCCGGTAACATCAACAATGCGCTGAAATACGCCAAAGGGGAGTTTGTCTCGATCTTTGACTGCGACCACGTGCCGACGCGCTCGTTTCTGCAGATGACCATGGGCTGGTTCCTGAAAGAGAAAGAGCTGGCGATGATGCAGACCCCGCACCATTTCTTCTCCCCAGACCCCTTTGAGCGCAACCTTGGCCGTTTTCGCAAAACGCCGAACGAAGGCACCCTGTTCTACGGCCTGGTACAGGACGGGAACGATATGTGGGACGCCACCTTCTTCTGCGGCTCCTGCGCCGTGATCCGCCGCGGCCCGCTGGATGAGATTGGCGGCATTGCCGTCGAAACGGTGACCGAAGATGCCCACACCTCGCTGCGCCTGCACCGACGCGGCTACACCTCCGCCTATATGCGTATTCCGCAGGCGGCGGGGCTGGCGACGGAGAGTTTGTCGGCGCACATTGGCCAGCGCATCCGCTGGGCGCGCGGCATGGTGCAGATTTTCCGTCTCGATAACCCGCTGTTTGGCAAGGGGCTGAAGCTGGCGCAGCGCGTCTGCTACGCCAACGCCATGCTCCACTTCCTCTCCGGTATTCCGCGCCTCATCTTCCTCACGGCGCCGCTGGCCTTTTTGCTGCTCCATGCCTATATCATTTATGCGCCGGCGCTGATGATCGCGCTGTTCGTGCTGCCGCATATGATCCACGCCAGCCTGACCAACTCGAAGATTCAGGGCAAATACCGCCATTCGTTCTGGAGTGAAATCTACGAGACGGTGCTCGCCTGGTATATCGCGCCGCCCACCTTTGTGGCGTTGATTAACCCGCATAAAGGCAAATTCAACGTCACCGCGAAGGGTGGGCTGGTGGAAGAGGAGTATGTCGACTGGGTGATCTCCCGGCCCTATATCTACCTCGTGCTGCTCAACCTGGTCGGCGTCGCGGTGGGGATCTGGCGCTTTATGTACGGCCCGGAAAACGAAATTCTCACCGTCTGGGTGAGTATTGTCTGGGTGTTCTACAACCTGATTATTCTTGGCGGCGCGGTGGCGGTCTCGGTCGAAAGCAAGCAGGTCCGCCGGTCGCATCGTGTCGAAATGAGCATGCCGGCGGCCATCGCCCGCGATGACGGCCATCTGTTCTCCTGCACCGTTCACGACTATTCCGACGGCGGGCTGGGGATCAAAATTCACAGCGACGCGCAGGTGCTGGAGGGGCAGAACGCCAGGCTGCTGCTCAAACGGGGACAGCAGGAGTATGTCTTCCCGGTGCGGGTCGCGCGGGTAAACGGCAACGAAGTGGGATTGCAGCTGCTGCCGTTGACCAACCAGCAGCATATCGATTTTGTGCAGTGTACGTTTGCCCGCGCCGATACGTGGGCGCTTTGGCAGGATAGCTTCCCGGAAGATAAGCCGATGGAAAGCCTGCTGGATATCCTCAAGCTGGGATTCCGTGGTTACCGTCACCTGGCGGAGTTTTCGCCGCCGTCGGTGAAGGTCATTTTCCGCGCGCTCACCTCGCTGGTGGCATGGATAGTGTCGTTTGTACCCCGACGCCCTGAACGCGCCGCGCCGACGCTCTCCGCAGACCCGGCAATGGCTCAACAATGATGATAATGCGATGAAAAGAAAACTTTCCTGGATGTGTGCAGTAGCGGTGGGCATGTGCAGCTGGTATCCGCTGGCCTCTTACGCGGCGCCGGCCGCCGTGGTGAACCCGGCTCCTGGCGTTCAGCCGCAGGCGGCCACCCCGCCCGCGCCGGTGACGATTGGCGAGCCGACGGCGACCCTCGCCGAACCGACCGCTCCGGCGGTGGTCGCCGAGAATATCCCGCAGCGGGAGGTGAAGCTGACCTTTGCCTCCATCGCGCCGCCTCCGGGCTGCATTGTGCTGCGCGGCTCACGGCCTGACGCCTCGGTCGAATTCGGCATGCGCAGCGATGAGCTGGTCGCCAACGCGCTGCTCAATCTGGAATATACCCCGTCGCCCTCACTGCTGCCCGTGCAGTCGCAGCTGAAAGTCTATCTCAACGATGAGCTGATGGGCGTTCTGCCCGTCACCAAAGAGCAGCTGGGGAAAAAGATCCGTGCGCAGCTGCCGATTGACCCGCTGTATATCACCGACTTCAACCGCATACGGCTGGAGTTTGTCGGCCACTATCGCGATGTCTGCGAAAACCCGGCCAGCAGCACGCTGTGGCTGGACGTCGGGCGCGAAAGCTATCTGGATCTCACCTACCAGTCGCTGAAGGTGCATAACGATCTGTCGCACTTCCCGGTACCGTTCTACGATCCGCGCGACAACCGCCCGCTGACGCTGCCGATGATTTTCCCGGGTTCGCCGGCGGTGGCCCAGCAGCAGGCGGCGGCGATTATCGCCTCATGGTTCGGCAGCAAGGCCGGCTGGCGCGGCCAGCAGTTCCCGGTCTATTTCAACGAACTGCCGGATCGTAACGCCATTGTCTTCGCCACCAACGACAAGCGTCCGGATTTCCTGCGCGATCATCCGCCGGTCAACGCGCCGACCATCGAAATGATCGACAACCCGAACGATCCTTACGTCAAGCTGCTGGTGATTTTCGGCCGCGATGATAAAGACCTGCTGCTGGCGGCGAAGGGGATTGCCCAGGGCAATATTCTGTTCCGCGGCAGCAGCGTCACCGTGGACGGCATCAAAACCCTGCAGCCGCGGCAGCCATACGATGCGCCAAACTGGGTGCGCACCGACCGCTCGGTCACCTTTGCTGAGCTGAAAACCTATGAGCAACAGCTGCAGTCCAGCGGGCTGGTGCCGGATGCCATCACCGTGGCGCTTAACCTGCCGCCGGATCTCTATCTGCTGCGGGCCAACGGCATCGATATGGATCTGAAATATCGCTACACCATGCCGCCGGTGAAGGACAGTTCGCGGATGGATATCAGCCTCAACGACCAGTTCCTGCAGTCGTTCAGCCTTAACAGCTCCCAGGACGTGAACAAACTGATCCTGCGCCTGCCGGTGCTGCAGGGGCTGCTGGACGGCAAATCGGAGGTCACCATCCCCGCGCTGCGTCTTGGGGCGGTGAACCAGCTGCGCTTTGACTTCCAGTACATGAACCCGATGCCCGGCGGCTCCATCGACAACTGTATTACCTTCCAGCCGGTGCAGAACCATGTGGTGATCGGCGACGATTCGACCATCGACTTCTCGAAGTATTATCACTTTATTGCGCTGCCGGACCTGCGCGTCTTCGCCAATGCGGGCTTCCCTTACAGCCGAATGGCTGACCTCGCTGACACCCTGGTGGTGGTGCCGAAGGCGCCGACCCAGGGCCAGGTGGCGACGCTGCTGCAGGCGCTGGGCGGCATCGGTTCGCAGACCGGCCTGGCGGCGATTAATCTGCAAATGACCGACGATGGCAACCAGATCAAGAATAAAGACGCGGATCTGCTGCTGATCGGCGCGATCCCTTCGTCTCTCAAGGACGATACCAAAATCAACCTGCTGGTCGAGGCGACCAAAAGCTGGGTGAAAATGCCGATGCGCCACTATGACCTGGCGAGCATTTATCCCGATGACGAGGCCCGCACGCCCAACACCCGCACCGACATCACCTCTTCCGGACCGATGGCGGCGGTGATTGGCTTCCAGTCGCCCTACAACGATCAGCGTAGCGTGGTGGCCCTGCTGGCCGACAGCCCGCGCGGTAATGAATTGCTGACCAACGCCCTCAACGACAGCGGTAAGCGGGCGGCGATGTTTGGCTCGGTGGCGGTGATCCGCGAATCCGGCGTCAACAGCCTGCGGGTGGGCGATGTTTACTATGTCGGCCATCTGCCCTGGTTCGAGCGCATCTGGTTCGCGCTCTCTAACCACCCGATACTGCTGGCGATCTTCGCCGCGGTCAGTATCGTGCTGCTGGCGTGGGTGCTGTGGCGCATGCTGCGCATTATCAGCCGCCGCCGCCTTAGCCTGGATGATGAATAAACGATGATGAAAGTACTTTGCGGCGCGGTGCTCTCCGCGCTGGTACTGGCGGCGGGCCAGGCGAGCGCCGCTTGCCAGTGGCCCGCCTGGGAGCAGTTTAAGAAAGCGTACGTCAGCCCCGAGGGGCGGGTGATCGACCCCAGCGATGCGCGCAAAATTTCCACTTCCGAAGGACAGAGCTATGGCCTGTTCTTTGCCCTGGCGGCCAACGATCGCGCGGGGTTCGACAAGCTGCTGACCTGGACGCAGAACAACCTGGCGGAGGGCGACCTGCGGCAGCATCTGCCGGGCTGGCTGTGGGGGAAAAAGGACGACGAACAGTGGACGCTGCTGGACAGCAATTCGGCATCCGACTCGGATCTGTGGATAGCCTGGGCGCTTCTGGAGGCGGGGCGCCTGTGGCAGCAGCCGCAGTACACCGAGACCGGGAAAGCGCTGCTGGCGCGGATTGTTGACGAAGAGACGGTGGCGGTGCCGGGCCTTGGCACGATGCTGCTGCCGGGAAAAGTCGGTTTTGCCGACGACAGCGGCTGGCGGTTTAATCCCAGCTATCTTCCGCCGCAGCTGGCCACCTATTTTGTGCGTTTTGGCGCGCCGTGGCCCACCCTGCGCGACACGAACCTGCGTCTGCTGCTGGAGACCGCGCCGAAAGGCTTTACCCCGGACTGGGTGCGCTATGAGAAAGGGAAAGGCTGGCAGCTGAAAACGGAGAAGCCGCTGATCGGCAGCTATGACGCGATTCGGGTCTACCTGTGGGTGGGCATGCTTCATGATGGCGATAAGCAAAAAGCGCGTCTGCTGGCCCGCTTTGCGCCGATGGCGGCGCAGACCACGGAGCAGGGGGTACCGCCGGAGAAAGTGAATATCGCCACCGGTAAAACCAGCGGCCAGGGGCCGGTGGGCTTCTCCGCGGTGATGCTGCCGTTTTTACAGAACGACGAGGCCCGGTCGGTGCAACGACAGCGCGTCGCCGATAACTATCCCGGCGCGGATGCCTACTACAGCGCGGTCCTGACGCTGTTCGGTCAGGGTTGGGATCAACACCGTTTTCGTTTCACTGCGGGTGGCGAATTACAACCTGACTGGAACCAGGAATGCGCAAGCTCTCACTAAGTTTACTCACGCTGTCCCTCGGCGTTGCGCTGCTGCCGTTAGCGCAGGCGGCGACGACGCCCGCCCAGGAACATCTGCTGGAGCAGGTGCGCCTCGGCGAGGCCAGCAATCGTGAAGACCTGGTGCGTCAGTCGCTATACCGTCTGGAGCTGATCGACCCCAACAACCCGGACCTGATTGCCGCGCGGATGCGCTATCTGCTGCGCCAGGGGGATACCGCCGGGGCGCAAAAAGAGCTGGAGCGACTGACGAAGCTGGCGCCGGATTCCCCTGAGCTGAAGGCGTCGCGCAATGAGATGAAAAGCAACACCGGCGAGGGCCGTCAGGCGCTGCAGCAGGCGCGCCTGCTGGGCGTGGCCGGGAAGGTCGATGAAGCCATCGCCGCCTATGAAAAACTGTTCGGCGGCGTGCCGGATGATGTTGATGCCGCTATTGAATACTGGACGCTGGTGGCGCGCCTGCCGGCCCGTCATAGCGAAGGCGTCAGCCAGCTGAAAAAACTGAACGCCAGCGCGCCGGGCAACGTCAGCCTGCTGACGGCGCTGGCGAAGCAGATGTTTGCCGATAACAAACCGCAGGAAGGGTTCGCCTATCTGGCGGAAATGGCCCGCTCAGCCTCAGGACGCGGTATCGCCGCCGATATGTGGTTCAGCGAAGTGAAAAGCATGCCGGTGAGCAAGGCCAGCGTGCAGGCGTTGCAGCAATTCCTGCTGCAGTTTCCTACCGGCTCGGTGGCGGCGAACGCCCGCGTCCTGCTTGACCAGCAGCAGGCGCAGCTGCAGGATCCGACGTTCCGCGCCCGCTCGGAAGGGCTGGCGGCGGTCAAATCCGGAAATACCTCGCAGGCGGTGGCGGATCTGCAGAAAGCCGTTCAGGCCGACAGCCGCGACAGCGATGCGGTGGGCGCCCTCGGCCAGGCCTATTCCCAGCGCGGCGACCGCGCGCGCGCGGTGGCCCAGCTCAATAAAGCGATTGCCATGGATCCCGACAGCCCGAATCGCGGCAAATGGGACAGCCTGCTGCAAACCAACCGCTACTGGCTGCTGATCAAGCAGGGGGATAACGCCCTGAAGGCCGGTCAGCTTTCACAGGCGCAGAATTATTATGCCCAGGCGCAGCGGGTCGATCGGACCGACAGCTATGCCGTGCTGGGGCTGGGCGACGTCGCGGCGGCGCGCAAAGAGGCGGCGGCGGCGGAGCGCTATTACCAGCAGGCGTTGCGCCTGGATCGCGGCAATAACCTGGCGGTGCGCGGCCTGGCCAACCTCTATCGCGCCGAATCGCCGGAGAAAGCCAGCGCCTGGATCGCTGGTCTTCCTGCCGCCCAGCGGCGCAGCATCGATGATATCGAGCGCAGCCTGACCAACGACCGGCTGGAGAAACAGGCGCAGGCCCTGGAGAGCCAGGGCAACTGGGCGCAGGCGGCGGAAGTTCAGCGTCGGCGCCTGGCGCTCGAGCCGGACAGCGTGTGGATAACCTACCGTCTGGCGCGGGATCTGGTCAGCGCCGGTGAGCGCCAGGAAGCCGATGCGCTGATGCGGACGATGGTCAACCGCCAGCCGCAGGATGCCGAACGGGTCTACGCCTCGGGGCTCTATCTGTCGGGGAACGACCAGGACGATCTGGCGCTGGCGCAAATCGCCGCTCTGCCGCGCAGCGCGTGGACGGATAACATTCGTGAACTTGAGGCGCGTTTGCAAAGCGACCGGGTGCTGCGCCAGGCGAACCAGCTGCGCGACAGCGGCGAGGAAGCGCAGGCGATCGCCCTCATCAAACAGCAGCCGGCCTCGGTGCGCTATGACCTGACGCTGGCCGACTGGGCCCAGCAGCGCGGGGACAACCAGACGGCGATTGCCGACTATCAGCGGGTGCTGCGTCAGGAAGCCGACAACGGCGATGCGCGCCTCGGCCTTGCGGAAGTCTATCTGGCCGAGGGCGATAAACAGGCCGCCCGGGCGCAGGTCATGCAGCTGAAAGGCGCAGAGGCCGAATCCATGAATATGCAGCGGCGGGTCGCCCTGGCGCGAGCTGGCCTTGGCGATACCGCGGACGCCCAACAGATTTTTAACCAGATTGTGCCGCAGGCGAAGGCGCAGCCGCCCTCGATGGAGAGCGCGCTGGTGCTGCGCGATGCCGCGCGCTTTGCCACCCGGAACGGGGAGCCGCAGCAGGCGCTGACCCACTACCGGGAGGCGATGGTGGCCTCCGGCATCACCCCCGCGCAGCCGCAGGATAACGATACCTTTACCCGGCTGACGCGCAACGACAGCCGGGATGACTGGCTGAAGCGCGGGATCCGCAGCGATGCCGCCGACCTTTATCGCCAGCAGGATCTGAACGTCACCCTGGAACACGACTTTTGGGGATCCAGCGGCACCGGCGGCTATTCCGACCTCAAGGCGCATACCACCATGCTGCAGGTGGATGCCCCGCTGGCGGATGGCCGGATGTTCTTCCGCACCGACCTGGTCAATATGGATGCCGGCAGCTTTTCCACCCACAGCGACGGGAGCTACTCGCCCAGCTGGGGCACCTGCGGGGAGATCGCCTGTACCAGCGGCAGTAAAAATCAGACCGACAGCGGGGCCAGCGTAGCGGTCGGCTGGAAGAATGACACCTGGAGCGGCGATATCGGCACCACGCCGATGGGCTTCAATGTCGTCGATGTGGTCGGCGGCCTGAGCTACAGCAGCGACGTCGGGCCGGGGGGGTACACGGTCAACGTGCACCGGCGGCCCATCTCCAGCTCGCTGCTCTCCTTTGGCGGGCAGAAAGACAGCAACAGCCACACTGGCACCACCTGGGGCGGCGTTCGCGCCGACGGCGGCGGTGTGAGCCTCAGCTATGACCGGGGCGAAGCGCACGGTATCTGGTCCTCGCTGGGGGCCGACTCGCTGACCGGTAAAAACGTGGCGGATAACTGGCGCGTGCGCTGGATGACCGGCTACTACTATAAGGTGATTAACGAGAATAATCGTCGCGTCACCGTCGGCCTCAACAATATGATCTGGCACTACGACAAAGATCTCAGCGGCTACACCCTCGGCCAGGGCGGCTATTACAGCCCGCAGGAGTATCTCTCGTTCGCTGTGCCGGTGACCTGGCGTCAGCGCACGGAGAACTGGTCCTGGGAACTCGGCGGATCGGTCTCATGGTCCCATTCGCGTACCCAGACGCAAGCCCGCTATCCGCTGCTGAACCTGATCCCGTCCGACTACCGGCAGCGCGCCAGCGAACTGACGGAGGAGGGCGGCAGCAGCCAGGGATTCGGTTACACCGCCAGAGCGCTGGTGGAGCGGCGGGTGACCAGCAACTGGTTCGTTGGCGCCGCGGTCGATATTCAGCAGGCGAAGGACTACACCCCGAGCCATGCGCTGCTTTACGTGCGCTATTCGGCGGCCGGCTGGCAGGGGGATCTGGATATGCCGCCCCAGCCGCTGGTGCCTTACGCCGACTGGTAGCAGAATAGGCTGAATTACGTCACAGAGCACCACTCCACGGCGCGCTTCGCGTATACTCGTGAGGCGTTGCCCACCGTCGGCCGCCGGGGAGGTCTCTCCGGCGTCTGCGCCACCGCGCGGAGCTATCCCGTCACTTCATCCCTCGCGGGCGTGGGCGAAGGATTTAAGTATATAATCAGCCTGAAACGACCGGGATTGAAGGATTAATGCCGGGTATGCATTCAGTATCAGTGGAGAACACCGTTGCGCGTCAGCCGTTCACTTACAATCAAACAGATGGCGATGGTCGCGAGCGTGTCCATGGCCTTTGTATTGGTTTTTTGCACTATTTTGCTGTTTCACTTTGTGCAACAGAGTCGCTTTACCACGGCCACGCAGTTAGAAAGTATCGCGCGATCCGTTCGCGAACCGCTGTCTGCGGCTATTCTGAAAGCCGATATTCCGGAAGCGGAAGCCATTTTAAGCCGTATCCAGCCTGCTGGCATCGTCAGCCGGGCGGATGTCGTCTTGCCCAACCAGTTCCAGGCGCTGCGGATGCGGTTTATCCCTGAGCGGTCGGTGCCGGTGACCATCACCCGGCTGTTTGAGCTGCCGGTGCAGATTTCGCTGCCCATTTATTCGCTGGAGCGGCCGGCCAACCCGCAGCCGCTGGCCTATCTGGTGCTGCAGGCTGACTCCTATCGCATGTATAAATTCGTCATGAGCGCCCTTGCTACGTTGGTGACTGCTTACTTACTTCTGGTGCTGATGCTAACGGTGGCGCTCACCTGGTGCATCAACCGGCTGATGGTTCGCCCCCTGCGGCGTATCGCCCGCGAGCTGAACGATCTCTCCCAGCAGGAGCGTCTTGGCCATCAGCTGACCCTCCCGCGCCTGCACCATGACGACGAGATCGGCATGCTGGTGCGCAGCTATAACCGCAACCAGCAGAGTCTGGTGCGCCAGCATGATGAGCTGTCCATCCAGTCGACCCGCTTCCCGGTCTCCGAGCTGCCGAATAAAGCCTTTTTGCTGGCGATGCTGGAGCAGACGGTGGCCCGCCCGCAGAGCGCCGCGCTGATCGTCGTCGCCTGTGAAACCCTGCAGGACGCCGCCGGCGTGCTCAAGGAGAGCCAGCGCGAAATGCTGCTCCTGACGCTGGTGGAGAAGCTGCGCGCCGCGATCCCGCCGCAGATGGTGCTGGCCCAGGTAAGCGGCTATGACTTCGCCATTCTCGCCGATGGCCTCGCCGAATCCTGGCAGGCGGTGACGATAAGTAAGCAAGTGCTCACTATTATTAATGAACGTTTACCGCTGCATGGTCTGCAGCTGCGGCCCTACGCCAGCGTCGGGATCGCCATGTTCCACCCCGGTCTCAGCGCCGAACAGTTTTACCGGCGCGCGGTCTCGGCCGCGGTCACCGCAAGACGCAAAGGTAAAAATCAGATTGAGTTCTTCGATCCCGAGCAGATGGAAAAGGCTCAGCGCCGCCTGATGGAAGAGCACGAAATTATGACCGCCCTCGACAACCAGCAGTTCGCGATCTGGCTGCAGCCGCAGGTGGCCTGCGCCAGCGGCGAGCTCTGCGGCGCCGAGGTGCTGCTGCGCCAGCGGCAGGCGGATGGCAGCTGGTCGCTACCGCCGGCGCTGATTGAGCGCATTGAGTCCTGCGGGCTGATTATCCCGGTCGGCTACTGGGTGATGGAAGAGGCCTGCCGCCAGCTGGCCGCCTGGCAAAGCCAGGGCATTATGCTGCCGCTGTCGGTCAATGTTTCCCTGCTCCAGCTGCTGGAGCACGACCGTGGCGAGGAGATGCTGAAGCTGATCGCCCGCTACCGCATTGCGCCGGGCACCCTCATCCTTGAGGTGACGGAGAGCTGCCGGATGGACGATCCGCAGGATGTGATGGCGCGGTTGCGGCCTCTGCGCGAGGCCGGCGTGCGGATTGCGCTGGATGATTTTGGCATGGGTTATGCCGGGTTGCACCAGCTGCAGCAGATGAAGGCTCTGCCGGTGGATATTCTGAAAATTGATAAGGTATTCATCGATATGCTGCCGGAGGATGTCAGCATGGTGCCGGCGATCATCCAGCTCGCGCGCGGCCTGTCGCTGCGCATTGTGGCGGAAGGGGTGGAAACGGAAGACCAGTATCGCTGGTTGCAAGCCGCCGGCGTCGAGGTGCTCCAGGGCCACCTGTTCGGTTGCGCTTTACCGCAGGAGGCGTTCAGCGCCCGCTATTTATCCCCGGTCCGCGAAGATGCAAATTTGTAAATGTTTTGTTGACTTGTGCGAGTCAGCTCAAAGATTTTAACAATCGCGTTGCACTTTCGACGTTAGTTATTTCTGAAATGTTTCCAGGGTGTTATTTTTAAGCCACAGACGCCAAATATCCCTTCTTGCTCTGTGGTTATTCCCAAAGGACACCCTATGAAAACCTCTATCTTTAAAAGCCTCTATGTCCAGGTTCTGACGGCCATAGCGATCGGTATTCTGCTGGGCCATTTTTACCCGGAACTGGGCGCGCAAATGAAACCCTTCGGCGACGCCTTCGTTAAGCTGATTAAAATGGTGATTGCTCCGGTTATCTTCTGTACCGTCGTGACGGGGATCGCCGGAATGGAGAGCATGAAAGCCGTTGGCCGTACCGGGGCGGTGGCGTTGCTCTATTTCGAAGTGGTCAGCACCATCGCGCTGATTATCGGTCTGGTTATTGTCAACGTGGTGCAGCCGGGGGCCGGGATGAACGTCGACCCGTCGACGCTCGATGCGAAAGCGGTGGCGGTGTACGCTGAGCAGGCGAAAGACCAGGGGGTGGTGGCCTTTTTACTGGATGTGATCCCGGGCAGCGTCATTGGCGCCTTCGCCAGCGGCAACATCCTTCAGGTTCTGCTGTTCGCCGTTCTGTTTGGCTTTGCCCTGCATCGTCTGGGCAGTAAGGGCCAGCTGATTTTCAACGTCATTGAAAGTTTCTCGCAGGTCATCTTCGGCATCATCAATATGATCATGCGCCTGGCGCCGATCGGCGCCTTCGGGGCCATGGCCTTCACCATCGGTAAATATGGCGTCGGCACCCTGGTGCAGCTGGGCCAGCTGATCATCTGCTTCTATATCACCTGTATCCTGTTCGTGGTGGTGGTGCTGGGGTCAATCGCCAAAGCCACCGGCTTCAGCATCTTTAAATTTATCCGCTATATCCGCGAAGAGCTGCTGATCGTGCTGGGGACCTCTTCATCCGAATCGGCGCTGCCGCGCATGCTCGACAAGATGGAGAAGCTCGGCTGTCGTAAATCGGTGGTGGGCCTGGTGATCCCGACCGGCTATTCGTTCAACCTCGACGGCACCTCTATCTATCTGACGATGGCGGCGGTCTTTATCGCCCAGGCGACCAACAGCCATATGGATATTTTCCATCAAATCACCCTGCTGGTGGTGCTGCTGCTCTCCTCGAAAGGGGCGGCGGGAGTGACCGGCAGCGGCTTCATCGTGCTGGCGGCGACCATCTCGGCCGTCGGGCATTTGCCGGTGGCTGGCCTGGCGCTGATCCTCGGTATTGACCGCTTTATGTCCGAAGCCCGTGCGCTGACTAACCTGGTGGGTAACGGCGTCGCTACGGTGGTGGTCGCGAAATGGGTTAAAGAACTCGATGCCAAACAGATGGATGATGTGCTGAATAACCGTGTTCCCGCGAACAAAACGCACGAATTATCCTCTTAAATCCTCCTCTTAGGCCCGTACTCCCTTGCTGGAGTACGGGCTCCTGCGCATAATTAGAGGTCATTTCCGCCCGGCGGGAATGACACGAAATGATTATTTTACGTTGTCATGCGACATTTTCGTCTCCGTGTGGTCTAACCGACGTATTTCACTCTCACTTTTTTCGGCAGCCCGTCAGTGGGATGCTGTTGTAACCAGGAATGTTCATCAGGGGTTCACATGCAGGGCACAACAATTAAACTCTTAACGGGCGGTTTGCTGATGGTAGCGGCGGCCGGTTATGTGCAGGCAGAAGCGCTCCAGCCTGATCCGGCCTGGCAACAAGGGACCTTAGCGAATGGGTTGTCGTGGCAGGTGCTGGCCACGCCGCAGCGTCCCAGCGACCGTATCGAAGTCCGTCTGTCCGTGAATATTGGCTCGCTGAGCGAAAGCACTCAGCAGAGCGGCTTCAGCCGTTTTATTCCCCGTCTGGCGTTGACGCAAAGCGGCAGCCTGCCGACGATGCAGGCGCGCTCGCTGTGGCAGCAGAGTATTGACCCGAAGCGTCCTCTGCCGCCGGCCATCGTCTCCTACGATTACACGATGTTTAATCTCAGCCTGCCGAATAACCGCAACGATCTGCTGAAAGAGGCGCTGAGCTGGCTGGCGGACGCCAGCGGTAAACTGACCATTACGCCTGAATCGATCAATCACGCGCTGCAGGGCAACGACATGGTGGCGACCTGGCCGCTGGATACCAAAGAGGGCTGGTGGCGCTATCGCCTCAAGGGCTCCACCATGCTGGGCCACGATCCCGCCGCGCCGCTGAAGCAGCCGATCGACGTGGCGCATCTGAAAGACTTTTATCAAAAATGGTACACCCCCGACGCCATGACGCTGATCGTGGTGGGTAACGTCGACAGCCGCAGCGTCGCTGAGCAAATCAGCAAAACCTTTGGCGATCTGAAGGGCAAGCGGGAAACGCCCGCGGCGGTGCCGACCTTATCGCCGCTGCCCACCGTGCCGGTCAGCATCATGACCAGCGCCGTGCGCCAGGACAAACTGTCCATCATGTGGGACGCCCCCTGGCAGCCGATCCGCGACTCCGCGGCGCTGCAGCGCTACTGGCGCGACGACCTCGCCCGCGAAGCGCTGTTCTGGCACGTGCAGCAGAGCCTGAGTAAAAATAACGTCAAGGATATTGGTCTTGGTTTTGACTGCCGGGTGCTCTATCAGCGCGCGCAATGCGCCATCAACATCGAATCGCCGGGCGAGCGCCTGAATAACAACCTGAGCGTGGTCTCGCGCGAGCTGGCGAAAGTGCGCGACAACGGCCTGCCGCAGGAGGAGTTTGACGCGCTTATCGCTCAGAAAAGCCTCGAGCTGCAGAAGCTGTTTGCCACCTATGCGCGCACCGATACCGACATTCTGATGAGCCAGCGCATGCGCTCCCTGCAAAATCAGGTGGTGGATATCGCGCCGGAGCAGTACCAGAAGCTGCGTCAGGAGTTCCTCAACTCCCTGACGGTGGACATGCTGAACCAGTACCTGCGTCAGCAACTGTCTCAGGATATGGCGCTGGTGTTGCAGCAGCCGAAAGGCGAACCGGAATACAACATGAAGGAGCTGCAGGCCACGTGGGAAAAACTGATGGCGCCGAGTCCGGCGACCGCAGCGACCAGCGGCAGCGCCGATACGGTTGACGCCCACAGCGAGGCCAGCGACATCCCGTCGGGGCAGTAACCTGACGCCTCTCCGGCGCGCCAGCGGCGGCCGGAGAGCGCTTACAGGTGAGGATTATTGCGGCATTGCTTCCCGGGGGATGATCGCCCCGCGATACTGGATCACCGTGCTGGCGGTCAGATGTCCGCGTCTGGCGGCGGATTCAGCATCGCCGCCGGTCAGGCGCACGGCCAGATAGCCGGCGCTGAAGGAGTCGCCGGCGGCAGTGGTATCCACCACTTTCTCTTTGGCCAGCTTGACGGCCGGCACTTCTCGCAGCGGTTGCCCGCTCACCGAGACCAGGCAGGCATCCGCTCCGCGCTTCACCACCACCTCTTCCACGCCGGCGGCGTGGGTGCGGGCGATCACCTCGGCGACCGGTTTTTCCCCCCACAGCGCGTCTTCATCATCGAGGGTCAGAAACGCGATATCGGTGCAGGCGAGCATCTCCTGATAGACCTGCTGCGTCTCCGCCTGGCTGGCCCACAGGCGCGGGCGATAGTTGTTGTCGAAGATCACCTTGCCGCCGTTGCCGCGGCACTCACGCAGCAGCGTGAACAGCCTGGCACGACTGGCCGGGCTGAGAATGGCGAGGCTGATGCCGCTCAGGTAGAGATAGTCGAACGTGGCCAGCTCTTCGCAAATCGCCGCCGCGCGATCGCTCTCCAGCCAGAATTTTGCCGCCGCCTCGTTGCGCCAGTAGTAGAAGGTGCGCTCGCCGGCGTCATCGGTTTCAATGTAATACAGCCCCGGCAGGCGGTCGGCCATCCGCTGGATCAGGCTGGTGTTGACGTTTTCCTGCTGCCAACTGTCGAGCATCTGCTGGCTGAACGCATCGGTTCCCAGCGCGGTGACGTAGTGGACGCTCAGCGCGCTGGCATCCGTCTGCCGCGCGATATAGACCGAGGTGTTTAAGGTATCGCCGCCAAAGCCGCGGTTAACGGCCCCGTTCTTCTCTGACAGCTCAATCATGCATTCGCCAATGACGGCAATTTTTTTAGACATAGCCAGAACCTGCAATGGAATCGATATAAGCGCTAGTGTGCGCTGCGCTGTTTTGCTGGTCAATCATATTAAAACATCGTTCCATTATTTTTTTGACCTGACGCGCGTAATGTGACGAAAAGCGCATTTCCAGGAGAAACGCCGCTTTTTGACTATATTCAGGACTGACGTGATGCAAAAGGAGCGGAGTAGGGATGAGCAGAACCCGTAAAACGTTGGTTATCATCACAGGAACGATACTGTTGCTGATCGTTCTCTTTTTTATCGTGTTGGCCACCTTCGACTGGAACCGGCTGAAGCCGACGATTAATCAGAAAGTGTCTGCCGAGCTGAACCGCCCGTTCGCCATCCGCGGCGATCTCGGCGTGGTCTGGGAGCGGCAGCCGGAGGAGCGCGGCTGGCGCAGCTGGATCCCGTGGCCCCATGTGCACGCGGAAAATATCGTGCTGGGCAACCCGCCGGCCATTCCCCAGGTGACCATGATCCACCTGCCGCGGGTGGAGGCGACCCTCGCCCCGCTGGCGCTGCTGAGCAAAACGGTGTATCTGCCGTGGATCAAGCTGGAACAGCCCGACGTGCGGCTGATCCGCCTGGCGGAAGACAACAATAACTGGACCTTTCAGCTGGCTGGCGATCAGCGTGCCGCGGGGGACAGCGCCCCCTCCAGCTGGTCTTTCCGCCTCGATAACATTCTCTTCGATCGCGGGACTATCGCCATTGATGACAAGATCACCCGCAGCGATATCACCATCCTCGTCGATCCCCTCGGCAAACCGCTGCCGTTCAGCGAAGTCACTGGCACGAAGGATCGGCATAGCGCGGCGAAACCAGGCGACTACGTCTTTGGCCTGTCGCTGAAGGGCCGCTATAAGGACCAGCCGGTCACCGGCAACGGTAAAATCGGCGGCATGCTGGCTCTGCGCAGCGCAAGCACGCCTTTCCCGCTGCAGGGCGACTTCCGCTCCGGCAATACGCGGGTGGCGTTCAGCGGCACGGTCAGCGATCCGCTCAACGTCGGCGGCATTGACCTGCGGCTGAAATTCGCCGGCGATTCGCTGCGCGATCTCTACGACCTGACCGGCGTGCTGCTGCCGGAGACGCCGTCGTTCTCCACCGACGGCCGTCTGCGCGCCGACTTTAAGCAGAAAAACAGCATGCGCTTTGACTATCAGAATTTTAACGGCCGGATCGGCGATAGCGACATTCATGGTTCCCTGACCTATACCACTGGCAAACCGCGGCCGAAGCTCAGCGGCGACATGGAGTCGAAGCAGCTGCGGCTGGCGGATCTCGGGCCGTTAATCGGCGTCGACTCCGGCAAAGGGACGAAGAAAAGCGCTGCGCGCCAGGCGGGCGATCGGCCGCAGCCGGCGGGTAAAGTGCTGCCGGCGGACCGCTTTGAAACCGATAAATGGCAGGTGATGGATGCCGATGTACGCTTTAAGGGCCGGAGAATTGAGCACGGCGGTACGCTGCCGATCAGCGATCTGGCGACCCACGTGATCCTGGAGGATGGCGACCTGCGCCTGCAGCCGGTGCGCTTTGGCCTGGCCAACGGGTCGATTGCCGGCAGCGTGCACCTGCAGGGCGATAAAAAGCCGCTGCAGGGTGAGGCCAATCTGCAGGCGCGGCGCCTGAAGCTGAAGGCGCTGATGCCGAACGTCGAGATGATGCAGAAAACCCTCGGCGAGATGAATGGCGACGTTCAGCTGCGCGGCAGCGGCAACTCGGTGGCGGCCCTGCTCGGCAACAGCAACGGCAACCTGAAGCTGCTGATGAATGACGGCCTGATCAGTCGCAACCTGATGGAAATTCTCGGCCTTAACGTCGGCAACTACCTGATCGGCCAGATTTTTGGCGATGAGGAGGTTCGGGTGAACTGCGCGGCGGCCAATATCGACGTGACCAACGGCGTCGCCCGGCCGCAGATTTTTGCCTTCGATACGGAAAACGCGCTGATCAATGTGACCGGGACCGCCAGCTTCGCCTCCGAGCAGCTGGACCTGACCATCGATCCGGAAAGCAAAGGCTTTCGGGTGATCACTCTGCGTTCCCCGCTGTATGTTCGCGGCACCTTTAAATCGCCGCAGGCGGGGGTGAAGGCCGGGCCGCTGATTGTCCGCGGCGCGGTAGCGGCGGCCCTGGCAACCCTGGTGACGCCGGCTGCCGCGCTGCTGGCGCTGATATCCCCGGCGGAGGGCGATAGCAACCAGTGCCGGACCATATTGTCGCAGATGAAAAAGTAGGGGAGAGCCCTGACGCCAGCGGCGTCAGGGCGAAGGATCACAACGACTGGTGGCGGGTCTCGTGGGTCAGCAGCAGGGCGATCAGCGTCAGCGCCGCCATCGCCGCCAGATAGGTGCCGACCGCCGCGAGGCCATAGTTGCCCTGCAGCCAGGCGGCAATGTACGGCGCGACCGAGGCGCCGAGGATCGACGACACGTTATAGGAGAACGACGCCCCGGTGTAGCGCACTTCCGTCGGGAACAGCTCCGGCAGCAGCGCGCCCATCGGGCCAAAGGTCAGTCCCATCAGGCTTAAGCCCAACAGCAGGAAGGCAAAGACCAGCAGCGGGTTACCGGAACCCAGCAGCGGTTTAAAGGCGAACAGGGCGAACAAAATAATCATCGTGGTGATGATAATCATGCTCTTACGACGACCAAAGGCGTCCGCCAGCAGGCCGGCGATCGGCACCATCACGCCAAAGCCAATCACCGCCATCATCAGCATCCACAGTACTTCGTTACGCGGCAGGCCCAGGCCATTCGGCGCCGCGCCGGTGCTGAAGGTCATCGAGTAGACGGTCATGATGTAGAACAGGGTATAGGTTGCCAGCATGATGAAGGTGCCCAGCACCGTCACGCGGACGTGTTTGGTCAACAGGGTACCCAGCGGGATTTTGACCTGTTTTTTCGCCGCCGCCACTTTGGCGAAGACCGGGGTCTCATGCAGCGAAACGCGAACATACAGACCGATGATCACCAGCACCGCGGAGAAGATAAACGGCACGCGCCAGCCCCACTCCATAAACTGCTGATCGGTTAACAGCCAGGAGAGCAGCAGGAAGGTGCCGTTGGCGAAGAAGAAGCCGATCGGCGCGCCCAGCTGCGGGAAGGAGCCATACAGGGCGCGCTTGCGCGCCGGGGCGTTTTCCGTTGCCAGCAGCGCTGCGCCGCCCCACTCCCCTCCGAGGCCAAGTCCCTGACCGAAGCGCGCCAGCGCCAGCAGCATCGGCGCGACAATGCCAATGCTTTCATAGCCGGGCAGCAGGCCGATCACCACAGTGGAGATCCCCATGGTTAACAGCGAGGCCACCAGGGTGACCTTCCGGCCGACGCGATCGCCGAAGTGGCCAAACAGCGCGGAGCCGATTGGCCGGGCGACGAAGGCGATGGCGAAGGTGGCCAGCGACTGCAGGGTGGCCGCGGCGGCATCGCCCTGCGGGAAGAAGATATGCGGGAAGACGATGACCGCGGCAGTGGCATAGATGTAGAAGTCGAAAAACTCAATGGCGGTGCCAATGAGCGAGGCGACAACGACTTTATTGCGTGAGTTGACCGGGGCGGTTTCCTGCGTGTTTTCGAGTGTGGTGGCTGTGGCTTGCATAGATCTTTCTTATTTTTGCGCGAACGAAAAGCCATATAGCCACAGCCACCGGGACATTTCAATCTGTAACAAACGCGGAAAATGAGCAAAAAAGAGGCAAAAAGCGGATAATTTTTACGCCAGAAAAAATAGTTCTATGAAATGCTTCACACAATTAAAAAGATAGAGAATAAAACCAGTTTTTCGTTAAATAAAAGTTACGTCCTGGATTTATCTGCTGAAATCAAGCGCGAGGATGAATTTTGCCTCTTTTATTCATCCTCGCAATACCTCAGCGGTGGGTTTTGCCCGGCATCCGCCGGTCGTCTTTATACTCCGCGGTGGCGATCCACGCGGCGCAGAACAGCGTCAGGCGGGCAAAGAAATAGAAAAAGGCCATCAGCCCCAGCACCGATCCGAACGCTGCCCCGGAAGGGGATTTCACCAGCGCCGGCAGCGTCCAGGTCATGACGATTTTGATGATTTCAAAGCCAATCGCCGCGATAAGCGTGCCGCGAAACAGGGCTTTGCGCCGCGGACGGTGGCGCGGCAGCCGCCAGAAGATCCAGAAAAAGAGCAGATAGTTGGCAAAAATCGAGATGGCGAGACCGATCAGCCGCCAGGCGGGTTTCAGCCATTCAATATTGTCCAGATACAGCGCGGAGATAATCAACTGCTGGGCGGAACCGGCGACAGAGGTGATCGACAGCGTAATAATCAGCGCCACCAGCAGACCGATCAGCGAGATAAGATCGCGGAAGTATTTTATCCAGATTTTCTCCTCGTCCTGCGGCCGGCGCTCCCAGACGTCGCGCGACTGAGCGCGGATCGCTTCGCGCAGGTTGCCCATCCAGTTAATACCGGAATAGAGCGCCACCAGCAGGCCGACGAGGCCGACGGCGGTGCGCTGCTGCACCGCGGTGTTGATGGTGTTTTTCAGCGTCGCCGCCAGCGTCGGGTCGCTGACGTTTTGCAGAATTTTGTCGAAAATGTCCTGCAGCAGGGTCGGATGCCAGGCCAGCACGAAGCCGGCGGCGGCAAACGAGACCATCAGGATCGGGATCATCGACAGGAACGAGAAGTAGGTGATGGCCGCGCCGAACTGATTGCCCAGCCGGTCGTTGAAGCGCTCTGCGGCGCGTATCAGGTGGGCGATCACCGGGTTGCGCTGCACTTTGGCCGCCGTTCCGGTGACGGTCTTCAGCGCCTGGCTGGCTTTTTGCCCGACGGCCGTGTCATTGAGAGCGTCGAGGGGGCTTTTGTTTTTCTCCGGCTGCGTGTCCGGTTCCTGTGGGGGGCGTCGATCGTCGTTTTCCGGCGTCATACGTGATTTCTTCCTTTTTTACCGCGAGATTCAGCAAAAAGTATACCTTAAATGCCGTATCCTGCAGGAACGCATCTGCCCGCCCCCCGTTCACCCTCCGCGCGGATCAATCGACGTAATCTTTCATCAGCCCGCCCAGCCACTCCATAAACAGATGCACGCGGCGGGAGAGATTGCGCCGGTGCGGGTAGATAAGCGAGACCGGCAGCGGCTCAGCGCGGTACTGGGGCAGGATCTCAATCAGTTCGCCGGCGCGTAACGCCTCGCGCACGCCGGTGCGTGGCACCTGAATAATTCCCAGCCCGGCGATACAGGCCGCCTGATAGGTTTCCGTGCTGTTGACCGTCAATATGCCGCCGCTTTTTACCCAGCGCACGGCGCCGTCGATCACCACCTCGAAGCCGGAAGGACGGACCCCGAGGGTGCTGGCGTAGTGGATCAGGGCATGATCCGCCAGATCCTCCAGGGATTGCGGGTAGCCAAAACGGGTCAGGTAGTCCGGGCTGGCGCAGTTAATTTGCGTCAGCTTGCCCAGCGGGCGGGCGATAAGCCCGGAGTCTTTGAGCGCGCCGACGCGCACCACGCAGTCAAACCCCTCGCGGATCACGTCCACCAGCCGGTCGCTGCTGCTCAGCTCCAGTTCGATGCCCGGATACTGCTGCAAAAAAGCCGGCAGGTGCGGGATCACCAGCTTTTTGGCAAAACCGACCGGCATATCCACCCGCAGCCGGCCGCTGATGCTCGCCGGATCGTGCTGGAACATACCGTCCAGTTCGTCGAGGTTGCTCAGCAGATCCTTCGCCCGCTCGTAGTAGACCATTCCATCCTGGGTGAGCTGAACCCGGCGGGTGGTGCGGTGCAGGAGCCGCACGCCAAGATGGCTTTCCAGAGCCTGAATCTGCCGCGAGACGCTGCCTTTCGGCAGCGCCAGGGTCTCGGCGGCGCGGGAGAAACTCTCCAGATCCGCTACGCGAATGAATAACTGCATTGCATGAATTTTATCCATGCCGATGGCCTATTGTTGTTGTGAATGAAACAGTAAAACGTAATGTAGCGTATTTATTGTTTCACTGGCAGTTAATAAGCTGGAACACAATCACAACGCAACCTGAAAGGGGTCTTCTGATGACACAACGTATCGCTTTAGTGACCGGCGGCAGCCGCGGTCTGGGTAAAAACGCCGCGTTGAAGCTGGCGGCGAAGGGAACCGACATTCTTCTGACCTATCACAGCAACCGCCAGGCGGCGCTCGAGGTGGTGGCGGAGATTGAGCAAAAAGGGGTGAAGGCGGCAGCATTGGCGCTGAACGTCGGCGATCCTTCAACATTCGACGCTTTCGCCAGCGAGGTGGCGCAGGTGCTGGCGCAGAAGTGGGGACGCACCACCTTTGATTATTTACTGAACAACGCCGGGATCGGCCTCAACGTCCCCTTCGCCGAGACCAGCGAAGCGCAGTTTGACGAGCTGATGAACATCCAGTTCAAAGGCCCGTTTTTCCTGACCCAGCGGCTGCTGCCCCTCCTGCAGGACGGGGGGCGCATCCTCAACGTTTCCAGCGGCCTGGCGCGCTTTGCCCTGCCGGGCTATGCGGCCTACGCCGCGATGAAGGGGGCGATGGAGGTTCTGACCCGCTATCAGGCGAAAGAGCTGGGCGGACGGGGGATATCGGTGAACATCATCGCGCCGGGGGCCATTGAGACCGACTTTGGCGGCGGGGTGGTGCGCGATAACGCCGAGGTGAATCGGCATATCGCCGCCCAGACCGCGCTGGGGCGCGTCGGGCTACCGGATGATATCGGCGACGCCATCGCCGCCCTGCTCAGCGATGAGCTGGCGTGGATGAACGCGCAGCGCGTGGAAGTCTCGGGAGGGATGTTCCTCTGAACCCCGCTGTCGTCAGACCGTGAGCGGCGGTGCGCTAGGGCGCATCGCCCTCCGCGCGCAGCCGACCAAACAGCCAGTCGTTGTGCCAGCGCCCGTTGAGCCAGTAGTTCTCACGCAGCTCCCCCTCCAGCCGGAAGCCGGCTTTGAGCAGTAACTGCTTGGACGCCTCGTTGCCGGCGGTGACGCTGGCGGTCAGGCGGCGGACGCCGCCGGTGGTGAAGGCGTAGTCGCACAGCGCGCGCAGCGATTCGTAGCCGTAGCCACGACCCTGCGCCGCCGGAGCGAAGAGAAAGCCGACCTCGGCAATGTCGCGCTGATGATGTTGGTAACCGGTGAGGCCGAGCGGGGTATGGGTCAGCCTGTCGCGCACCACCAGGCACAGCCAGTGTTCATCCCCGGGCGTCCACGGCGGCAGCCGCGAATCGAACGCCTCGCGGATGGCCGCCTGCGGCCTGGGGTCGGCCACGTAAAGCATGACCTGCGGATCCTGCTGCAGGGAAAGAAAAAACGACCAGTCGTCCAGCTGCAGCGGTGAGCAGCGCAGGCGCGGCGTCAGAAGTTCAGGCATAAGCGTCATTCCGGGCAGGGCGAATCCTCTGAACATAGCAGGAGAAGGCCGCCGGGAACAGCCCGACTAGGTTGGCTCGCCGTAGAGGCCAATCAGCCGGCGCACGACGCCGTTGGTCCAGCCGAAGCCATCCTGCAGGGGATACTCCCCGCCGCCGCCCTCATGCGGAACGCCGGTGGCGATGTGGTATTTCTCAATCAGCTTGTGGTGCTGCTTGTAGAAGTGGTTGACCGTCTGCAGCCAGCTCCAGGCGATCTCATCGCCCAGCGGATCCTGGCCGTAGCGTTTAAATCCCTGCACCGCCATCCACTGCAGCGGCGCCCAGCCGTTGGGTTTATCCCACTGCTCGCCGCTCTCGTATTCGGTGGCCATGATCCCGCCGGGGGTGAGCAGGCGGGCCCGCACCGCATCGGCAAGGCGTTCCGCCTGTTCGTGGGTCGCCAGGCCGACGTAAAGGGTGACAATGCTGGCGGCGGAAAACAGCGCCAGCTGTTCGCGGCGCCAGTCATAATCGCGAAAACAGCCGTTCTCATCGTCCCACAGATAGCGGTTAACCGCCGCCCGCCGATCCTGAGCCTTCTGGCGGAAGGCTGCTTCCGTCTCGCGATCGCCCTTCAGGCCGGAGAGGTTGGCGATGGTCGTCTCCAGCTTGAACAGGAAGGCGTTCAGGTCGATGGGGATAAACTGCGTGGTGCGGATACTGGCCAGTCGCGTGATATCCCGCAGCCAGCGGCTGGAGTAGTCCCAGCCGGACGCGGCGCCCGCCCGCAGGTCGCGGTAGACTTCATTGGCCGGCCGTCCGGAGTGTCGGGCGGTCTCCACGTCCTCGCGCCATGATTCATCCCGCGGCGTGTCCCGGTCGTCCCAGTAGCGATTGAGCAGGGAGCCATCCGGCATGCGCACCACGTGCCGATACGCCTGATGCGGGATCAGCGACTCGGCGCCGTCCATCCAGAAGGCATGCTCCATCTTCAGATGATCCAGATAGCGCTTCGCGCCGCGCACGCCGTCCTCTTCAAAGAGTTCGACCATCAGGGCGAACACCGGGGGCTGCGAGCGGCTGAGGTAGTAGGTGCGGTTGCCGTTCGGAATGTGACCGTAGGTTTCAATCAGCCAGGCGAAGTTATCGGCCATGCATTTCAGCAGATCTTCCCGGCCGCTCTCCGCCAGCCCCAGCATGGTGAAATAAGAGTCCCAGTAATAGGTTTCGCTAAAGCGACCGCCGGGCACGATATAGGCCTGCGGCAGCGCCAGCAGCGATGACCAGGGGATATGATCCTGAGGCTCGCGGGTCAACACCGGCCATAGTTTATCGATATGCTCTTTCAGCGTCAGGCTGGGGTCGGAGGTGTAGACGTCGGTATGGCTCTCCGGCAGCCAGAAATTATCCTCAACGAACTGCCGCAGGTCGAAATCGGGCTGGCGTTTGACCTTCCGGTAGTTCCGCAGGATGTCCAGCGGGTCGTGTTTCGGCGCGCAGTCGGGAAAAGTTTTGCTGTCGGCAAAAATGCGTGATTTCTGCACGTTGGTAAACAGCTCAAGATAGCGATCCGCCGGGGTGAGGGCATCGGAGGCCGGAAGCCCCTCGATCACCTCAGGCTCCGGTTCAGCGTCAATCATCTCATCCAGCTTTAATTCGTACGGATCGGCTTCGTAGCAGGGATCGATGTCGATCCTTAACTCGTCGTCTTCAACGTGGCGTAATTTCTGGCTGAACATAGCGATACGGACCTCCGGATAGCGTGAGTTCGCGGCCGGGCGTACCCGGCCTTGTCATTTAAGCGTAGACAGTCGCTTCGGTGAGTGTGAAGTAAACTGTGCGTTAGATCACGCTTTTTCGCCTGCAGGGGACGCGGTGATTTCTAATTAACACATTGATAAATAATTAATAAGTCCGCGATTAGGTGAAGATAAAATTCGGAGCATTCATTATGCAACAAAATTTTATCCCGGCGCGCTCACTCCCACGCCGCCTCCAGCATCTTCAGCAGCTGTTCGCTGCTCAGGCTGACCGGATTAGCCTTCATCGACGAGGAGGTGCTGGCGGCCAGCGCCGCCGGCTCCAGGGCGTCGCGCGCCACGCCGAGGTCGCGCAGGGTGCCGAGACCGGCGCGATGGCTCCATTCCCGCAGGCTGTCCCAGACCCGATCCGCCGGGACCTCCAGCCCCTCGGCCAGCCAGCGGCGAACGTCGTTGAAGCGCTGGCGCAGGGCGGGGTCGTTTATCTGCGACTCATTCAGCGCCAGCCCAAACGGCAGCAGGCTGCCGCATAAGGCGCCGTGCGAGGCGCGGCTCAGGCCGCCCAGCGGGCCGGCGAGGCCGTGGATCACCCCCAGCCCGGCGTTCGCCAGCGCCACTCCGCCGCACAGGCTGACCCAAGCCATCTCGTCGCGGCTGGCCGGGCACTCTTTTTCCATCAGAACCTTCAGCGCGCGGATGCCGCGCGGGATCGCCTGCTGACAGAGGGCGTCGGTGAAAGGGGTGGCCCGGCTGCAGAGCCAGGGCTCGATCACCTGGGTCAGGGCGTCGAGGCCGGAGCTCAGGGTGATGCTGCGCGGCGCGTTGTCGGTTAGCGCCGGGTCGACAATGGCCAGGTCAGGCAGCATCCGGTCGTCGCGCAGGCTCACTTTCCGCTGCTGTTCCACGACGTTGATCACCGCATTTTTAGTGACTTCCGCGCCTGTGCCCGCGGTGGTGGGGATCGCCACGAACGGCAGCGGGCTGGCTTCCAGCTGACGGCCGGTTCCCACGACTTCCAGATAGTCGACCAGCGGGCCGGTGGCGGGCGCCAGCGCCGCAATCGCTTTACCGGCGTCAATCACCGCGCCGCCGCCGAGGCTAACCACTGCCCTGATCCCTTTCTCGCGCGCCAGCTGGACGCCCTGCTCAATATCGATAAGCCAGGGTTCGCGGCTTATCGCCAGCGTCGTGACCGCCAGCTGCAGCGCCTCCAGCTGATGGCGGAGAAACGCCGCCCGCTGCGGGCTGGCGCCATGCACCAGCAGAACTGGACCGCCCTGCTGCGCCAGCCAGGGGGCGGCGCTCTGGGCCTGACCGCGGCCAAAACGAATATTTTCAGGCATCAAAACGGTAAAAGGGGTCAACATGTCGGGTTCCTTTTCGGCAAACAGGCTGGAATCAACTATACACATTATCCAGCGCTCTGCCTTGTTGCTGGCTGGCAATAGAGTAGAGTGAATGAACTCTCTTTTATGGCTGAGGAATCGCTGACGATGCTAACAATTCTGGGCAAACGCTCTTCAATCAATGTACGGAAAGTGCTGTGGACCTGCGAGGAGATCGGGCTGGCGTACCAGCAGGAGGATTACGGCAGCGGGTTTAAGCCCCTGGACACCCCCGAATTTCAGCGCCTGAATCCTAACAGCCTGGTGCCGGTGCTGCTGGACGATGACTTTGTGCTCTGGGAGTCGAACAGTATCTGCCGCTATCTGGCGCGAAAAGCGGAGCGCTGGGATCTGCTGCCCGCCGGGCCGCAGCCCGCCGCCGAGGTGGAGCACTGGATGGACTGGCAGGCGACCGAGTTCAATAATGCCTGGCGCCATGCTTTTATGGGGCTGGTGCGTAAAGATCCCCGCTTTCAGGATCCGGCGGCGATTAAAGAGAGCATTGCCGCCTGGACCCACTGCGTGCGCATTGTCGAAGCGCAGCTGCAGCGGACCGGGGCGTGGGTCGCCGGCGAGCGCTTCACCCTGGCTGATATTGTGCTGGGCCTGTCGGTGCATCGCTGGAAGATGACGCCCTTTGCCCATCCGGAAATGCCGGCCGTGGAGCGCTGGTATATGGCGCTCAATCAGCGCCCGGCGTTTATGCGCCATGGAAATAACGGCGTGGCGTAGCGAACGGGCCAGGGCCTTATCGATTTTTCAGCGTATTCGCTTTGCACTGGCGGGGTAATGCCGCTACGATCCCGCGTCTGTTTTTTTATCCCATCCCAAATAACGTGTGGCAGGCAGGTGCAGTTTGAAAAAACGGTTAGGCCTTGTGCTACTGGCATTACTGTTGATTTCAGGCTGTTCCGGCACGCTGTCGCAAATGAGCCCGCCCAGCAATGAAACCAGTCTGACAGGGCGCAACGGTCAGCGGCTTTCCGTCGATGATTATGTCAGGCATTACATGCGCGAGAAGCAGGTCAGCGGCATGGTGGTGGCAATTATTCATCATAACGGCCCGGCGGAGTTTCACTGCTTCGGCGTGACCGATGACCAACATCGCTACCCGATAACCCCGCATACGCTGTTTGCCCTCGGCTCGCTGAGCAAAGGGGTTACCGCCGAAGTGGTCACGATGCTGGTGAACGAAGGCCGTTTCCACTGGCACGACACGCTGCAGACCCTGCTGCCGCCGGGTACCGCGCTGAGTGAGGATGCCCGTAAGATAACCTTGCTGCAGCTGGTGACGCATACCTCAGGGCTGCCGCGGCAACCGATGAATATGCTGTCGCTTGAGCACCTGCTGGCCTATCTCAACGATGGCGAGAACTTCTACCATGAGCTCGATGCCGATGGCGTACTGAGTTATCTGCAGCATTTCCAGGCCCCGGCGGAACCGGCGCCGAGTTACTCCAACCTCGGCTACGCGATCCTCGGCTATCTTCTCCAGTACCAGACTGGCGAATCGATTGAGACGCTGGCCTCGCGGATGATCTTCCGCCCGCTGGCGATGGGGAACACCAGCTTCCTGCCGCAAACGCTGCGTGATTATCCGTGGCGGGCGCTGGGCCATGCTGGCGATCAGCCGAAGTTTAAACCCCGCGGCGCGCTGACGCCGGACTGGCAGTTCCGTCATAACATGGTCGGCGCGGCGAGTTTGTACAGCGACGCCGGGGATCTGATTCACTATGCCCGCGCCCACTTCGCGCCCACCGGTCAGGCGGCGCTGGACCAGGCGTTCCGCGACGTTAGCGTCGACTATTATCCGCGACGGATTGAAGCGGCGAATATCGCCTGGGTAACAGACACGTTCGGCGAGCAGCAATTAACCTATCAGGTGGGGTACATCGGCGGCTATTCGAGCTATATCGGTTTTGATAAAGCGAATCAGAATGCGGTGGTGGTGCTGCAAAACAGCTTTAACTGGAGCAATTATATCGGCCACCAGATCCTGCGTCACCTGGCGGCGCAATAAAAAAGCCCCGTCCGGAGACGGGGCTGCGCGCCTTAGCGCATGGTGACAAACTCTTCTGCCGCCGTTGGGTGAATAGCGACGGTGTTGTCGAAGTCTTTTTTGGTGGCGCCCATCTTCAACGCCACCGCAAAGCCCTGCAGCATCTCATCCATTCCGAAGCCGATGCCATGGATACCGACAATCTTCTCTTCCGGGCCGACGCACACCAGCTTCATGCGGCACGGCTGGCGGTGCGAGGTGACGGCGGTGTACATCGCGGTGAAGGAGGATTTGTAGACCTTCACGGCGTCGTCGCCATACTGCTCGCGCGCCTGCGGCTCGGTTAAGCCGACGGTGCCGATAGGCGGGTGGCTGAAGACCACGGTCGGAATGTTGCTGTAGTCCAGATGCTCTTCCGGTTTGTTGTTAAACAGGCGTTCGGAGAGACGACGGCCTGCGGCCACGGCCACCGGGGTCAGCTCAACGGCGCCGGTGTTATCGCCCACGGCGTAGATGCCCGGCACGCTGGTGTTCTGGAACTTATCGACGACGATGTAGCCTTTATCGTCAGTTTTCACGCCGGTAGCCGCCAGGTTGAAGTTATCGGTCGCCGGTTCGCGGCCAATCGCCCAGATCAGGCAGTCAACGGTCTGGCTGCGGCCATCTTCCAGCTCAAGGGTCAGGCTGCCGTCGGCATGCTTCACCACCGCTTTCGGGATGGCGTTGGTATGCAGCTGCGGTCCTTCGGCGTTCATCACTTCCACCAGCGTTTCGACGATCAGCGGATCGAAGCTGCGCAGCGGCGCGTGCTTGCGCACGAACAGGTGGGTTTCAGCGCCGAGGCCGTTAATCACCCCCGCCAGCTCAACGGCGATGTAGCCCGCGCCGACCACCGCCACGCGCTTCGGCAGCGCCGGCAGTTCGAAGAAACCGTCGGAATCAATACCGTATTCCACGCCCGGAATGGTCGGGTGGCTCGGACGGCCGCCGGTGGCGATCAGGATATGATCGGCCGTAATGGTCTCGCCGTTCACTTCCACGGTGTGGGCATCGACAAAGCGCGCAAAGCCTTTAATCACGTCGACGTTGTTCTTACCCAGCACGTTGTCGTAGGAGGTATGAATGCGGTCGATATAGGCGCTGCGGCTGGCGACCAGCTTCTCCCAGTCGATATGGTTGATGGTGGTATCGAAACCGTAGTCCGGGCCGTAAAGATGAATCGCTTCGCGGATCTGCGCCGCATGCCACATCACTTTTTTCGGCACGCAGCCGACGTTGACGCAGGTGCCGCCCAGCGCTTTGGCTTCAATCAGCGCGCACTTTTGGCCGTACATGGCCGCACGGTTAATCGAGGCGATACCGCCGCTACCGCCGCCGATGGCGAGGTAATCATAATGTTTGCTCATGCCCATATGTCCTTAATCGTTGATTGCCGCGATTGTAACGCGAGGCGTAAAAGGTTCCACCGATGGTTGCGATTACTCCGGCACGATCCAGCTGACGGTCGTGTGACCTGTACCGGCCGGCACCAGCTTGCTGTGCAGCCACGGCAGCACATTGTTCATCTGCTGCTCCAGCTTCCACGGCGGGTTGATGACGATCATCCCGGAGGCGGTCATGCCGCGCTGGTCGCTGTCAGGACGTACCGCCAGCTCAATCTGCAGAATCTTGCGAATGCCAGTGGCTTCTAAGTCTTTGATCATGCGTTTGATCTGCGCGCGCAGCACCACCGGGTACCACAGCGCGTAGGTGCCGGTGGCGAAGCGTTTGTAGCCTTCGTTAATTCCGGTCACCACCGCCTGATAGTCGGTTTTAATTTCGTACGGCGGGTCGATCAGAATCAGACCGCGGCGCGAGACCGGCGGCAGTTTGGCTTTCAGCTGCTGGTAGCCATCGGCTTTATCGACGCGCGCGCGGCTGTCTTTCTGAAACTCGGCGCGCAGCAGCGGGAAGTCGCTCGGGTGCAGCTCGGTCATCTGCAGGCTGTCCTGCTCGCGCAGCAGCTGGCGGGCGATCAGCGGAGAACCCGGGTAGTAGCGCAGCTGGCCGTTACGGTTGAAGTGTTCGACCACCGAAATATAGGGCTCAAGCTCTGCCGGCAGGTCGTCCTGCTGCCAGATGCGGGCGATGCCTTCGAGGTACTCGCCGGTACGCTCGGCGTGCTCGCCGCTCAGCTGATAGCGGCCCGCGCCGGCGTGGGTGTCCAGGTAGAGAAACGGTTTTTCTTTCTCTTTCAGCGCTTCAATGATCAGGCTCTGAACGGTGTGTTTGAGGACGTCGGCGTGGTTGCCTGCGTGAAAGCTGTGGCGATAACTGAGCATGGATGCAGAGATTCCGGGAAATAAACAAGTTAACCGATAGTTTACCGCAGATCGGCCGAGATTACCGCTGCGCCGCCGCGCTGTTTCATTTCTGCCAAAAGCGTTGCAAAACATAACGCTGTCATAAAAGCGTCAAACGGCCGCGCTAGCGTCGGAGACAGGCAAGGTAATTGTTTGAATAAAAGGAAAAATAATGAAAAAGCAACTCTCGCTGCTGGCCGTCGCGCTGCTGCTGGCGCAACCGGTTCTGGCTAAAGACATCCCGCTGAACAGGGCGGCGGCCGTCGTCAATAGCGTGACGCTGGCTGCCTCCAGCCAGGCGTATGACGATCTTGAGCAACAGGCGCTGGCGCAGTTGCGCCACGCGCTGCAAGGGGATGCCGCGACGCTGACCCGCGATCGGCTGGCGCACACGAAACAAAACAAAACCCAGGCCGATACCGCCTGGCTGAAGGCCAGCGGCTACGACTTCCAGACCCGGGCAAACCAGCAGGCGGATATTGCGCTATTGTCGGCGTTCAGCAGTCTGCCGGAGACCGTCGTGAAGCAGAACCTGGCGACGGTGACCGCCATCAACCGCGACGCCGTACAGACCACCCGCCGTCAGGCGCTGGCCGATGCGCAAGGGATTAGCTACCTCTATTTCCTCAGCGACGCGCTGGGGCCTCGTCTGGGCAACGCGTTTCTGACCGCCTATGACCAGGGCGCGCTGGGGAAAGCGGCGGCGCTGATCAAAGCCTCGGAAGTCAGCACCGGCGAGGCGAAAAAGCACTTCCACAATCCGCGGCCGTTCCTGGTCCAGGGCAACACCATTCACCTGGTGCCGGACGACGTGGTGGTGAAGGATAACCAGCCCTATACCGCCGACGGCGGCTCGTTCCCCAGCGGCCACACCAACACTGGCTATACCGATGCGCTGCTGCTGGCGGCGATGATCCCGGAGCGCTACGACGCGCTGGTGGCGCGCGGCGCCCGCTATGGCTACTCGCGCATTGTGCTGGGCGTCCACTATCCGCTGGACGTGATCGGCTCGCGGATGGTGGCCGAGCGCAACGTGGCCCATTATCTTAACGATCCGCGCTACCGGGTATTATTTAACGAAGCCCGCGATCAGCTGCGCGCCGCGCTGGCGAAAGCCTGCGGTACGTCGCTTGCCGAGTGCGCGAAGAGCAGCGTGAAAGACGATCCATGGCGCGATCCGGCGATGCGTGATTTCACTCGTTTCGCCATGACCTACGACCTGCCGCGGCAGAAGGGTCCGCAGCCGCGCCTGCAGGCGCCGGAGGGGGCGGAAGTGCTGCTGGAGGCTGCCCTGCCGCAGCTGTCTGCGGCCCAGCGCCGGGCGCTGATGGTCAACACCGCGCTGCCGGCGGGCTACCCGCTGTCCGGCGCCACCCCCGAACAGCAGTTCTGGCAGCGGTTGAATCTGTCGGCGGCCTGGGAGATGGCGCAAAAAAGGCATTAATGCGGTTTCCGGCACGCTGCGCCGCGTGTCGCGCTTTTCCGGCAACGGGCGGACTTATCGCAGCAATACCCAGGCTGACGCACCGCCCGTCATTGAAATTCCCCCAACTATCCCCCATTCTAGATCTCATGCATAAGCGCCGGACGCGCGCTTCACTCACCCTTTTCAACAGGACAGCGCATATGACCAATCCATTACTGACGCCTTTTTCCCTGCCGCCTTTTTCTGCGATCAAACCAGAGCACGTGGTCCCTGCGGTCACCAAAGCGCTGGAGGATTGCCGGGCCGCGGTGGAAAGCGCGGTGGCGCACGGCGCGCCGTATAGCTGGGAAAATCTTTGCCAGCCGCTGGCGGAAGTGGACGATGTACTGGGACGCATCTTCTCGCCTGTCAGCCATCTCAATTCGGTAAAAAACAGCCCGGAACTGCGTGAGGCCTACGAACAGACGCTGCCGCTGCTCTCCGAGTACAGCACCTGGGTCGGCCAGCATGAAGGCCTGTATAAAGCCTACCGCGATCTGCGCGATGGCGATAACTACGCCACGCTGAATACCGCGCAGAAAAAAGCGGTGGATAACGCGCTGCGCGATTTCGAATTATCCGGTATTGGCCTGCCGCCGGAGGCGCAGAAACGCTACGGTGAAATCGCCGCGCGCCTCTCTGAGCTGGGCAACCAGTACAGCAACAACGTCCTTGACGCCACCATGGGCTGGAACAAGCTGGTGACCGACGTCGCCGATCTGGCCGGTATGCCGGAAAGCGCGCTGGCCGCCGCTCAGGCGCAGGCCCAGGCCAAAGAGCAGGAAGGGTATCTGCTGACCCTGGATATCCCGAGCTACCTGCCGGTGATGACCTACTGCGACAATCAGGCGCTGCGCGAAGAGATGTACCGCGCCTACTCCACGCGCGCCTCCGACCAGGGGCCAAACGCCGGTAAATGGGATAACAGCCCGGTGATGGCGGAGATCCTCGCCCTGCGCCACGAGCTGGCGCAGCTGCTGGGCTTTGACAGCTACGCCTTTAAATCCCTCGCCACCAAAATGGCGGAGGATCCGCAGCAGGTGCTCGATTTCCTCACCGACCTGGCAAAACGCGCCCGTCCGCAGGGCGAAAAAGAGCTGGCCCAGCTGCGCGCTTTCGCTAAAGCCGAGTTCGGCGTCGAAGAGCTGCAGCCGTGGGACATCGCTTACTACAGCGAAAAACAGAAACAGCATCTCTACAGCATCAGCGATGAGCAGCTGCGCCCCTATTTCCCGGAAAACAAAGCCGTTAACGGTCTGTTTGAAGTGGTGAAGCGCATTTACGGCATTACCGCCAAAGAGCGTACCGATGTCGACGTGTGGCATCCGGAAGTGCGCTTCTTCGAGCTGTATGACGAACACGACGAGCTGCGCGGCAGCTTCTATCTCGACCTGTATGCCCGCGAGCACAAGCGCGGCGGGGCGTGGATGGACGACTGCGTCGGCCAGATGCGTAAGCTGGATGGTTCCCTGCAGAAGCCGGTCGCCTACCTGACCTGTAACTTCAACCGTCCGGTCAACGGCAAACCGGCGCTGTTCACCCACGACGAAGTAATCACCCTGTTCCACGAGTTCGGCCACGGTCTGCACCACATGCTGACCCGCATCGATACCGCCGGGGTTTCCGGCATCAGCGGGGTGCCGTGGGACGCGGTCGAGCTGCCGAGCCAGTTTATGGAAAACTGGTGCTGGGAGCCGGAAGCGTTGGCCTTTATCTCCGGTCATTATGAAACCGGTGAACCGCTGCCGCAGGCGCTGCTGGAGAAAATGCTGGCGGCGAAAAACTACCAGGCGGCGATGTTTATTCTGCGCCAGCTGGAGTTCGGCCTGTTCGATTTCCGCCTGCACGCGGAGTACAAGCCGGAGCAGGGGGCGAAAATCCTTGAGACCCTCGCGGAGATTAAAAAGCAGGTCGCCGTGGTGCCGGGCCCAACCTGGGGCCGCTTCCCGCACGCCTTCAGCCATATCTTCGCCGGCGGTTACGCGGCGGGTTACTACAGCTACCTGTGGGCTGACGTGCTGGCGGCAGACGCCTTCTCACGCTTCGAAGAAGAGGGGATCTTCAACCGTGAAACCGGTCAGTCGTTCCTCGATAACATCCTGAGTCGCGGCGGTTCTGAAGAGCCGATGGTGCTGTTCAAACGCTTCCGCGGGCGCGAGCCGCAGCTGGATGCGATGCTGGAGCATTACGGGATCAAGGGTTAAGTCTGCGGTGAAGATCTGCTTAATTGATGAAACGGGCGCCGGAGACGGCGCCTTATCTGTTTTAGCCGCCCGCTGGGGGCTGGAGCAGGATGACGATAACCTGATGGCGCTGGTGCTGACCGCTGAGCATCTGGAGCTGCGTAAGCGCGATGAGCCCAAACTCGGCGGTATCTTCGTCGATTTCGTCGGCGGGGCGATGGCCCACCGGCGCAAGTTTGGCGGCGGCCGCGGTGAAGCGGTGGCCAAAGCGGTCGGTATTAAAGGCGATTATCTGCCGGATGTCGTCGATGCCACCGCCGGCCTGGGGCGTGACGCCTTTGTGCTGGCGTCGGTCGGCTGTCGCGTGCGGATGCTGGAGCGTAATCCGGTGGTCGCCGCGCTGCTCGACGATGGCCTGGCCCGCGGCTATGCCGATGCGGAAATCGGCGGCTGGCTGCAGGAGCGGCTGCAGCTGATCCACGCCTCCAGCCTGACGGCGCTGACCGATATTACCCCGCGTCCGCAGGTGGTCTACCTCGACCCGATGTTCCCGCATAAGCAGAAAAGCGCGCTGGTGAAGAAAGAGATGCGCGTCTTTCAGTCGCTGGTGGGGCCCGATTTAGACGCCGATGGCCTGCTGGCCCCGGCGCGCCAGCTGGCGACCAAACGGGTGGTGGTGAAGCGCCCGGATTACGCGCCGCCGCTGGCGGAAGTCGCCACGCCGAACGCGGTGGTGACCAAAGGGCATCGGTTTGATATTTACGCCGGCACGCCGGCGTAATATTACGCCGTGGTGGTATCTCCCGGATAGCGGCGCAACGCGCCTTATCCGGGCTACCGCATTGTAGCCCGGCTCAGCGTAGCGCAAGCCGGGAACCGTAATATTTGAACAAACGGCGCCAGTGCGGATCGGCCATCTTAAACGGTTACTCGGCGCTGGCCGGGGTATTAATCATCCGGTTCAGCCACGGCACCATCAGCGCCATCACCACCGTGACCCCCAGGGTCACCAGGCCAATTTTACTGAACACGCTGGTGTAAACGGGCAGCGTCTGCAGCGGGTCGGTGATATTTTCCGGCACCGCGGTGAAGGTCGCCACATAGCCGCCGAGCAGGAACGCGGCGGCCTGGGTCAGGAACCACATCCCCAGAATAAAGCCCATCAGATGCTGCGGCACCAGCGCGGCGACCATCGCCAGCCCCAGGGCGCTGATCAGCAACTCGCCCAGGCTCTGGAACAGATAAACCAGCACAATAAACCACGGCGAGGTTAATCCCTGGGCGTCGGCGAACCACATCCCGGCGGCCGCGGCGGTAAGGAAGCCCAGCGCGCAGAGGAACATCCCGAGGGTAAATTTCACCGGCATGGTCAGGTCTTTACCCTTGTGGCCGAGATGGGTGTAGATCGCCGCCAGCACCGGGCTGGCCACCACCACCCAGAAGGGGTTCAGGGCCTGGAAACTGACCGGGTTGATGGTAAAACCCAGGATCTGATGATGGACGTTATTGATGGCGAAGAAGTTCAGCGAGGTCGGCATCTGGGCGTAGAGAATGTAAAACAGCACCGCCTCGATCATCAGGATAAAGGCGACGAACATTTTGTTGCGGCCGGTTTTATCAAGGCGAAACGCCTCGCGGAAAAAGAACGCAATGACCACGACCGACAGGACAATCAGCACCAGGTTGGCGATCATCACGTTATGCATCAGCCAGGCGCAGAGAAAAATCATTACCACCGTACCGGCCAGCACCAGCGCCAGATTGCGCAGGCTGAGGGGGCGATGATCGGGCTCGGAACCAATCTCTTTCACCATCCCGCGGCAGGCGAGGTAGACCAGCAGCGCGATAATCAGCCCCGCGCCGCACAGGTTATAGGTCACCGCGTAGCCAAACTTTTCCGCGATCACCGGCGCCAGCGACAGCGACAGCAGCGAACCGATGTTTATCGACATATAAAACAGGGTAAACGCCCCGTCGAGACGGGCATCCTTCGGCGGATAGCATTTTGACAGCAGGCTCGCCGGGTTGGCTTTAAACAAACCGTTGCCGACGGCGATGGTGCCGAGGGCGATAAAGATCAGCTGCGGTTTCAGCAGCGACATCCCGGTCATAAAGTAGCCGATGGCCAGCACAATCGCGCCGAGCACCAGCGTGCGTTTGGTCCCCAGCAGATGGTCGCCCACGTAGCCGCCGATGGAGATCAGCCCGTAAACCAGCGCCGCGAAGGCGCCGAAGGTGATAAAGGCCTGTTCCTGAGAGAAGCCCAACTGTTTAACAAAGAAGACCGCCAGGATCCCCTGAACGCCGTAATAGCCAAAACGTTCCCAGAGCTCCACAAAGAAGATCATAAAGAACGGACGAGGTTGCTGCAGCAAGCCCGTAGGTGCAGTTGTATTCATATTCCTTCGCCTTGTATTACTTTCCCAAAAAGTATGAACGCGTATGCCAGAACGCGCCGAAAATGTCTGATAACTCGCCATGCTGCGGTTATTGGCTTATTGAATAGATTATTATATAGATGTTTTAGTGAATAACTGGTTGATCACACTAATTGAATGGCTTTTTTATGGAGTTAAGCTCTATTGTCTGGCGAGGCGGAAGCGAAAATAAAAACGCCCGCAGCGGCGGGCGTCTGGCATGACACAACGGGACGGTTATTCGTCTTCTTCGTCGCGTAGCGGGACAATCAGCATGTCGACATGGACGGTGTTGATCAGCTGACGGGCAGAGGACATCAGCTTGCTCCAGAAGTCCTGATGGTGGCCGCAGACCACCAGGTCCATATCATATTTTTTAATCGCATCGACCAGCACCTGGCCCAGGTCGCCGCTGCCGCTCAGGGTCTCGGTGATCGGGTAGCCGGCGTTGGTCGAGAGCTCGGTCAGCGCGTGATGGGTCTCTTCGGAGATGCGTTTTTGCATGTCGCCGAGGTTCACGTCAATCAGCCCGGTGTAGAGGTCGGAGTAATTCACATCCACATGGATCAGGGAGACTTTCGCGTTATACGGGCGGGCCATAGAAACGGCTTTTTCAACCAGTACTTTACTCTCCGGGGACAGGTCTACTGCAATCAGAATATGTTTGTAAGCCATAGTGTTACTCCTTCCATAAGTTTGTCGATGACCATTGGACCTGACAGCTGGCGCTGCCGTTTCGCCCGCGTCCTGCGTGCTACATTCGCGGGAGGGTAGCCTTTAAGGACTTCATTGTAGAAGATATTTCTTACCTTATAGCGCCCCCCGCACTCCGTCAATGCACTGGGTTCACCTAAAAGTTAAACAAATTTATCCGTCTTACGTATTGATAACGAATAACCTTGTGGTAAAAAAATTAATGGATCTCCTACACTATTTAATGAGCCGGTCGGAAAAATAAATGTGATCGGAATCGCACTCTTTACGGTATTGTCGTCGGTTATTTGGGGAGCGGTAGCCGCGGAGGGTTTCTCCGTGGGCGGGTCGCCGGGGAGGAGGTATGATCAGCACTATTGCGCTGTTTTGGGCCCTGTGTGTCGTTTGTGTGGTGAATATGGCACGCTACTTCTCATCGTTGCGTGCATTATTGGTTGTGCTACGTGGTTGCGATCCCTTGCTCTATCAGTACGTCGATGGCGGCGGCTTTTTTACCTCGCACGGGCAGCCCAGCAAACAGATGCGCCTGGTGTGGTATATCTATGCCCAGCGCTACCGTGACCATCATGACGATGAATTTATTCGTCGCTGCGAACGTGTTCGTCGCCAGTTTATTCTGACCAGCGCCCTGTGCGGCCTGGTGGTGGTGAGCCTGATTGCGTTGATGATCTGGCACTGACGGCATCTTCGGGATAAAAAAACGGGCCAGCAAGCTGGCCCGTTTTGAACGAATAGCGCTTAAATCAGCTTCAGGGAGAGCCAGTAAAGGACGCCTGAAAGGATAATCGCTGCCGGCAGGGTCAGTACCCAGGCCATCAGAATGCTCGTCACCGTCTTTTTCTGCAGACCACCGCCATCCACCAGCATCGTCCCCGCTACCGAGGAGGAGAGTACGTGGGTGGTGGAGACCGGCATCCCGGTGTAGCTCGCCAGACCGATAGAGACCGCCGCGGTCATCTGCGCCGACATCCCCTGGGCGTAGGTCATGCCCTTCTTACCAATCTTCTCACCGATAGTGGTCGCCACGCGGCGCCAGCCGATCATGGTGCCAATACCCAGCGCCAGCGCGACCGCCATGATAATCCAGATTGGCGCGTACTCGATGGTGCTCAGCATATCGGTTTTCAGTTTCTTCAGCAGACGCTGGTCGTCAGCGCTCACGTCCGGCAGTTTCGCCACTTTGTCGGTAGTGTCGGAGATGCAGAGCATGATGCGACGCAGCTGGCCGCGCTGTTCCGGTTTTAGCGACTCGTAGTTCTCAACGCCGGTCAGCATGGTCTTCACGCGGTCAAGGGCGTTGATGGTGTTCGCCGGATGACAATGAAACTCGCCGTTGGCCGCGGTATTGGTGTCCGGAGAGGGAACCAGCTGGTCAACGCCGGTGGCTTTCTTCAGCAGGTCAGGGCGCTGCTGGAAGAAGGTTTCCACGTTGTTGACCGCATCGCGGGTACGGGTGATTTCGTAACCGGAGGCGTTCATATTCACCACGAAGCCCGCCGGGGCGACGCCGATCAGGACCAGCATCACCAGACCAATGCCTTTCTGTCCATCGTTAGCGCCGTGAGAGAACGACACGCCGATAGCGGACAGGATCAGGGCGATACGGGTCCAGAACGGCGGCTTTTTCTTGCCGTCTTTCTTTTCACGCTCCGCTGGGGTCAGGTGGATACGCGCCCGTTTCTTGGTGCCGCTCCAGTAGCGACGCAGCAGGAAAATCAGGCCGCCCGCGATCACCAGGCCGACGATAGGCGAGATAATCAGCGATCCAAAAATGCCGATGACTTTCGGGATATTCAGCGCGTCAACGACCGACGTACCGGTCATTAAGGCATTGGTGAGACCGATCCCGATGATAGCGCCGATCAGCGTATGGGAACTGGATGCCGGCAGACCGAAGTACCAGGTGCCGAGGTTCCAGATGATCGCCGCCAGCAGCATAGAGAACACCATGGCGAGGCCATGTGCGGAACCCATGTTAAGCAGCAGATCGGTCGGCAGCATATGCACGATGGCATAGGCTACGCTGAGACCCCCCAGCAGAACGCCGAAGAAGTTGAAGAGCGCCGCCATCGCCACAGCGAGCTGTGAGCGCATAGCGCGAGTGTAGATAACCGTAGCCACCGCGTTTGCGGTATCATGGAAACCGTTAATCGCTTCGTAAAACAGTACAAAAGCTAAAGCAAGCAATAATAATAGTCCGGTATGTAAATCCAGACCGGCAAATAAATGTAGCATAGGACGTTACGCCATTTTGAGGACATGAACGCGGCGCATTATCAGTGACTTTAGCGGCGCGGGCAAAGTGAAATATAGACTTTTTTTGATTTTCTTCCTGTTTAGGTTTTACCCTGTTGGGAGTAATCCTATATCTTTCAATGATGTATCTAATGCGGGATTTTTCCCGCTGGTGTGACCAGAGTGAAATATTTACAAAACCCGACAATTGGGGAACGAGGAATGCGCTGTGGAAAGGTTTGATGCCATTGTCGTTGGCGCCGGAGCGGCGGGAATGTTTTGCGCAGCGCAGGCGGGGCAGCTCGGCTGTCGCGTTCTGCTGCTCGACAACGGCAAAAAGCCGGGGCGAAAAATTCTGATGTCCGGCGGCGGTCGCTGCAACTTTACCAATATGTATGTTGAGCCGGCGGCCTATTTGAGCCAAAACCCGCATTTTTGCAAATCTGCCCTGGCGCGCTACACCCAGTGGGACTTTATCGAGCTGGTCGGCAAATATGGCATCGCCTGGCATGAGAAAACCCTCGGTCAGCTGTTTTGCGATGATTCGGCGGAACAGATCGTCAATCTGTTGCTGGCGGAATGCGAAAAGGGCGGTGTGCAGATCCGCCTGCGCAGCGAAATCCTCAGCGTCGAGCACGACGAGCAAGGCTACCGGCTCCAGGTGAACGGCGAAACGCTGGCGACCAAAAAGCTGGTGATCGCCTCCGGCGGCTTGTCGATGCCGGGCCTTGGCGCCTCGCCGTTCGGCTATAAAATCGCCGAACAGTTCGGCCTGAAGGTGCTGCCGACCCGTGCGGGTCTGGTGCCGTTTACCCTGCACAAGCCGCTGCTTGAGCAGCTGCAGGTTCTCTCCGGCGTCTCGGTGCCGTCGACCATCACCGCCGAGAACGGCACCCTGTTCCGCGAAAATCTGTTGTTCACCCATCGCGGCCTTTCCGGACCGGCGGTGCTGCAAATTTCCAGCTACTGGCAGCCCGGCGAGTTCGTCACCGTGAATCTGCTGCCGGACTGCAATCTTGAAGACTTCCTTAACGAGCAGCGCGGCGCGCATCCCAACCAGAGCCTGAAAAACACCCTCGCGATGCAGTTGCCGAAGCGGCTGGTGGAGTGCCTGCAGCAGCTGGGGCAAATTCCTGATGTCGCGCTGAAGCAGCTGAACGTTCGCGACCAGCAGGCGCTGGTGGAGACGCTGACCGCCTGGCGCGTGCAGCCGAACGGCACCGAAGGCTACCGGACGGCGGAGGTGACCCTCGGCGGCGTGGACACCAATGAGCTCTCGTCGCGTACTATGGAGGCGCGCAAGGCGCCGGGCCTCTACTTTATCGGCGAAGTGATGGACGTCACCGGCTGGCTCGGCGGGTATAACTTCCAGTGGGCGTGGTCAAGCGCCTGGGCCTGCGCGCAGGCGCTGGTGGACGCTTAAACTAAGGGCCCGGGCATTCGGCGCCCGGGCGTGTAGGTTAGTTCAACCCAAGAAAATACTGGGCGATTTTGAAATAGATGATCAGTCCGGTGCCATCGATCAGCGTGGCGATAAACGGCGCGGAAACCACCGCCGGGTCGATGCCGATCCGTTTAAGCACCATCGGGATGACCGACGAGACAATCGCGCTCCACAGGGTAATGCATACCAGCGTCAGGCTGACGATCAGCGTGATTTCCATGCCGATGCCCATCATCCAGGCGCGCAGGCAGCCCGCCAGCCCCAGCGTTAAGGCAATCAGAAACGAGGTCGATACCTCTTTGCGGATCACCCGCCCCATATCTCGCAGCCGTACTTCTCCCAGCGCCATCGAGCGCACCAGCGTCGAGGTGATCTGCGTTCCGCTGTTGCCGCCGGTACCGATGAGCAGCGGAATAAAGAAGGCCAGCGCGATGGCCGATTCCAGCGCCTCTTCAAAATGCTGCAGCACGCTGCTGGTGTAGGCTTCGGCCACGAACAGCAGCAGCAGCCACACCGAGCGTTTCTTCCACAGCGTCCAGGGGCTGATGTCCAGATACGGTTTTTCCAGCGGCAGGGTCGCCCCCTGCAGCTGGGCGTCCTCGGTGACGTCATCCTCCAGCAGATGGGCGATCTCCTTTTCCATCAGGCAGCCGACCAGCTCGCCTTTATCGACGACGGGAACCAGGTCGAGGCCGCGCTCGTTGAGCTCGGCTATCACCTGCGGGCGTTCATCGTCAGGTTTGACGCGGAACAGGCAGCTGTCCATCAGGTAGCGGATAGACTGCCCGACATCCCCTTCCTGCAGTAGCTTTTTGACCGACAGGCTGCCGCGCAGCTTCTTGCCGGCGACCACAAACACCTGGCCGGGAATATCATCGCTGGTGAGCTGTGAGATAAAGTGCTCCCGCGCCTCATGGACGCTGAGATGTTCCTGCAGCGTAATAAAGTCGGTACGCATGTACTGGGCGATGGCATCGCCGTCGAAGCCAGAGGTCGCCTGATGGGCGGCGCAGAGTTGAATGGAAGACATGATTAAAATCCCTATAAAAAATCACTCATAGGGGCGAACAAGACAGGGTTAGCGCAGGCAGATCCCTACGTCCTGGTTTTAGCACTGCATAACGTATCTGTACGGTCATGACCGCCAGAAGTTACCTTGGCAACACCTTGATTCGATGGAAGCCTGTATTTCCCTGAGTGGTCTCTCTCGATACCAACAGGGCGGTAACTTGTATTTATGCAGGAGCCTCGCCATAACGAGATCGTTAAATGAGGCGCCATTATTGGCGAAGAGGGATAATTCACAAAGCGTATAGTTTAGGTGGTTTATCAACTGTTGATAAACCACCCACTCATTTTCAAATAGTTAATCATCCGCTAAACACTGCAAATGCCCATGGCGCACACCGCGCTGGGCAATCACGTCGTCGGCAAAATGCTGCACCTCGGCCATGTCTCCCTTCAGCACCGCAATCTCCAGGCAGTCGTCATGGCTGATATGCACATGCAGCGTGGCGACGGAGAGATCGTGATGATGATGCTGGGTGGCCACCAGCCGGCTCGCCAGTTCGCGTTTTTCATGCTCGTAGACATATGACAGGACGGCATAACCGCGCCGCGGCTCCGACGGCGCGGGATCCTGGTTGAGGGCGTCGCGCAGAATATCGCGTACCGCCTCCGAACGGTTGTGGTAGCCGCGGCGGGCGCTGAGCGCATCGAGAGCGGCCAGCAGGTCATCATCAAGGGTCAGGGTTACGCGCTGCATGGCATGGCCTCGTTGAGCAGAGTGGCAGGAAAAGGTGGCAGCACCGCCTGCTGGAGCGTCTGTCCGGCAGGGGAGCGCAGGCGCAGCGGTAGACTGACCGTTGCGGTTTCGACGATGCGTCCGTGCTCCATCACCAGCACCCGCTGGCAAAAGCGCTCCACCAGCCGCAGGTCGTGGGTAATGAACAGGCAGGCGGTGCCAAACCGGGCCTGCAGGCGCTTCAGCAGGGCGATAATCTCCGCCTGCAGCAGCAGATCGAGATTCGAGACCGCTTCATCCAGGATCAACAGCTGCGGCCGCACCGCCAGGGCGCGAGCCAGGCAGACGCGCTGCAGCTGTCCGCCGCTGAGCTGTGCCGGGCGTTTATCGAGCAGCGTCGTGGAAAGGTCGACCGCGTGCAGCATCTCTTCCACCCGCCGTGCGCGTTCCTCGCGCGACAAGCGGAACAGATGGCGCAGCGGCTCGCTGACGATCTCGCGCACCGTTTTGCGCGGATTCACCGCGCTGAAGGCGTCCTGAAACACCAGCTGAATATCACGGCGGAAGGCGCCGACGGCCTCGCCCTTCAGGGCGGTCAGCGGTGTGCCGCGCCAGACAATATCGCCGTGCTGCGGCGTTTCCAGGCCCACCAGCATCCGCGCCAGGGTGCTCTTGCCGCAGCCGCTGCGCCCGAGCAGGGCCACCGTTTCGCCGGGGGCGATGGCGAGTTGGATCTCGTGCAGGACCCTGCCGTGGTGGGGGTAATTGTGGCTCACCCCGTTGACGCTGAGTAAATTCATGCTGTTTTCTCCAGTCCGTACAGCGCCAGATGCGCCGCCAGCAGGCGCTGGCTCAGCGGGTGCTGTGGGGCGCTGAACAGCGTGTTTACATCGCACTGTTCAACGAGGCGACCGTTCTCCATGACCATCACGTCATCCGCCAGCCGCGCCACAACGCCCATGTCATGCGTTACCAGCAGCAGCCCCAGACCGCGGCTGGCGACGATATCCGCCAGCAGATCGAGGATCCGCGCCTGGGCGATGGCATCGAGGTCGGTGGTCGGCTCGTCGGCGATGATAAAGGGCGCGCGGCTGAGCAGGGCGAGGGCGATCATCATCCGCTGCAGCATGCCGCCGCTCATCTCGAAGGGATAGCGGCTGAGCAGCGAGCGCGGATTATCCAGACCCACCTCTTCCATCACCGCCAGCAGGGCGGCGTCATTCGCTTCGCGGCCCGCCGCCCGGCAAGTTTCCCGAGCGTGGGCGGCCATGGTATGCAGCGGATTAAAGGCGCTGCGTGGGTTCTGCATGATGGTGGCGATAGTCGCGCCGCGCAGCTGTTCGCCGTGCACCGGCATGCCGTCAAGCAACACCCGGCCGGCGGTCTGGCTGACGCCGGGCGGCAGCAGGCCCAGCGCGGCGGCGCAGGTAAGCGATTTCCCGCTGCCGCTGCTGCCGAGCAGCGCCAGCACCTTGCCGCGGCGCAGGGTAAGAGAGACGTCGCTGACCAGCGGGCGGTCGGCGGCAAGGGCGATCTGTTGCAGTTGGATCTTTTGCGGCATCAGTGGCTATGCTCCGCGATCAGGTGAGGATCGAGGCGATCGCGCAGCGCGTCGCCCAGCAGGTTAAAGGCCATCACGCTGATGAACAGCGCCAGCCCCGGCCAGACCATCTGCAGCGGCTGGGTCCAGATATACTGCCGGGCGTCGTTGATCATCACCCCCCATTCCGCCGTCGGCGCGCTGACGCCGAGGCCAAGGAACGACATACCGGCCACGTGAAGCATCATATGGCCGATATCCAGTGAGGCGAGCACCAGCAGCGAGGGGATCACCGCCCCTGCCAGATGGTCGCTGAACAGCCGCCACTGGCTGGCGCCGCTCAGGCGGGCGGCGAGGATAAATTCGCGCTGGCGCAGGGAGACCACCAGATTACGCACCATTCTGGCGTACCAGGCCCAGTGCGATAGCGCAATGGCGAGGATCACGTTGGTCAGCCCGGTGCCGAGCACCCCCACCATAAAGAACGACAGGATCGAGGTTGGAAAGGTCATAAACAGTTCGGCGAGGCGCATCAGGCCGCGGTCAGCGCGGCCGCCCAGCAGCCCGGCGCTGCCGCCAACCGCCAGACCGATCAGCAGCACCAGCAGCAGGCAGGCCATTACCGCCCCCAGCGAGACGCGGGTGGCGGCCAGCAGGCGCGAGAAAATATCCCGTCCTAGATGATCGGTCCCCAGCCAGTGCGCTGCCCCTGGCGGCAGCAGTCGCTGCTGCAGGTTAATCGCCGCCGGATCCGAGGGGAGCCACCAGCCGCTGCCGATGGCGATGACCGCCAGCAGCGCAATAACCAGCAGGGCCAGTTTCACCGGCCAGCGGAAGTTTCGCAGCCATCTCATACGCTTACCTCCTCATGGCGGCGCAGGCGCGGGTCGAGCGCCGCGTTGAGCACATCCACCGCCAGGTTAGCCAGCACGAACACCGTGACCATCATCAGCGTAAAGCACTGAATCACCGGGTAATCGCGATTGAAGATCGCGGAAACCGCGTAGCGGCCGACCCCCGGCCAGGCAAAGATATTTTCGATAATCATGGTGCCGCCGATCAGCTCGCCAATGTGCATGCCCATGGCGGTCACCACCGGCAGGGTGGCGTTGCGCAGGATATGCCGCCGCTCCACCTGGCGCGCGCTCAAGCCGCGCAGCCGCGCCCACACCACGTGACGCTGACTGGAGACCTCCAGCATGCTGGCGCGCAGCAGGCGGGCGTTGATCGCCAGCGACATAAAGGCGATGGAGACGGCGGGCAATATCAGGTGCTGCCAGTCGCCGTACCCCATCGCCGGAAGCCACTGCAGATGCACGGAAAAAAGCATCACCAGCAGAAAGGCCAGCCAGAAGTTCGGCATCGACACGCCGAGGAAGGCAATCAGCCGCACAGCAAAGTCCGGCAGGCGATCGCGATGGCGCGCCGCCCAGATCCCCAGCGGCAGCGAGGTGACGAGGATCAGCGCCAGCGCCGCGCCGGTGAGCAGCAGAGTGGCCGGCAGGAAGTGCAGCAGGTCATCCAGCACCGGTCGCCGGGTGGCATAGGAGAGGCCAAAGTCCAGGTGCAGCGCCCGCCACAGCCAGTGCAGATACTGCATCGCCAGCGGCTGGTTGAGCCCCAGCAGTTCTCGGGTTGAGGCGACCATCTCTTCAGTGGGCGGCAGGTTCGACAGGCGTAAATAATCCAGCGCCGGGTCGCCGGTGCCGAGCCGCAGCAGCAGAAAGATGATGGCGGAGGCGGCGAGCAGCAGCGGGATCAGCAGCAGCAGGCGGCGTAAAATATAGCGTAGCATTATGGCGTTACCGGTTTAATCTGGTCGAAAGGGATCTCGGTGCTCACCGGCGCGAACGGGATCTCCCCGACCTCCTGGCGCGCAACCGACATCAGCGAGACATAGCTGATGGGCAGGTACACCGCGTCCTGATGCAGGCGGCTCAGCACATCGTGGTACAGCCGTTTCCGCTGCGCCTCGTCGCTGGTGGTCAGCACCTCGCTAATCTCTTTATCAATCAGCCCCTTGTCGGGCAGGCCGCGCTGGGCCTGATAATCGGCATGGGAGGGCACGCGCATCGAGCTTAAAAAGGCATGCGGATCGTAGGGGGCGCCCCAGGTGCGATTGAAGATCATGCCGAACCGGCCTTCGCGCTGGCGCGCATAGATGCTGCTCTCCTCCTCGCCCACCAGGGTGACGCGGACGCCGACCTCCCGCAGATTGGCCTGAATAATTTCGGCCATCGATTTAGCCAGCGCGTCGGTGCCGATAAACGCCAGCTCAATCGCCAGCGGTTGCCCGGCTTTTTGTCGCCAGGGCTGGCCTTCCGGCTGCTGCCAGCCGGCCTGCGCCAGCAGGGCGCGGGCTTTTGCCGGGTCGTAACGGCGCGGCGTCAGATCCTGCGGGGCGTAGGGGACAGAGGGGGCAAACAGGGTGTCGGCAACCTGCTGGGTGCCGTAGAGCACGCTATCGACGAGGGTCTGCTTGTCGACGGCGTAGTTGAGCGCCTCGCGCACCGCCTGCTCGCGGGTCGGGCCCTGGCTGGCGTTCAGCGCCAGCATCACCGTCTCCGCCGGGGCGGAGAGACGAGCCGCGTAGCCGGGGTGATGACGAAAGCGTTCGAAGGTATCCAGCGGCAGCAGCCCCTCGTCGCCGTAGAGCATGTCGATTTCCCCGGTTTCGAACGCCACCGCGCGGCTGGTGGCGTCGGGGATCACTTTGATGGTGATTTGCTGTAGCGCGGGTTTATTACCCCAGTAGCGTTCGTTGCGTACCAGCACGTCGCGCTGATTGAGCTGCGAGCTCGCCAGTCGCCACGGCCCGGTGCCGATCGGGGCTTTGATGCCGTTGGCGGTGCCGCCATCGATAAACTGCGAGGGGGCGATAAAGCGGAACGGGCGCGGCAGGGCCAGCTCTTGGAGTAAGGGGGCGTAGGCGCTTTTCAGGGTGAGCTGCAGCTCGCTGGCGCTGAGCGCCCGCACGTCGGTTATCTGATTGGCGAGCTCAAGCCAGGCGTGGCGTTGGCGGTTGGCGAGCACCGCCTGGAAATTAGCCGCCGCGGCCTGGGCGTTAAAGGGTTCGCCGTTGGAGAAGGTCACATCCTCGCGCAGGGTAAACCACCAGGTTTTACCATCGGCGGAGTGGCGCCAGCGGGTCGCCAGCCAGGGCTGCACGCTGCCGTCAGCCTGATACTTCACCAGCGGTTCATAGACCATGCTTTGGGCAAACATCTGGTTGGGCGTATAGAGATGCGGATTCAGCGGGCCGACGTTCACCGGCCAGGCGGTAGTAAGCGAGTGCTGCGCGGCCTGAGCCAGCAGAGGGGCGCAGGCGACCAGCGCCAGCAGAGTGAGGCGGAAAATAGACAAGACGGCGTTCTCAGCGACAGGAAAGTATGACGATTTTAGTGATTCATCATACTTTCGGAGTAACCTGGATCAATATTGCGCCGGAAAGTATAAGTAATCCGTATGATTATGCGCAGGGGCAGGCGCCGCCTTACCCCTCAGGGCGCCCGGAACAACCCCAGCAGCGTGGCCACCTGTTCGTCGATCGGCGCCAGATCCCGCTTGACGATCAGATGCAGCGGCGTCGCGCGGCGCGCGCCGTGGCTGAGGGGCAGCCGCTTCAGCACGCCCTGATCGAGATGGGAACGAATGCGCTCTTCCGGCAGCCAGCCGAAGCCGACCTGATACATCACCGCATCAATGGCCGCGTCAATGGTGGAGAAGGTCCAGGCGTCACGCGTCGCCTGGCCATCGCCGGTCTGGTCGGCAATGCGCACCAGCGGCCATGGCGCCAGCGCGCTATCCTCCAGCGGACCGTCGAGGGCGGCGAGAGGATGGTCGCGGTGGGCGACGGCGATAAAATCAATATTCATCAGCCACTCTCCGCGGCCGGTAATATCCTGGCGGCGGGTCAGAACCATGACATCGGCTTCCGTTCGCGCCGCGCCCTCGTCATCAATATTTTCCAGCACTTCGGTGAGTCTGACCTGAGTCTGCGGATAACGCTGCTGAAACTGGCGCAAAATGGCGAACAGCCGCTGGCGCGGGAAAATGCTGTCGACCACCAGGTCCAGACGGGTGCGCGCCCCGTTGCGCAGAGTGGCAGCATGCGTCTCAACGTAGGCGAAGGCCTGCAGCAACGGTTTGACCTGATTCAGCAGCAGTTCGCCGGCCGGGGTCAGCACCGCCCGCCGACCGGACGGCGCCAGCAGCGCCACCCCTAAGCGCTCCTGCAGCAGCGCGAGGTTATAGCTCACCGAAGACTGACTGCGGTTGGTCTCCTCCGCCGCTCTGGCAAAGCTCCCGAGTTCCACTACCTTTTCAAGTAATGCCCACTGCTCCAGGGTTGTCTTGTGCATAATCAATCTAAAATTTGGATGTATTTAATCCAAACATAGCGTTATTCATTCAATTTTTAAAGACGTATGCTGTCCTCAACAACACAGAGGAGAATAAATGATGAGCACTTTCGACAAACATGACCTCAGCGGCTTTATCGGTAAACATCTGGTCTACACCTACGACAACGGCTGGAACTACGAAATTTACGTCAAAAACGGCCACACCCTCGACTACCGTATTCACAGCGGCATCGTCGGCAATCGCTGGGTGAAAGATCAGGAAGCGTACATCGTGCGGGTGGGGGAAAGTATCTACAAAATCTCCTGGACCGAACCGACCGGTACCGACGTGAGCCTGATCGTCAACCTGGGCGATAAACTGTTCCACGGCACCATCTTCTTCCCGCGCTGGATCATGAATAACCCGGAAAAAACCGTCTGCTTCCAGAACGATCACATTCCGCTGATGAATTCTTACCGCGATGCCGGCCCGGCCTACCCGACAGAAGTGATTGACGAGTTCGCCACCATCACCTTCATTCGCGACTGTGGCGCAGATAATGATGAAGTAATTAATTGCCCTGCGAGTGAATTGCCTGCGGATTTTCCTGCAAATTTGTAATTAAGCAGAAATAACTTTGTGATCTGCGCTAACTTTTTGTCATCAAGCGTGACAAAGACAGCGTCATTAATTGTTATCTGGTTTAACCCCCGTTTACTTTCCGCGATAGCGTTCCTGTTTGCTTTTCCAGACAGGAACGTTTTTTTGTCAAAATTCTGCCATAAATAAAACCTATCATACTGTTTCTTAATGATTTATTTGGCTATGCTGAGAAAAGATTAATTTCTTAATATTATCCTAAGCAAGGTCAACTACATTAATAGTGGTCGAAATACCCTGAAATGGAATGCCGCGCTGAACTCACTTCATTTTAATTTCGTTTAAGTCCACAGGCGCAGGATATTTTATTCTAACGACCCTGATTTGTGCGTGGGTCATCTACAGAACAGGATGATGATGAGCGATTTTTTGCCTTTTTCGCGCCCGTCGATGGGCGACGCAGAGCTGGCAGCGCTGCGTGAAGTTTTAGCGTCGGGCTGGATCACCACCGGGCCGAAGAATCAGGCACTTGAAGCGGCATTCTGCCAGTTGACCGGCAACCGCCACGCGATTGCCGTCAGTTCAGCGACCGGCGGGATGCACGTGACCCTGATGGCGCTGGGTATTGGCCCCGGCGATGAAGTCATTACGCCGTCCCAGACCTGGGTCTCCACCCTCAATATGATCTGCCTGCTGGGCGCCACGCCGGTGATGATCGATGTCGATAACGACAATCTGATGATCACCCCTGAGGCGGTGGCAGCGGCGATCACCTCGCGGACCAAAGCGATTATTCCTGTGCACTACGCGGGGGCGCCAGCCGATATCGACGCCATTCGCGCGGTGGGCGAGCGCCATGGCATCCCGGTGATCGAAGACGCCGCCCATGCGGCGGGGACCCACTATAAAGGCCGCCACGTAGGCTGGCAGGGGACCGCGATTTTCTCGTTCCACGCGATCAAAAATATGACCTGCGCTGAAGGCGGGCTGGTTGTCACCGACGACGACGAGCTGGCCTCCCGCATCCGTAGCCTGAAATTCCATGGCCTCGGCGTGGACGCCTATGACCGCCAGACCCACGGCCGCGCGCCGCAGGCGGAGGTGATCGCTCCGGGCTTTAAATACAACCTTGCCGACATCAACGCCGCGCTGGCGCTGGTCCAGCTGGAAAAACTGCCTCACGCCAACCAGCGGCGGGCGGAAATTGCCCAGCGCTATCTGCGCGAACTGGCGGACACGCCGTTTACGCCCCTGAGCGTCCCGGCCTGGGATCACCAGCACGCCTGGCATCTGTTTATCATCCGCGTCGATGAGGCTGCGTGCGGCATCAGCCGCGACGCGTTGATGGAAAAGCTGAAGGCGATGGGTATCGGCACCGGTCTGCACTTCCGTGCGGCCCATACGCAAAAATATTACCGCGAGCGCTTCCCTGAGGTTTCCCTGCCGAATACTGAATGGAACAGCGCCCGCATCTGTTCTCTCCCGTTGTTCCCGGACATGACCGATGACGATGTCACTCGCGTCATTTCCGCACTGCGCCAGCTGTCAGGACGTTGATATGCTTACTTACCCTCCCGTGAAGAAGGTCTCGGTGGTTATCCCGGTTTTTAACGAACAGGATAGCCTGCCGGAGCTGCTTCGTCGTACGGAAACCGCCTGCGCCACGCTGGGGCGGCAATATGAAATTCTGCTGATCGACGATGGCAGCAGCGACGATTCCGCGCGCATGCTCACCGAAGCCGCCGAGGCGGAAGGCAGTCACGTCGTCGCCGTGCTGTTAAACCGTAACTACGGCCAGCACTCGGCGATCATGGCCGGCTTCAGCCATGTGACGGGCGATCTGATTATTACCCTTGATGCCGACCTGCAAAACCCGCCGGAAGAGATCCCGCGGCTGGTGGCGAAGGCGGATGAAGGTTACGACGTGGTGGGCACCGTCCGTCAGAACCGTCAGGACAGCATCTTCCGCAAAACCGCCTCGAAGATGATCAACCGCCTGATCCAGCGCACCACCGGCAAAGCGATGGGCGACTACGGCTGCATGCTGCGCGCCTACCGTCGCCACATTATCGACGCGATGCTCAACTGCCACGAGCGCAGCACCTTTATCCCGATTCTGGCGAATACCTTCGCCCGTCGCGCGGTGGAGATCCCGGTGATGCACGCCGAGCGTGAATTCGGCGACTCCAAATACAGCTTTATGCGCCTGATCAACCTGATGTACGACCTGGTGACCTGTCTGACCACCACGCCGCTGCGTCTGCTCAGCATTTTCGGCAGCGTGATAGCCCTGCTGGGCTTCGCCTTCGGCCTGCTGCTGGTGGTGCTGCGTCTGGCCTTCGGCCCGCAGTGGGCGGCGGAAGGGGTGTTTATGCTCTTCGCCGTGCTGTTTATGTTCATCGGCGCCCAGTTTATCGGTATGGGCCTGCTCGGGGAGTATATCGGACGCATCTATAACGACGTGCGCGCGCGTCCCCGCTACTTTATTCAACGTGTTGTTCGCCAGCCGGAAACGGCATCTAAAGAGGAAGATCGTTCATGAAAGCCGTAGTCTTCGCTTATCACGATATGGGCTGCACCGGTATCCAGGCTCTGCTGGACGCCGGGTATGATATCGCTGCTATTTTCACCCACCCGGATAACCCTGGCGAAAACCATTTCTTTGGCTCCGTGGCGCGCCTTGCTGCCGAGCAGGGCATTCCGGTGTGGGCGCCGGAAGACGTGAACCATCCGCTGTGGATTGAGCGTATCCGCGAGATGAAGCCGGACGTGCTGTTCTCCTTCTACTACCGCAATCTGCTGGGCGATGAGATCCTCCGTCTCGCGCCGAAAGGGGCGTTTAACCTGCACGGTTCGCTGCTGCCGAAATATCGCGGCCGCGCGCCGCTGAACTGGGTGCTGGTCAATGGCGAAAGCGAAACCGGCGTCACCCTGCACCGGATGGTGAACCGCGCCGACGCGGGGGATATCGTCGCCCAGCAGGCCGTGGCGATTGGCCCGGATGACGCCGCCCTGACGCTGCACCGCAAGCTGTGCGCCGCCGCCACCGGGCTGCTGGGCCAGGCGCTGCCGGCGATCCTCGCCGGAACCACCGATGAACGTCCGCAGGATCACAGCCAGGCGACCTATGTGGGGCGTCGTACCCCGGAAGATGGCCGCCTCGACTGGGAGCAGCCGGCGCAGACCCTGCACAATCTGGTGCGTGCGGTCTCCGATCCGTGGCCGGGCGCCTTCGGCTACGCCGGCGCGAACAAGTTTATCGTCTGGAAATCCCGCGTCCGTCATGATCTGCCGGCAGCCAAACCGGGTACCGTTATCTCCGTTGCGCCGCTGATCGTGGCGTGCCAGGAGGGGGCGCTGGAGATTGTCACCGGCCAGACCGAACGCGGGGTGTACATGCAGGGCGCCCAGCTGGCGCAGGGGCTGGGCCTGGTGTCCGGGGCGGTGATCAGCAGCAAACCGGTGGTGGCGGTTAAGCGTCGCACCCGGGTGCTGATCCTCGGCGTCAATGGCTTTATCGGTAACCATCTGACCGAACGCCTGCTGCAGGACGACAACTATGAGATTTACGGCCTGGATATCGGCTCCGACGCCATCAGCCGTTTCCTCGACTGCCCGCGTTTCCACTTTGTGGAAGGCGATATCAGCATTCACTCCGAGTGGATCGAATATCACATTAAGAAATGCGACGTGGTGCTGCCGCTGGTGGCCATCGCCACCCCTATCGAGTACACCCGCAACCCGCTGCGCGTCTTCGAGCTGGATTTCGAAGAGAACCTGAAGATCATCCGCGACTGCGTGAAATATAATAAGCGCATCATCTTCCCGTCGACCTCGGAAGTGTACGGCATGTGCACAGATAAAAACTTCGACGAAGACACTTCCAATCTGGTGGTCGGGCCGATCAACAAACAGCGCTGGATCTACTCGATCTCCAAGCAGCTGCTGGACCGCGTGATCTGGGCCTACGGCGATAAGAATGGCCTGAAGTTCACTCTGTTCCGTCCGTTCAACTGGATGGGGCCGCGTCTGGATAACCTCAACGCCGCGCGTATCGGCAGCTCCCGCGCCATCACCCAGCTGATCCTCAACCTGGTGGAAGGGTCGCCGATCAAGCTCATCGAAGGCGGTAAGCAGAAGCGCTGCTTCACCGACATCAGCGATGGTATCGAAGCGCTGTTCCGCATCATCGAGAACAAAGACGGCCGCTGCGACGGGCAGATCATCAACATCGGTAACCCGGATAACGAAGCAAGCATCAAAGAGCTGGCGGAGATGCTGCTGGCCTGCTTCGAACGCCATCCGCTGCGCGATCGCTTCCCGCCGTTTGCCGGCTTCCGCGAAGTGGAAAGCAGCGACTACTACGGCAAGGGCTATCAGGACGTTGAGCATCGCAAACCGAGCATCCGCAACGCCAAACGCTGCCTGAACTGGGAGCCGAAGGTGGAGATGGAAGAGACCGTTGAGCATACGCTGGACTTCTTCCTGCGCACGGTTGAACTGGTGGACGCTAAACATCCATGAAACAGGTCGGCTTACGCATAGATGTCGATACCTTTCGCGGCACGCGGGACGGCGTTCCGCGGCTGCTGGACCTGCTGGGTCAGCACGGGATCCAGGCAAGCTTCTTCTTCAGCGTCGGGCCGGACAATATGGGGCGCCACCTGTGGCGCCTGGTAAAACCGAAGTTTCTGTGGAAGATGCTGCGCTCCAGAGCGGCCTCGCTGTACGGCTGGGATATTCTGCTGGCCGGCACCGCGTGGCCGGGACGCCGCATCGGCGCGGGGAACGAAGCGGTGATCCGCGCCGCCGCCGAGTCTCATGAAGTGGGCCTGCACGCCTGGGACCACTACAGCTGGCAGGCGTGGAGCGGCGTCTGGCCGCAGGAACGGCTGACGCTGGAGGTTGAGCGCGGCCTGCTGGAGCTCGAACGCATTATCGGCCGGCCGGTCACCTGCTCGGCTGTCGCCGGCTGGCGCGCCGATCAGCGAGTGGTAAAAGCCAAAGAATCCTTCGATTTCCTCTACAACAGCGACTGTCGCGGCACGCGGCCGTTTCTGCCCCAGCTCGGCAGCGGCGTCTCCGGTACGGTGCAGATCCCGGTCACGCTACCGACCTGGGACGAGGCGGTGGGCACGGCGGTGGATATCGCCGGCTTTAACCGCTATCTCCTCGACTGCATCCATCGCGACCCGGGCGTGCCGGTCTATACCATTCACGCCGAAGTGGAAGGCATTGCCTACGCGGATCAGTTCAATGAACTGCTGACCATGGCGGCGGAAGAAGAAATTCAGTTTTGCCCACTGAGCCAGCTGTTGCCCGCTGACTTTAGCGAGCTGCCGTCTGGCAAAGTGGTTCGGGGTGAACTGGCTGGCCGGGAAGGCTGGCTCGGACGTGAACAATTACTGACTTCGGGTATTTGATGAAAAGCATTCGCTATGGCGTCTCTCTGATTGCGCTGTTTGCGCTGTATTACCTGCTGCCGCTTAATTTCCGTTTGCTCTGGCAACCCGATGAAACCCGCTACGCGGAGATCAGCCGTGAAATGCTGGCCACCGGCGACTGGGTGGTGCCGCATTTTCTCGGATTGCGCTATTTCGAAAAGCCGATTGCCGGTTACTGGATCAACAGTATCGGTCAGTGGCTGTTTGGCCATAATAACTTCGGCGTACGCTTTGGGTCGGTCTTCGCCATCACCATGACCGCCGTGCTGGTGGCCTGGCTGGCGTGGCGCGTCTTTCGCGACAAAAAGGTAGCCGTCCTGTCGCCGGTGATTTTTCTCACCGCGATGTTGGTGTATGCGATTGGCACCTATGCGGTGCTGGACCCGATGATCACCCTGTGGCTGGCGCTGGCGATGTGCAGTTTCTGGGGCGCGACGCAGGCGCAGAGCCGCAGCGGCAAAATACTGGGTTACGCGCTGCTGGGCGTCGCCTGCGGTATGGGGGTGATGACCAAAGGCTTCCTTGCGCTGGCGGTGCCGGTGGTGGGCGTTCTGCCGTGGGTGATCGCCCGTCGACGCTGGCGTGAAGTGCTGACCTACGGTTGGCTGGCGGTGGTCGTCTGTACGCTGGTGGTACTGCCCTGGGGGCTGGCTATCGCCCAGCGCGAGCCGGACTTCTGGCGCTACTTCTTCTGGGTCGAGCATATTCAGCGTTTCGCCGAAAAAGACGCCCAGCACAAAGCGCCGTTCTGGTACTACATCCCGTTCCTGATCGCCGGCAGCCTGCCGTGGCTGGCCCTGCTGCCGGGGGCGCTGAAGCGCGGTTGGCTTGAGCGCGATGAGGCCCGCGGCGCGCTGTATCTGTTAGGCTGGGTGGCGATGCCGCTCCTGTTTTTCAGTATCGCCAAAGGCAAACTGCCGACCTATATCCTGCCGTGCTTTGCGCCGCTGTCGATCCTGATGGCGCGCTATGCGCTGGAGGCGGCGAAGACCGGCGCGAAAGCGTTACGGGTCAACGGGATGATCAACCTGTGCGTCGGCCTGCTGGGGCTGATCGCCGTGCTGGTGGTCTCGCCCTGGGGCGTGATGCACAAGCCGGTGTGGACCAAGATTGAGCTGTATAAATGTCTGCTGGCGGCGATCGCCTTCGCCGTCTGGGCGCTGATGGGCTGGCTGGCGATGAAAGACGCTGGCCGCCGCTGGAGCCTGGCGGCGCTTTGCCCGCTCGGCCTGGCGCTGCTGGTGGGCTTCGCCATCCCGGACCGGGTTATCGACAGCAAACAGCCGCAGTTCCTCGTGGATATCGTCAGCGAATCCCTGCAGCCCAGCCGCTACGTCCTGACCAACAACGTCGGGATCGCCGGCGGCCTGGCCTGGGAGCTGAAGCGAAGCGATATTATTATGTTCGACAAACAAGGTGAGCTGAAGTACGGTCTCGACTGGCCGGACGCTCAGGGAAGCTTTGTCAGCCAGGCCGGGTTTGCCGACTGGCTGGCCGCGCATCGTCAGCAGGGGCCGGTCTCGCTGGTGCTGTTGATGGATAAAGGAGAGAGTATGCTCGACTTACCGTTACCGAAACCCGATAACGCTTACGAGCTGGGGCGGGTCGTTTTCCTTCAGTATCTGCCGCAATGAGCGTCTGGATCTGTCTGGTGTTCGCCAGCCTGCTGAGCTGCGCCGGACAGCTGTGCCAGAAACAGGCGACCCGCCCGTCCCGTCGCGGACGGCGGAGTCGTCATATACTCTTCTGGCTGGGGATGGCGCTGTTATGCCTCGGCTGCGGCATGCTGCTGTGGCTGAGCGTCCTGCAGTCAATTCCGGTGAGCATCGCCTATCCGATGCTGAGTCTGAACTTCGTCTGGGTCACCCTCGCGGGCTGGGGCATCTGGCATGAGCCGGTCGCTCCCCGCCATTGGTTTGGCGTCGGGTTGATCGTCGTGGGTATTGTCATTCTGGGGACCAGCGTCTGATGGGCTTTCTCTGGGCATTATTCAGCGTCGGCCTCGTCAGCGGCGCGCAGCTGCTACTGCGCAGCGCCATGGTGGTGTTGCCGCCGCTGACCGATATTCTGGCGTTTCTCCAGCATCTGTTGCATCTCCAGCCCGGCACCTTCGGCCTGTTTTTCGGCCTGCTGGGCTACCTGCTGTCGATGGTCTGCTGGTACTTTGCCCTCCACCGTCTGCCGCTGTCGAAAGCGTATGCGCTGCTGAGCCTGAGCTATATCCTCGTTTGGGCCGCCGCCATCTGGCTGCCCGGCTGGCATGAGCCGTTCCACTGGCAATCGCTGCTGGGCGTGGCGGTTATCGTCGCCGGCGTATTGACCATCTTCTGGCCGGTGAAACGCCGCTAGCCGGGGAGCCGGCTTTTGGGGCGCCCCGGGCCGAGCAGGATCGCCAGCTTGCTGCCCCCGACGGTGGTCTCCATCCAGATTTTACAGACGCTGGTTAACGGCACCGAGAGCAGCATTCCCACCGGCCCCAGCAGCCAGCCCCAGACCAGCAGCGACAGGAACACCACCAGGGTCGACATCCCCAGCCGGTGGCCCATCATGCGCGGCTCCACCATGTTGCCCAACACCATATGCACCACCAGAAACAGCGCCCCGACCAGCAGGCACTCATAGATGCCGCTGAACAGCAGCGCCTGCAGCATAGGCGGGATGGCGGAGATGGCGGATCCGATATTCGGCACATAGTTCAACAGGAACGCCAGCACCCCCCACATCAGCGCGAACTGCACCCCCATCGCCAGCAGCCCCAGCCAGACAATCAGGCCGGTCCACAGGCTGATCAGCGTTTTCAGCGCCAGATAGTGGGTGACGCCTTTCAGCGCCCGGTGCAGCCCGGCGATATGCAGGCGAGGGTTATTGAGGGCAAAACGCAGTTTGTAGGGCAGGTGGCGAACCTCAAACAGCATAAAAATCACCGTCATCACCAGCAGCACAATGCTGGCCATCGCCCCGGAAAGCTGGGTCATCAGCGTCGTGGCCCAGGTCATCAGCCGTTCTGAATCCATACGTCGCAGCATGCGCTCCGGATTGATATGCAGGTTGAGAAAGGGGAGATACTCCTGGAGCTGGACGATCTTACGCGTCAGGGCGCGGTTGAAATCGGGCAGCATGGCGACAAAGTCATTGAGCGACGCCGCCAGCACGCCAAGCAGCGCGGTCAGCATGACCAGCATTGCCGTCACCACCAGCGTAATGGCGAACGGGCGCCGCACCCCGCGGCGAATGAACCAGGTGACCAGCGGGTTGAGGACGATAGCGAAAAACAGCGCCAGCAGGAGCTGCACCAGAATATCGGCGGCGGCGTGGATCCCGGCGAGGATAATCACCAGCGCCGCCAGCTTAAGTAAAATATGGAGCCCGGCTTTATCAGCCTGCGGAGGGGACATAGGTATTCCTTTTGTGAGTCGCGCCTGATAAGTGTAGCGGTTCGCTGGCTGCCAATATTCCGAAAGGCGAGCGGCTTTTCCGCCATCATCTTTTGATCGCTTTAACCGCGCCGCTGAAATGTTGAATGCGCGCGTCCGTCAGCGTGAACGGCGTCGGCGTACAGACCGCAATACTTAACCCATCGTGCAGAATCTGGCTGAGCGACAGCGGGCCGTGACAGGCGCTGTCAACGGAGGCCATCTGCCAGGCGCTGCCGCCGCGCTGTTTCACCAGCGCCTCTTTGCGCGTCCAGATACGCCAGAAGACCGTGAGCTGCAGCGCCGGCGAAGCCTGCGCCAGTTCCTGGTGCTCGCTTTCGCTGAACAGGGCGTTAGCCAGGCGGCGCCAGCCTTCGCGCGGGCGAATCACTTCGATGTCGCAACCCACCTCGCCTTTATCGCTGAGCAGCAGGGCAATATCGTCGCCGCTGTGGCTAAGGTTAAACCACAGCCCGCGCGCGACGGGGAAGGCAGGCTTGCCCTGTTCGCCAAGCTGAATATCCGTCAGCGGGGCAGCCGCCTGCGCCAGCAGCGCGCGGCCGGCAAGCCAGCTGGCTCGTCGCGGTCCGTCCGGCGCCTGCGCCATCAACGCAGGCGGTAACGGCAGGGCGCTAAGGGCGGAGATCTTACCCAGAAAAAGCTGATACATTTCAAGGCCAGCGTCGAATAATGATTGAGGTGTTAATGCCGCCGAAGGCGAAGTTGTTGCTCTGCAGGAATTCACACTCCAGTTTGCGCTTTTCCCCCATGATGTAATCCAGTTCGCCACAGTTGGCGTCCGGTTTATGGAGATTCAGCGTTGGCGCAAACCAGCCTTCGCGCATCATCTGCAGGCTCATCCACGCTTCTAACGCCCCGCAAGCGCCAAGCGTATGGCCGAAATAGCTTTTCAGCGAAGAGATCGGCACGCTGTCGCCGTAAACGGCCGCCGTTGCCTGGCTTTCCGCGATATCGCCGCGATCGGTGGCGGTGCCGTGGGCCGAAATATAGCCGATGTCACGGGGGCTTAAGCCCGCCATGTTTAGCGATTGTTCCATGCAGATCTGCATGGTTTCGCGCTGCGGCTGGGTAATATGGGCCGCATCGCAGTTAGTGGCGAACCCGACGATTTCACCGTAGATGGTTGCGCCGCGCGCTTTGGCATGCTCAAGATCTTCAAGGATCAGCGTGCCGGCGCCTTCGCCAATCACCAGACCATCTCGCTGTTCATCGAACGGAGAGGGGGTGAGGGCCGGTTCGTCATTGCGTTGGCTGGTGGCGAAGAGGGTATCGAATACTGCGGCTTCCGAAGGGCAGAGTTCCTCGGCCCCGCCGGCCACCATCACCGTTTGGTAACCATGGCGAATGGCTTCCCAGGCGTAGCCAATCGCCTGGCTGCCGGAGGTGCAGGCGCTGGAGGTGGGGATCACGCGCCCCCGCAGACCGAAGAATAATCCGGTATTCACCGCGGTAGTATGCGGCATCATCTGCACATAGGTAGTGCCGGTGATATTGTTGGTATGTTTCTCCGTCAACATGGTGGCGAACTCGCTCACCGGACCGGTACTACCGGTTGACGAGCCGTAAGCGATGCCGGTTTGGCCGTTGGTCAGCACGGTGTCGCCGATAAGCCCGGCCTGCTCCAGCGCGAGCTCAGTGGCGCGGGTGGAGAGTCGCGATACCCGCCCCATCGCGCGGATACGCTTGCGGGTATAATGCTCCGGCAGGGTGAAATCGTCGATTGGCGCCCCCAGCAGCGTATGCAGTCCGTCATAAGCCAGCCATTCCGGCATCTTACGCACCGCATTTTTATATTCCCGCAGCCTGGTGGCGACATCCTGCCAGTTTTCGCCAAACGCGGTCACCCCGCCCATCCCTGTAATGACCACCCGGCGTATCATAGCATCCCCCCGTTGATGGAAATGACCTGGCGGGTGACGTAGCCCGCGATATCCGACATTAAATAGCTGGCAAGCCCGGCCACCTCGTCGGCCTGACCCATGCGTTTCATCGGGATCATGGTCATCGCCTCTTTCAGCGCGTGCTCTTCCATGTCAATCATCCCGGTGTCGATAAGACCCGGCGCAATACAGTTAACGGTGATTTTGCGTTTTGCCAGTTCTATCGCCAGCGCTTTGGTGGCGCCGATAATGCCCGCCTTGGCGGCGCTGTAGTTGACCTGGCCGCGGTTGCCCATGACGCCGGAAACCGAGGAGAGGGTGATGATACGTCCGCCCTGGCGCGCGCTAATCATCGGCATGATGCAGGGATGAATGACGTTATAAAAACTGTCGAGGTTGGTGTGGATCACGGCGTCCCAGTCGTCATCGCCAAGCGCCGGGAAGGCGCCGTCGCGGGCGATGCCGGCGTTGCTGACAATGCCATACCACGCGCCATGGTCGGCCATATCCTGCTCCAGTACCTCGCGGCATTGCTGACGATCGGCGACGTCAAAACTCAGCAGCCGGCCGTCGCCGCCGGCGGCGGTTATCGCCTCCAGCGTCTGTTGCGCCCCCGCGCGGTCGCGATGAAAGTGGACGCCCACCACAAAACCGTCCGCTGCCAGCTGGCAGGCGATAGCGCGACCGATGCCTTTGCTGGCGCCGGTAACCAAAACTGAACGACTCATTCTGACGCTCCTTGTTGAAATAAAGTGCTAAGTTCTTCTGTTGTGGGCTGGAAGGTGTTGACCCGTCCGCTGGCCAGGACGTCATCGTCCACCATAATGGTGCCTTCGAAGCTGCCGAAACGTTCATCCTGCATCAAGAGCTTCACGCTGATGGACAGCGTCTTTCCGCCCGGCAGGCTCCCGGCCGCGCAAACCAGTTCGCGCGCGCCCAGCACCATGCCTAAAGCGAGCGATGTTTGTCCTTGCTGCTGGCGGTGCCAGCCGGACCAGACGCCGACGGTCTGCGCCATTAATTCAAGGGCGAACCAGCCGGGAAGATCGCCGTTGGTATCGAGAAATGGCGCCAGAACGCTGCCGGGTGAGACCGCGACGCGGCAGGTGGCGGTGTCGGCAGTCACCGCCTCGACCTCTTCCAGCAGCAGCATCGGCGCGTCGTGCGGCAGGTAACTGCCGGGTGATAAAAAGTGGCTCATGACATTCTCCCGAGCAGGATGCTGGTGTTATTGCCGCCAAAGGCAAAAGAGTTCGACAGGATAACTGGCCGCGACAGCGGCTGCGGATGTTCAATGAGCCCGCACGGCGGTAGCGTGTCATCCTGCGGAGACTGACTGAAATCCTGTGCCGGTAACAACAGATTGCGCTGCAGGATCAGCATGCCGATGGCGGCCTCGGTGATCCCCGCCGCACCCAGCGTATGTCCGGTCAGATGTTTGGTGGAACTACAGGGCACCCTTTCGCCAAACAGCGCGTTGATCACCCGGGCTTCTATCTGGTCGTTAAGCCGCGTAGCGGTGCCGTGCAGGTTAATGTAACCCACCTGCTCCGGCGTGATGCCCGCGTCGTCCAGCGCCTGCTGAATGGCGCGCATCGCCCCTTCTCCTTGGGGGTGCGGGGCGGAAATATGCCAGGCGTCGCTGGATTCGCCGATACCCAGCAGCGCGATGGGCTGCGGCTCGCGGGTCAGCAGCATCAGCGCCGCCCCTTCGCCGATGGTGATCCCGCTGCGGTCGCGGCTAAACGGCTGGCACTGCGTCGTGGAGAGCGACTCCAGGCTGTGAAAGCCGTTGATGGGCATCCGGCTAAGGGTATCCGCGCCGCCGACGATCGCCACATCCGCCAGCCCCGCCTCAATGAGCCGCCGTCCGCTGATTATCGCCCGCGCGCTGGAGGAGCAGGCGGTTGACAGGGTATATGCCGGACCATCCAGCGCCAGCCAGCGGCTGAGAAAACGCGACGGGTCGCCCAGCTCCTGCTGTGGATAGCGCCAGGCCTCGCTCGCCTTGCCGTTAAGCGTCAAATTAACGTGTACGTCGCCTTCATCCAGCCCTGACGTACTGGTGCCCAACACCACGGCGACCCGAGCCCGGCCATAGCGGACGATGGCGCGATCCACCTGCGGCTGGATCTGCGCCAGCGCCGCCAGCAGCAGCTGATTATTGCGCGAACGATGGTCGCGAAAGGTATCGGGAATGGCGGGTAGTTCGCCGTCCACCCCCGCGAAAATCGCCTGCGGATGCCCCTGTAACCACCCTTCACGCGGGCGCATGCCGGGCGCTATACCGCGGGCCAGATTGGCGGCGATTTCATCATTATCGCGTCCCAGGGCGTTAATCATGCCGACAGCAGAAATGAAGATCATCTCAGTCACCCAGGTATTGAATGGTGATGTGGTATTTAAAGACGTGCTGCTCGATGCTAATCGGCACGCGCTTGCCTTTGCGGTTGATATAGGTGATGTCGGTGACCAGTTTTCCGCGCGCGTTACGCAGTTCGCGTTTGTCGCCGCGGTCGGTTAGCGTCCAGCCTTTCGGCAGCTGCGGCAGCCATGCGCTAAGCGGCCAGTGGCTGAGCATCACATCGGCCAGCACCTGGCTGGCGGGCGGCAGTTGCGGGATCACCATCGACTGTTCCGCGCGCAGCCCTTGTTGATCATAGGTCACCAGGAACAGGCGGATACCGACGGACGACAGGCCCGCCAGCGTGAGCTTTTTATCATCGGCATTGAGCAGCACCAGCAGCGACTGGGTTTGGCCGTTGAAGCGGCCGGTCAATAACTGCTGGGAACTGATGGCCGGCGAGATGCCCGGCGGCGGCAACGTGACGCGCGTACCCGGCTCCAGCCACGCCTGCGGACGGCCTTGCGGCTCCGGCGGCGAATGACTGCAGCCGGCCAGCAATAAGGCGGTGAAGAGCGCGAAGGCGCGCCAGAATGATGGTCTTCTCATCGTCTTTTTTTCTCTTTTTTGCTCGGCATCGCCAGCGGCGACAGCAGGAAAGCGGTGAAAATACCGCTGACCAGGACAGTGCCAAAGCTGCTGATGGCCTGGGTGGCGCTAAACACCAGCATGCCAAGCGTTAATAAGGTGGTCATCATCGCCAGGGTAACCGCCAGCAGCGATGTCAGCGGCGTGCCGCGCGGGTTGCTGAAAAACAGGGTGTAGTTGATGCCAATCCCAAGTACCAGCACCAGCGCCAGTAAGGAGAACAGGTTAACGGCGTGGCCGGTGAGCGCCAACGCCCCCAGGCCGCATCCCAGCGACAATACCGACGGCACCAGGCTTATTAAGCCCTTGCGCCAGCCAAGGCGGATAGCGGCACCGCAGGCAATCACCGCCAGCGCAGCGCCGAGCAGCCCGGTTAAAATATGACGGTAGAGCGCGAAAAGCTGGTCGAAATCGCTTTTACGATCGACCCACGCCACGCCAGTCTGGGTTGTGCTGAACGCCTTCAGCGCCGCGCTATCTTTCACCCCGCTCACTGGCACCAGTACGCCGCTTTCGCCATCCGGCAGCGTCAGCCATAGCAGCCGCCAGCCTTCGCTGGCCGGACTGGCAAGCCAGTCGCCGACTGTCACCGGCATCGGCCTCAGGTCGGGGTGAACAGCGGTGAGTCCGGCGTTATTCAGCGCCTGGCCGATGGCCGGCGCCGCCTGCTTCAGCAGGGCCAGATCCTGCTGCTGGCGGGCCAGTGAATTGAGCGGAATGGCGCGATACCCGCCAAGCATACCGTCGGTTTGCGCTTTAGCCAGTGCGGGCATAAAGGCTTCTAGCCGCTGCAGCGTTTGTTGCGCCGTGTCGCCGTAAACCACGAACCACTTTTGATCGACGCTTTGGCCAGTGAGCGCGGTGATGGCATGCTCCTGTGAGAGGATATTCTGCGGCAGCGCCTGCAGCTGTGAGATATCGTCATCCACCCGCAGGAGAGCGAGCCCCGTCAGGGAGAAAATGGCCAGAACCACCGGCAGACCGATGGCGAGTTTTTTGTTACGCCGCCATGCCGCGAGCCAGCGCGACATCAGCACCATCGCTGGAACGGGACGCACCGGGAGCCCATGGCACAGCCATGGCTGCCAGAAAATCACCGTCAGGCATGAGGCGCTTAGCCCCACGGCCGCAAATAGCGCCATCTGGCGAATGGCCGGGAAGGGGGCCAGTATCATGATTAAATAAGCCGCCACGGTGGTAAGCAGCGCCAGCAGCAGCGCTTTCCGTACTTTAACAAGGCTTTGCCACGGTGAAGCCGCTGCGCCATGGACCATCCGTTCTGTCAGGTAATAGAGCGTGTAATCTGCGGAAATGCCAATAATGCTCATGCTCATCACCAGGGTCATCAGATGCAGCTCGCCAAACAGCAGCAGCGTGGCAACGGTGCCGGCCAGTGCGCCGATAGCGATAGAGATCGCGCATAACAGCAGCGGACGCAGCGAGCGGAACACGGCCACGATCAACAGGATGACGCCGAACAGGGTGGCCGCGCCGAGAGTGGAGATATCGCGCTTCGCCTGCTGGCTGGCGTAATCACTGTAAAATACGGTGCCGCGCGACAGCAGCTGCGCCTGCGGGTGTCGCGCTTTTAATTCCTTTTCAAGCTGCGCGAGGGTGGTCACCAGGCGGTGCGTCTGTCGCATATCGAACGACGAACCCGCCAGCTCGCCGTGCAGCAGATACCAGACGTTACCTTGCGCGTCTTTGCTGGTCAGCCACCCGTCCTGCAGCTGCATCCGCTGGCCGCTATTCGCCATCGCCAGCTGTGAGCCGCGCATCAGCATCAGCGGGTCGTTTTGTAACTCTTTACCGCTGACCCCGGAAAACGCCGAATAGAGCTGCGAAAGGATCCACTGGGCCTGCGCTTCGCCGCCCTCCTGCAGACGTGCGCGGGTGGCGGGGTCGATTAACGCATTGCGATGTTGCCAGAAAAACGTTCCCCAGGCCTGCTGACTGGCGGCATCCATTGGGCCTTTGACCTCGGCCAGCGCGTCTGAGGTTTGCAGCAACCGCAGCCAGTCGCGAGCCACCTGCGGGTCGGCCTGTTTACCGGGGCTGACCAGCCAGACCAGCTGACGATCCAGACGCTGCATAAAGCCGTCGTTCAGCGCGGGGGGGATCGCGCCGAGCGTCTGTTTGGGCAGCATCGCCAGCACGCTGCTGTTGAGCCGGGCCTGCGGCAACAGCGCCAGCAGCGCGCCCGCCAGTATCAGGCAGACGACGCCCCAGATCAGCGCAGGACGTTTACTGGGCGGCAAAGCGTTGGCGTTCGTCATCGGTCAGTTGCGCTGGCGTCAGTTGATGTTGGGAAAGGGCGATATCGGTGCGATCGCCTTGTTTATCGTTGAGTTGAATATGCTCCAGGTAGGTTTTTCCGGCGAGATCGATGCTGGCGAAAATCTTATCCAGCGGCGTGGTGACAGGCGTCAGGCGCAGCGTCCATCGCCCGTCGCCTTTATCGGCGAATTCCACGCGGAAGTTCTCCTCCAGCACGTTACGATCGGCCTGGAACAGCGCGCGCAGCAGATGGTTGAACTGGAACATCTGCGGGTTGTTTTCGGCGGTGACGGTCTGCGGCGGCTGGCCGTTAATCGCCTGCACCATCCGTTTGTCATCCAGCAGCAGTTGCATCGGGAACGGTGAGGTTTGATCCCATAGCAAGCCCTGGTCGCGGGCGATCAACATCCGCCCCTGGGATCGCAGCGGCTGCGGAAGATCCTTTATGGTGCGGGTTTGATCGAAGTGGGCGCGCACCACCGGCTGTTCGCTAAATTGTTTTTGCAGGTCATCGAGCGTCAGCGCGCTGACCAACGGACTGATGAACAGTCCCACCAACAGCAGCAATCTCATGGCGTGACCCCCATGCGTTCAAACAGAACTTGCGGGCTGACAAAACACATCTCGCCGCTTTTTTCGTCCACCGCGACCTGGATGGTGTAGCCGGTGGTGGTGCGTTTGCCGCTCTCGGCGGCAAAAATTTCATAGCCAATGCGCAGGCGGTTTTCGAACTCTTCCAGACGCGCGCGGACGCGAATACGCTGCTCGAAGGTGATAACGTCCCGGTACTTCACGCGGGTATCCACCACCGGCCACAGATAGCCGGAGGCTTTCATCTGCCGGTAGCCGTAGTTGAACTGGTTAAGCAGCGCCTCGCGGGCAATTTCGAAGTAGCGGAAATAGTTGCCATGCCAGACGACGCCCATCATATCGACGTCGTGAAAGGGAATGGTTAGCTCTACTTCAGCAGTAAAACGGGGATCGTTAAGCACCCTTTACTCCTTATCTTTGGGCTCCGGCAAACGCCAGAAATCGAAAAAGTTAAACCAGTCGAGCGGCGACTGCAGCGCGTAATATTCCAGCCGTTCGGCGTAGCGATCGATGATATGTTGCAGTGCCTGCTGGCGATTGGCGCGCGGCAGCGGCAGCGGGTCAGCGAACGGCTCACAGTAAATACGCAGCTTGCCCTGCTGACGCAGAGCGAACATCACATTGACCGGGCAGCGCAAAATAGCCGCGAGGATAAAGGGCCCCTGCGGGAAGGGGGCCGGTTGCCCCATAAAACGGCTCCAGCAGACGCGCCACTCGCCGCCGCGCTGCGGATTGACCGCAATACGATCGCCGACAATGGCGATCCATTCTCCGCGATCCAGTTTTTCCTGCAGCAGCATGGCGGTCTCCGGGCCGATATCGGTGACCGGCAGCAGGTTGAGTCCGGCCTGCGGGGCCATCTCCGCCATAATCTGCTTAAAGCGTTGGGCATTGTCGCTGAACACCAGCGCGTTGATGGTCTTGCTGCCCTGCAGCTGCGCCAGCGCACGGCAGGCTTCAACATCGCCGAGATGTGAGGCCAGCAGTAGTTTGCCGCGCGGATCGTCGATATTGAGCGTCTCTTCGGCACCTGCGGCAAACACCACATCGCGACCAAACTGCAGTTCGCCGCGCCAGCTGGCGATTTTATCCAGCATCGCGTTGCCAAAGCGCAGGAAGTGACGATAGCTACTGAGTTCGCCCGGCTCCGGCAGCTGACGAGCGGCTAACTGGTCGCGCACGCGGGTAAGCCAGTTTTGTGAAGCGCGGCGCGCGGTGCTGGCCGTTAGCCAGTAGACGCCGACCACCGGGTAGAGCAGCAGCGAAAACGCGTGTCGTCCCAACAGCCGCCACACCAACAGCATCAGGCGCATGCCCCATAAGCCTTTGACCTCCTTCTGACGCGCCCAGTGCGGCGAAGCGCGGCGAAACAGCAGCGAGGGGATCCGCGGCAACATGCCGAGGAACAGTCGGGTATGCATCAGCGAGATGCGGCAGTTATCTCTGAGGGCATCGAAATGCGACAAACCGTCCGGCGGATAGGTCACGCGGGTCGGGACAAAGTAGCTGGTGTTCCCCTGCCAGTAGAGGCGCACCATCACTTCGGTATCAAAATCCATCCGCTTGCCGAGGGGCACGCGCTTAGCCAGCTGCAGCGTCGGCGCCAGCGGATAGACGCGAAAGCCGCACATGCTGTCTTTTAGCTGCAGCGATAGCGTTTCAATCCATACCCAGACGTGGGTGATCCAGCGTCCGTACAGGCGCGAGCGCGGGATTGAGTCGTCGTAAACCGGCTGGCCGGAGATCAGCGCCTCGGGATGCTTCTGCGCCAGCGCCAGCAGCTGCGGAATATCTTCGATGGCGTGCTGCCCATCGGCATCGACCTGCACCGCGTGGCTGAACCCGGCTTGCGCTGCGGCCTGTAATCCGCAGATGACCGCGGCGCCTTTTCCGGCGTTCTGCGGTAAGCGGATCAACGTCAGATCCGGGTTTTCCAGCGCCAGTCGCTCCAGCTCCAGCTGTGTGCGACTGTCGCTGCCGTCGTCCACCACGATACAGGGAAGATCAAACGGCTGCAGGCGCGCCAGCACCCGCGACATCATCGCGCCGTGGTTATAGCACGGGATCACCACGCAGGGGGAAAAGGTTAGCGACATAAGCGAATCTTCCCGCTGCTGGCGGTATGTCGTGTTTCGCCATCGTGGCGCTGATAGCTGAACGTGATGAGCTGACGCGCCTCCTGCCAGCTAAGAGTGAGCGTCACGATCGCCCCCGGCAGGAGCGGCGACTGGAATTTCACATTGTGAATATCGTGAAAGCGCCAGCCGGGCGCCAGCAAGGTGGTAGCGTAATGCATCGCCCAGTCAATCTGCGCGACGCCTGGCAACAAGGGCTGAACGGCAAAGTGGCCGCGAAACCAGAATAACGCCGGATCCACCGATAAAATGATTTCAACCCGATCGGCTTGTGGCTGACGGCGCTCAATTTCATGGGGCTGCATGAAATAACTCCTGTAACTGCGTGTAGACACGCTTGTTCATACTATTGACGGGGATCTCGTCGATAACCCGCCAGTAGCGGGGAATGGCGACCGGTTCCAGCAGAGGGCGCAGTGCTTTTCGCCAATGAGTCTCCTGGCTTTTTCCCCAGCGCTGGCGGGCATGGTTATCCAGCACCAGCAATACGCCAATACTCTGACGGCTGCCGCGGGTGATGGGTAACACGGCGGCATCAATGATGCCTTCAAGTTCCAGCAGGCGCTGCTCCACTTCGCTCAGCGATATGCGCTTCTCTTCAATTTTGACCACGCGATCCCGACGGCCTGCTAAATGGAAGTGGCCACTCTCGCGAAAATGCAAAATATCCTCGAGCAGCTGGCCGCGGTTATCGGTAATAAGCGGAGAAAAGAGGCGGAACGCATCGCCTTCTGGCTGAAAGCGGATGCCGGGAAACGGTTGCCATGGCGCCTCATCCTGCACGCGCTGGCGGCAGGCGATGACGCCGCTTTCCGTACTGCCGTATATTTCATCCGGCCAGGTATTGCACCAGCGGGCGGTTTGCACGGCATCCTGCCAAAGCAGCTTGCCGCCTGCGGACACGATCATTTCGATCGGCGGAGGGGTAAGCCGGTGGTCGAGACGTTTAAGGAAGGCCGGACTACTAATAAACAGATAGCGATGCTTCCGGCTTAACGCCGTTAACTGCTCGGTGTACTCCAGCATGTCCGCGTGAAGCGGTAAACCCAACGCCATTGGCAAGAACAGTCGAAACGTCAGGCCATACATATGCTGCGGCGCTACGGATGCCACCACCCGACAGCCTGCCAGACGCCCGGCATAGCAGGCGGATAACAGCGCCGCCTCGCGGTCGAGCGAGCCGATCGGTTTGCAAATTCGCTTCGGTTGACCGGTGGAACCGGAGGTGAATAATTCAATGCAAGCCTCTTTGCCTGGCGCGGGAAAATGCATCTGGCCGCTCGTTACCGTCATCGTGGACTCGACAATCACCAGCGCGCCATCCCATGCCAGCGCTTTATCGCTGAGAATGCCGTCAAACAGCGCCTTCTGCTCATTTAACAGCGAAATACGGCCGTGGCCGGGAAGGACCGGCGTTTTGCCGGCATGCAGAGTTGCCAGCAGAGCGACGATAAACAAGTAGCTATTTTCAATGCACAACGCCCAGCGCATGGCTGGCTGCTGACGCAAGTGCGTGAGCAGGTGGGCGACATCATGGCGCAGATGTGCAAGCGTCCAGAGGTGCGTGTCCTGCCAGGCGATCGGCGTTTCCGGCGAACGCGCGGCGCTGAGCCACTGGTCCAACGGGAGAGGCTGCTTCATGGTTTATCTCGTTTTATCACCCGCTGGCGCACCAGCCACTCGCCGGCCATGAGCGTGCCCATCAGCAGATAGGAAATCATGCCGTTCCACGCCGTCCACAGGGACAGATCGCCATACAGCGCGGTAAAAAGCGCAATGCCACCGTTAATGATGAAAAAGGCGCACCAGATTTGGGTGACGCGCCGGGTATAGCGTACAGCCCGCTCCGGAAGATCCGGTTCACGCAGTCGCGCCAGACGCTCGATTATCGGCATCCTGGACCATAGCGAACCGCCAAACACCGCCAGCATCACGCTGTTCACCACCACCGGGTAAAATAGCAGTAACTGATGGGTTTTCAGCAGGTAGCTGGCAATACACAGCGTCATGCCGGCCACCGCCACAATCTGAGTGACCACGCTCAGCGCTCCCGCCCGTCGCCGGGTCTGACGAAAGCGTAAAAACAACATCAGCGCCATGAGCGGTAACAACCCTTGCAGGCTGTTATGCGCGAGGCCGAACCAGATTATAAACGGCCAGGCCAGCAGCAATATGCCCGTCAGCAATGGCACAACTGGCAGTGAGCGAATGCCCGACACGGTGAATTATTCTTCTTTGAACAGGCGTTCTACCGCATCGACCACATCCTGCACGGTGCGGACAGTTTTGAACTCTTCTGGCTTGATTTTCTTACCAATTTTCTTTTGCAGATGGACGATCATGTCGATGGCGTCGATACTGTCCAGTTCGAGATCTTCGTACAGGCGGGCCTCAGGCGTAATATCCTGCGGATCGATTTCAAACACGTTCACCAGCAGCGCGGAGATTTCTTCGTAAATGGCTTGTTGTTCATTCATAACCACTCTCCTCAGGCGCGCTGTGCTTGAATAAATGCCGCCAGCGTGGCGACAGAGTAGAAATGCTGACGCATCTCTTCACTTTCAGCCGACAGCACCACGCCGTACTGATTTTTCACCGCCAGACCCAGCTCCAGCGCATCAATTGAGTCCAGACCCAGACCATCGCCAAAAAGCGCGGCGTCGGTGTCGATATCATCAGCGGACAGCTCGTCCAGGTTCAATGTACTGATGATCAGATTTTTAATTTCAAGATAGAGCGCTTGCATCATTCATTCCTGTTTCAGGGAGAGTGCCTGTTTCTAATTTAAGCAAAATATGACGGTTCAACTGTCTTGCGGCCAGCGCCGGTTCTTGTTTATTGGCATCATAAAACTGATGTATTGGCAGCCGCTCTCCAACCTCGACGGTAAACCGCGGCTTAGTTGGCGGCGCGTCGTACCATTTGCTTTGTTTACCCAGCATATGCTCGGTACAGCGGATGACGACAATGCGTAAATCGCTGCCGCAGCGTACCGCGATATTAGCCGCCCCCCGCTGTAGCTGCATTTTTTTCCCCGGCACGGTGCGCGTGCCTTCAGGGAAAATCAAAATCGTATCGCCTTGCTGTAAACGCTGCCGGCTTGCCGGCAGCAGGGCATCGGCCTGATCGTTAATCAGATAATCGGCGGCGCGGATCACGCCGCTGACGAATGGATTTTTCAGCAGCGCGCTTTTTACCATGCAGTCGGTCTCCGGCATCACCGAGGCCAGCATTACGTAGTCAATAAGGCTGGGGTGATTGGCGACCACCAGGCAACCGCGCTCCGCGCGCAAAATATCGCGGCCATCGATACGGTAATCGAGAACGCCGACGCTTTTCACCACGCTGAGGAATACGCGAAAGCTAACGGAAATGCTGCGCCGCGCGATACGGCGTCGGCGGGTTTTATTACGTACCAAAACCAGCAGCAGATTAAACCAGATGAGCGAGAGCAGCAGGCCGCCAATGCCAAACAGTGCGAAGCAGAAACCGGTCATTGCTGCGCGCCAGAGCCGATTAAGCCGGTGGAAAAACGGCTTCATGCGCGGCTCCATTGCCATTGCACGCGATCGCCGGGAAGCGTGAACGTGCGGGCATTCTGCAAATAGTACTGCAAGAACAGTAAACTTTGCGGTAATGGACTTTCAGCAACAGCTGCATGAGGCTGGGCGTGGCATTGCCACTGGCGACCGGGCTCAATCACCCAGGCTGCCGCATAGGGCCAGGTGGTGATACCTGGCGGCAACTGAGCGTGGTAAAACTCAGGGAGAAAACCGTCGAAATCAACCATCAGCACGCGCTGATAACCCGCCTGTAGCAGGCCCATCACTTCGTATAATCCCTGCTGAAACGTATCGCGTCCGGCAGAAAGGGATGACGACATAATCGCTTTTTTTGCAGCAATCGTCAGATTACCCACGGCGGAATTATGCACCGATAAGGCGAAATCGGTCGGCGAGATCGCTTGCTCCATAGCCAGCGCATGGAGGATCCGATAGTTGCGCTCCAGTTCGCCGTGACGGCTGGTGTAAAGAACGGCATCGATTTCATGGCGACGGAGCATAGCCAGGCCGCATTCCACAGCCAGCTTACTTCCCGAGCTGAGCCGGCGTGCGGTCATCATCGGCAATTCGCTGAGTTTGGGTGGCGCCGCGGCGGGATCGATGGCGTGCAAATGCTGTGACCACCGTTGCCATTGCTCGGGGCCACTGACGCCAGGCGCGAAGGCCTGCCAATCAACAATGTTAAATGAAAATGTCATCCACTCGCATCCGCGATCAATCAATTATTCTTGTGGCATATCAACAAGGTATGCCCAACGCCTAAATTATCGTGACGCTGTTCTACTTCGAACCCCGCCATTTCAAGATAGCGGTAAAACTTCTCTACGCTGTAGAAACGGCTGTTGCCGTTGGCCATACAGGTAAAATAGAGTGAAGACGCATTCAGACTAAATGATGCTGCTTCAAATTTCTGCGCATCCCAGAACAATTCCAGAATGTACAGGCGGGCGCCAGGTTTCATGACCTGTGCCACGTTACTGAGTATGGTGATGATTTGTTCTGGCGAGAAACAGTCCAGGAACTGACTCATCCACCAGATATCCGCTTCTCCGGGTAGGGGGGCGTCACTCAGCATATCCACAGCATGAAAATCGATGCGATGGGCAAGGCCAGCATTTTCTATATTTTCCCGTGCCAGTGCAATTTGTTGCGGTAAATCTAATAACGTGACCGCGATATTTTCATCGTACTGGCAACAGCGTAGCGCCCATTTCCCGGTATTACCGCCTACATCGTACAGCCTTGCGGGCTGGCTGGCGAATACATAGGGCAGCGCTGCAGTGAAGGCGCCATCGGAATAGTAATGGTCGAAGGCAAACCAGCTTTTGCGCGCTGCGGGTGGTAGCTGTGACAAGGCAGGGTAAATCGTTGGCCACTCACCAAAAACTTTTAATCCTGAAGGCTTTCCCTCCTGGAGCGCATTTTCCAGAAAGAATAATCCTTGATAACAAACGTCTTGAGTAAAATCCATATTTACTCGCGTCATCGGATCATGAAGTAAGAAATGTCCTATTTTAGAGAGGTGGTAGCGTTCCTCTTTATAGGTCAGGATACGACCGCTTAATCCCATATCGAGCAAAACGCTAACGGCATATTCTTTTCCGTCGAAAATTTCACTGATGGCTGCAAACGTTGCACCGCGTTTACCTTGTTGGTCCAGATAACCCAGAATACCTGAGTTGCGTAGACATAATGCGGTTTGAAAGAGCATGGGGGCAAAAGCAATACGCTGCGCTTCAGTAATGGCATCAAGTGCGCTGAGAGAATCCTTTTGGTACACGTTCGGTACAACCTTATTACAAATAATCGGCGAAACGGGTCAGTAGTGACCCGTATGTATATTTATTGTTGCAGAGCGGTGTTTGCTGCCAGCGTAACCTGAATATCTTTATCGAGGTTGTGTACCCAGCGGTTATAGTTTCTATGAATTTTTCCGTTGGCGGCCATGAGATTAATGCTACTCACATAGACAATAGAATAACTTGTTGCGGAGTAGTTAATTTTAATATCCGCGACATGGTCGCGATTTTGCAATTTACCTTTTATGACGCCAGGGCCCGCGTCAGACATAATCCATTGGCGCTGAGCACCTGCTTTGATAATGGCATCCTTGACCTGCGCTTCCGTATGGCCGGCGCTCACTATCGCATTGACCTGTTCAATAGGGGCTGTCCGTGCGCAACCGGCGAGCGCACCGACAACCGTAGCGGCAATCATCCAGTGAATAATTTTTTTCATGAATACTCCATGTCAATATATTGGCTACTGGCATTAACTTATGCCACGTAAGAAACTTTTATATAGGCTGATATGCTGTGGTTGTTCTGTCAGGCAATATGTTCATCTGTATTAAAACAGGCCGGAGAGGGAAATATGATGTTATAGAAATATTAACATCATGATAAACAATGAGGCGCTATCAGAGCCGTGAGGAAGTATAAGTAATTTAACCCTGCTCAGGCAATAGCGATAATTATTAATATGTATTTATCCTTCCATTAAGGAAAGTCGAATAATCGTCGCGGCAATTTATGCTGATGAGCGCGGCGATGGCGCCGCTGAGGTTATTGCCATCGGAAGGCTGCTTTTCAACAGAAGTCGTGGTAATAGTGGCTCTGTATAGTACAAATCTGGTGGAACCTGATGCCCGAATCCGTCGCCGAACCGGCGCTCAATGGACTGCGCCTCAATCTGCGGATTGTCTCCGTGGTTATTTTTAACTTTGCCAGCTACCTCACCATCGGCTTGCCGCTGGCGGTACTTCCTGGCTATGTGCATGATGTAATGGGCTTTAGCGCTTTCTGGGCTGGCCTGGTGATTAGTCTGCAATATTTCGCCACGCTGCTCAGCCGCCCGCACGCCGGGCGCTACGCTGACCTGCTGGGGCCCAAAAAGATTGTCGTCTTCGGCCTCTGCGGCTGCTTTTTAAGCGGGCTGAGCTATCTGCTGGCCGCCTGGAGCAGCGGCTGGCCGCTGGTTAGCCTGCTGCTGCTATGCCTCGGACGAGTCATTCTCGGCATCGGCCAGAGCTTTGCCGGCACCGGCTCGACGCTGTGGGGCGTCGGCGTTGTTGGGTCGCTGCATATCGGGCGGGTGATCTCATGGAACGGCATTGTGACCTACGGGGCGATGGCGATGGGCGCCCCGCTCGGCGTGCTGTGCTATTCGCAAATTGGCCTCAGCGGCCTGGCCGGGGTCATTATGGCGGTTGCGCTGGTGGCTATCCTCTGCGCGCTGCCCCGCGCAGCGGTGAAGGCGGCGAAAGGCAAAGCAATGTCGTTTCGCGCGGTGCTCGGGCGGGTGTGGCCCTACGGCATGGCGCTGGCCCTGGCCTCCGCCGGTTTCGGGGTTATCGCCACCTTTATCACGCTGTTTTATGACGCCAAAGGCTGGGACGGGGCGGCCTTCGCCCTGACGTTGTTCAGCTGCGCGTTCGTTGGCGCGCGGCTGCTGTTTCCCAACGCCATTAACCGGCTGGGGGGGCTGAACGTGGCGATGCTCTGCTTTAGCGTGGAGATCATCGGCCTGCTGCTGGTCGGCTTTGCCGATACGCCGCTGCTGGCGAAAATCGGCACCTTTCTTACCGGGGCCGGGTTCTCACTGGTCTTTCCGGCGCTGGGCGTGGTGGCGGTGAAAGCGGTGCCGCAGCATAACCAGGGGGCGGCGCTGGCCACCTATACCGTGTTTATGGATTTGTCGTTAGGCGTCACCGGGCCGCTGGCCGGCTTGCTGATGGCGTGGATCGGGATCCCGGTGATATATCTGGCGGCGGCAGGTCTGGTGATGGCGGCGCTGCTGCTGGGCTGGCGGTTAAAAAAACGGCCCCCGGTCAGCGAACCGGAGGCCGTCGCACCAGGCCAGTAATTACTGGATGGTGAGGGTGCTGATGATGCTTTCCGCTTCGGTCTGCGCCTGCTGCTGGTTGTCCGCCGGCAGGGTGACCTGCAGGGTCAGCAGTTTGTCATCCACTTTGCCGAGGAGCACGGAAGACCAGGCGGTCTGCCCCTTGGCGGAGATGATGCTGTCCAGCTGCTGCAGGGTGTGACCTTTGATCTCCAGCGATTTATTGCTCACCACCTGCAGCTGCGGGTCGCGGCTACGCTGCTGATCTTCCAGGCGTTTCGCCAGCACCGCCAGGTCTTCATTGGTGCTGTCGCCGACGATGACGATGACTGCTTTCTGGCCGGTGGCGTCAGAATAGACGTGCATGTTGTTCGCCTGAGTACCCAGTTTGCCGCTCTGGTCGGCCATGCCCGCAGGCAGTGTGAAGCTCAGTTTGCCATCCAGCAGGCTGATCGCCTGGCCGCTGGTGTTGCTCTCCGCTGCTGCCCCAACGGTTGGCGCTTTTGAATCGCTGTTATCGCAGGCGGCAAGCCCCATCACCAGCAGGCCAATACCGACATATTTAACCAAATTGCGCATTGACATCTTCCTTTCGATAAACGGCCACTAATGGCTCATCCGGCTATCTTAACACATCAGCCCGCGAGTACCTTTAACTCGGCTGCAATGCCGACAAATCAGATTTATCCGCCAGCCTTTTCAACAGCATATTTAACAGTACGCCGTACATCGGCAGGAAGAAAATGATGCTGATAAGCACTTTAAAGCTGTAGTCGACGAGGGCGATTTCCCCCCAGTGGGCGGCCATAAATGGATCCGGGCTGCGCCAGAAGGCGATGAAGAAGAACGCCACGGTATCGCTGATGTTGCCGAACAGCGTCGAGGCGGTGGGGGCCAGCCACCAGCGGCGGCTCTGCCGCAGGCGGTTGAAGACGTGGACGTCGAGGATCTGCCCCAGCGCATAGGCCATAAAGCTGGCGATGGCGATACGCGCGACGAAGAGATTAAAGGTGCCCAGCGCCGCGAAACCCTGCCACTCGCCCATGTAAAACAGGGCGGAGATGGCGTAGGAGATGACCAGCGCCGGGACCATCACCGCAAAAATAATGCGTCGCGCCAGCGGTGCGCCAAAAATTCGCACCGTCAGATCGGTGGCGAGGAAGATAAACGGAAAACTGAACGCCCCCCAGGTGGTATGGAAACCAAAGATGGAGATCGGTAGCTGAACCAGATAGTTGCTGGAGGTGATCACCAGCAGATGAAATAGCGAAAGCCAGACGAGCGCTTTTTTGCGCTGTACGGTAGTAAACGGATTCATATTGTGACCTTTTTATGCCCGTCATGCTTCAGGTAAATGAGCAATCGGCAGCGGAACGTTGGGGTGAGGGAACCCAATGAAAAACGGCTGCATGATACTGCGTTGCCGGCGTAATGCAATGGTTGTTTTTCGCGCAAACGTTAACCTGGCTTGCGTACTGGCGAACTGGGGGTAAACTAGGGCCGTTTTGTTGATGTGAGACTAAAATGAGCGAACTTTTCTCCACTCCAGACCACACTCTGGATGCCCTGGGACTGCGCTGCCCGGAGCCGGTCATGATGGTGCGTAAAACCGTGCGGACAATGCCCGTCGGCGAGACGCTGCTGATTATTGCTGACGATCCGGCCACCACCCGCGATATCCCGGGATTCTGCCGCTTTATGGAGCATGAGCTGGTGGCCCAGCAAACCGAAGCTCTGCCGTACCGCTACCTGATCCGCAAAAGCCACTGAGTCTCTCCCGGATGGCGGCGCGTAGCGCCTTATCCGGGCTACCCGACGGTCCGGAACCGTAGCCCTGCTAAGCGTAGCGCGAGCAGGGAATATCCCGGATGGCGGCGCGTAGCGCCTTATCCGGGCTACCCGACGGTCTGGAACCGTAGCCCTGCTAAGCGCAGCGCGAGCAGGGAATACCCCGGATAGCGGCGAGTAGCGCCTTATCCGGGCTACCCGACGGTCCGGAATCGTAGCCCTGCTAAGCGCAGCGCGAGCAGGGAATATCCCGGATGGCGGCGCGTAGCGCCTTATCCGGGCTACC